>CAUQCU010000094.1:0-7412 GCA_963516555.1 Campylobacter concisus | reverse complement strand
CTCTGCTCGATAAGCTCGTCAAATTTAAATCCAAGCATCACGATACGATAAAGGTTTGGCTTGTGTTTTCGCCAGTTGTAAAGTGTTGCGACATCAACGTCTAAATGATAAGCCATATCACGTTTTGTCATCTTAGCCACTTTACACTCCTTTTTTCGAGTGATTTTATAAATTTTATTCTGATAAGAAAACAATTGAATTATTTTATGTTTTTTATTAATTTCATTGAATATTTAAACTTTATTTAATATAAGAAAACCTAAAATAGCCGCGTAACATTTTTTAAATAAGGAGTAAAAATGAAAAATGTAGTTTTAAAGGTTGCTTTAGGCTTAAGCCTAGCTAGTGCCGCTGCTTTAGCGCAAGGAGCCTTTGTAGGAGTTGAAGGAGATTACTCTTTTAGTTCAAAATTAAAAGCAAATAGCGATAATGGCACATCAAAAGTCAAAAAAGCACAACCAGGTCTTGGTCTAAAAGCTGGTTACGACTTTGACGTAGCTAGAGTTTATGGTGCTTACATATATGACTTTCAAGCCAAAAAGTCACTTGGTGATGAAGATGGCACAGTAGTAAAATGGAAAACTCATAAATTTATAGTTGGGGCTGACTATACTCCGAGCGTAGCAAAAGATCTTAAACTAGTTCTTGGTGGTTATACTGGTTTTTCAAAACTTAAAATGGATGTATTTGACACACATGATGGCTCTGAAAAAGGCAATGCAACTGGCTGGATATTAGGTGCAAGAGTTGGCGCTGAGTACTCTATCAATGAAAGCAATGCAGTTGAATTTGGCATAAAAGCTGATAGAACAAAATATCGCTCTATAGCAAAATATGATAATTCAAAAATAAAAGAGACAAATGTCGGTCTTTATATGGGATATACATATAAATTTTAATCACAGCAAGCTCAAATTTCAAAGCAAATTTGAGCTTTTAACTAACTGCCCTACTTTTAAAATAAGCTATAAATTTAATAAATTTTCTAAATTTTCGCCATCTAAGCGGTAGGTTCTCCACTCAAGAGATTGATTTTTAGCACCCATGCTTTCATAAAATTTGATGCTTGGCTCATTCCAGTTTAGGCAGCACCACTCAAGCCTTTTTAAATTTTCATCCTTGCAAATTTGAGCTAGAAATTTAAAAAATGCCTTGCCGATGCCTTGATTTCTAAACTCTTTTTTGACGTAAATATCCTCAAGATAGATCCCGCCAAGCCCTAAAAATGTAGAAAACGTATAAAAATAGATAGCATATCCTATCGCCCTGCCCTCACTCTCGCAGATAAGGGCTTTTGCGTGATTTTTATTAAAGATAGAGTCTGCAAAAATTTCATTAGTAAAAGTGACTTGATCGCTCATCTTTTCATAGCTTGCAAGCTCTCTTACAAGCTCACAGATCACGTCTATATCGCCCTCAGTCGCTTTTCTTATTTGAAATTTCATTAGTTATCACCAAAGAGTGCTTTTAGATCTTTAACCATTTCGCCATTTTCGTCGCTGCTGCTAGTTTTTGAGCCAAGCTCATTTAGCTCGATCTCATAGCCAGTTAGCATGCTTGCAAGGCGGATATTTATACCATTTTTGCCGATAGCTTTGCTCTTTTGCTCGCTCGCAAGTGTCACGATCGCCTTGTTTTCTTCGATCTTTACAGATGTGATGATCGCAGGCGCCATAGCGCGAGCTACCAAGATCGCTGGCTCTGTGGTGTATTCGATCGCATCGATGCTCTCACCGTGAAGCTCTTTGCTTACGGCATTTATCCTAACGCCCTTTGTGCCGACAGTCGCGCCGACTGGATCGATGTTTGGAGTGGTCGAGATGAGTGCTACTTTTGCCCTTTCGCCAGGGATCCTCGCACTTCCTTGAATGATGATGCCGCCGTCTTTTATCTCTGGTACCTCTGAAGTTAGCAGCGCCTCAAGAAATTTAGGTGAAGTCCTTGAAAGCTCGACCTTTATGCCTAAATTTTTATCTGTAAAAACTTTTCTAATGACCGCTTTTACCACGTCGCCTACTTTAAATTTCTCACCTTTTATGCGGTTTTTACGTGGCAAGATGGCACGAAGCTCATCTATCTCGATAAAGGTGTTTTCGTCGTTATCAACTCTAACAACCGGACCAAAGACCATGTGACCGCTCATCTCATTATATTTTTGTAAAATTTTCTCTTCGACTAGGCGCTGGATGTGATACTCAAGCTCCTTGTGAAGTGTTTGAGCTGCGGTTCTGCCAAGGTTATCAAGGCTTAGTTCGTAAGTGAGCTCATCGCCGATCTCTACGCCACTATCTATCTTTTTAGCCTCTTTTAAGCTTAAAAAGTGCTCATTGTCTTCAGCAAGCCTCTCATCGTCGTTTGCTACGATTGAAATTTTTTGATAAAGCTTTAAATTTTTATTTGCATCGATGCTCACATCATATTCATAATTTTCGCCATAAACCCTTTTTGCAGTGTTTATCAAGGCTCTTATGACGCGCTCTTTTACATCTTCTATCTCTAAATTTTTCTCATTTGCAATTGACTCGATGATATCTGAAATTCTTTCCATTTTTTCTCCATTGTGACGATAAATTTCGGGGATTTTTCGTGAAGTTTTGAAATTATACATAAGCCATACTTTTAATAAGATTAAGCTTGTTATTAACTTTTATTTAATCCTTTTTTTATGATGATTTGGGTATATTGACCGATTAAAATTTAAGATTTTGAAAGGATTAAAAATGGAGCTAAAACTTGCAAGAGCCGAATTAGACGCAAAACCAAAAACGATTTCACTAGAAAAGATAGAGGCAGCTGTCGAAAAAGAGGGTCAGAAAATTTTCTATTTTGATAAAGAAAACACGCACAAACAACTAATCGCCTTAGTCGAGCACTTTGAAGAAAAAGGGCTAAGCGTTTATCACAGAACCGTGAAATACGGTCTTGATGATAGCGATTATATGTATGAAGTGCATATACTTTAATGAGTAAAAAACTCTTTATCCAAACTTTAGGTTGTGCTATGAATGTTCGTGACAGCGAGCATATCATAGCCGAGCTCTCACAAAAAGAAGACTACTCCTTAACACAAAATATTGAAGAAGCTGATTTAATCCTTATAAATACCTGCTCGGTTCGTGAAAAGCCAGTTCATAAGCTCTTTAGCGAGGTCGGTGCCTTTGAAAAAGCCAAAAAAAGAGGTGCAAAGATAGGCGTTTGCGGCTGCACTGCAAGCCATTTGGGTAGTGAAATTTTTAAGCGCGCACCTTATGTTGATTTTGTCCTTGGCGCAAGAAATGTTAGCAAGATCACAAAGGCGGTAAATACGCCTAAATTTATCTCAACCGACATCAACCACGACGAGAGCGAATACGCATTTGGCGAGTTTAGAGGCTCGCCATATAAAAGCCACATCAATATCTCAATCGGCTGCGATAAAAAATGCACCTACTGCATCGTCCCACACACCAGAGGCGATGAAATTTCCATCCCATCAAGCCTCATCTTAAAAGAGGCAGAAAAGGCTGCAAAAAGCGGCGCAAAAGAGATATTTTTACTAGGGCAAAATGTCAATAACTACGGCAAAAGATTTTCAGGCGTGCAAGAAAATATCGATTTTAGCGATCTTTTAGTGAAGATAAGCGAGATAGAGGGCGTTGAGAGGATAAGATTTACAAGTCCGCATCCACTTCACATGGATGATAAATTTCTTGAATTTTTTACAAATAACCCCAAAATTTGCAAGTCTATGCACATGCCACTTCAAAGCGGAAACACCAAAGTTTTACGTGAAATGAAGCGCGGATACACAAAAGAGTGGTTTTTAGACCGCGCGCTAAGACTTAGAAAGATGTGCCCAGATGTTAGCATCTCAACTGATATCATCGTCGCATTTCCAGGCGAGAGCGATAACGAATTTGAAGATACGATGGACGTGCTTGAGCAAGTTAGATTTGAGCAAATTTTTAGCTTTAAGTATTCACCTCGTCCGCTTACAAAAGCAGCTACTTTTACAAATCAAATAGATGATAAAACAGCTTCAGAAAGGCTAACACGCCTGCAAAATCGCCATAGCGAAATTTTAGACGAGATCGTGGCAGCACAAAAAGATAAAATTTTTGATGTATATTTTGAAGAGCTAAGGGCAAATGGCGGCGTTGCTGGGCGAAGTTTTAACAACTTTTTAGTTCAAGTTGATGGCAGCGAAGAGCTTCTTGGCACTACGCAAAAGGTAAAGATCACAAATCCAAAACGAATGGTTTTGTATGGCGAGCTGCAAATTTAAAAGCACCCTTGAAAAGGTCGCCCTAAACGTAGGCGTCTTTTTCATCTACATTTTGATGTGGCTCATTTTTCTAACCTGCAAAAAGAGCTACACTCCAAATTTCTTACCACAAAATGGCTGCGTCGTCGTCTTTTGGCACGGCAGACTTAGCTTTATGAGCTTTGCTTACAGACGCTGGTGGAGCAGCCAAAACAGAAAACAGGGAAAGGTGATAATCAGCGACCACAAAGATGGCGAGCTCATCACCAAAATAATCAAATTTTTTGGCATTGGCACCATTAGAGGCAGCAGCTCAAAAGGCGGTGCAAGGGCGCTTATAGAGGCTCTAAGAGAGATAAAGCAAGGCCATGACGTTATCATCACACCAGATGGGCCACGCGGACCAAGACATAGCGTAGCAGACGGCGCTGCGGTGATCGCACAAAAGTCATCTTGTGAAATTTACGCGCTAAATTTCGAAGCAAACTCGTTTTGGGAGTTTAAAAGCTGGGATAAGATGATACTTCCAAAGCCATTTTCAACTATAAAATTTAGCCTCTCAGCCCCTTTTAGCGTGGCAAATTTAGAGCAAAAAGAGGCAAAGGAGAAGATACAAAACGAGCTTTGGCAGGCCTCACAAAATGACGGCGGCAAGAGCGTGCTACAAAACAAAGAGGACTTTAGGTCAAATTTAAAAATTTGGTGGAAAAAATATGCACATAAAAATCCGCAAATAAGCGACGAGATAAGAGAAATTTTGGACGAAATTTATGAAAAATAAAATTTCTATCTTTATAGCCATTTTCATAGTAGCTTTGTTTGGGCTATTTTTTTACAGCGACAACTCCTATAAACTCGCCCTTGAAGCGAAATTTTACTACGAGAGCAAAGAGTACGAAAAGGCTATAAATTTAAGCCAAAAAGCCCTTGATCTAGACATCTACAACAAAATGGCCGCCACCACGCTTAATCAAAGCAAGGCAGCTATGAAATTTAGCTCATACATAAAAAACGGCAAAGAGTATTTAGAGCGCATCAAAAAAATGAGCCAAAGTGGCGTCAGCAAGGCTGATAATGAGCGTATCAAAATGATGTGCGATGTGATGATAGAGGATTTTGAGAGCTTAAGAAATTCTACCCTGCTTGATGATGAGCTAAAAAGCGAAGCTCTAAAGATGAAAGAGGCCTTTGTAAAACTAAAAAACGAGCTGTTTTAAACTTATTTAATCCCTTTTTAGCTAACATATCAAAAATAATGCACTAAATTTAGGAGAGTTATGTCTTTTAGCATCAAAAAGCTTTTTTCAAACCTTTTCTTAAGCGTCGTGATCGAGGGCAACGAGTGCATTTTCTACGGTCAGGTCTTTAGAAATGACAAGCTTATAAAAACCACAAATGCTAAATTTACCGACATAAGCATCGAAAATGTTGATGAAAAAGTTTTAAAATACATAGAAGAGCAAGAGAAGGCTTATTTTGGCGTCTATGTTTCGGTCTTTTTTAACGACGACTCACAAGGTGCTCTGCCTACTGCCAACTTTGACGAATACAAAAAATTTAACATCAACACGCAAAATTTAACCAGCCTTGTGATGCAAGATAGCTGGAGCATATATGCAAATTTAAGTGCCGTAAGAAAATATAAAAACCTCTTTGGGCAAGGCAGCGTCGATCTTATCTACTCACCTATCGCTCTGCTCTTTCACGAGCTTTTAAAGCGTGGAATTTCACCTAAAACCACGCTATATCTCTACATCCACTCGCACTCTTTTGCCCTTGCGATATTTAAAGATAAGCAGATGAAGCTCTCGACGTTTTTAAATATGAGCGACGCTGAAGAGGGCAACGAAGAGATCGAAAGCCTAAAAGAAGAGGATATAACAGACATCGACAATCTCATCGTCAAAGAAGAAGATGGTGCAACGGCGCTTGATGATTTTAAGAGTTTAGATGATTTTTTAAGTGACGACAAGCCAAAAGAATTTGAAGATCTAAACTACGAGCTAAACATGCCAACTTCGACAAACGTCGAAAAGTCGGTGGCGATATTTGGACGTGATATGAAGATGTTTGACTACATCGCAAAGGCTATGAAAGAATTTTATGAAAATCCGATCTACGGCGGCGATTTTATCGAGCAGATCATCGTTTTTGAAAACACAAAGACAAGCGCTACCTTTTTACAATACCTGCAGTCTGAGCTATTTGTGGAGACTTCGGCCTATCCGATCAATACAAATCACATCATGAACGAGATCATGCAAGAAGAGATAACACTATGAAATTTAGCTTCATCACTCCAGAACCAAGACCGCTTCTATCTATCTTTAGTAAGCTCTGGCTAACGCTCATAGGCTTTATTTTTGTGGTGCTTTTGGTGGCAAATTTCTTTATCGTTTATAAAAACTACTCAACCAAGAAAAATATAGAATTTCTAGCAAACGAGCAAAAAGAGCTTAGTCAAAAGATAGTCACTACAGATGAAATTTCAGCTAAACTTGCCGTGCAGATAGACTCGGCAAATGACATCTTTACGTCAAATTCTATCCTAAAACAAAGCCTACATAATCTTTTTGACCTTGTGCCTGATAGCATCACGCTCGAAGAGGTCTTTATGGATAAAAACTCGCTCATCATCCGCGGTATAACGCCAACAAAAGATGTCTTTAACCAGCTCCTAGCCTCGCCGCTAAGGTCGATTTTTACCACGTCAAACACTAGCTTTTATCAGAGCAAAAACGGCTGGTACGGCTTTATAAGCACAAATAAGATTGATAATTCTGAGGGATATAATGAGTAAAAAAGATACGAGCTTAGAAAAAATCGACCCTGTAAAGCTTTTACTTTTTATATTTGCTTTTATCATAGTTTGCTTCATTATGATATTTGGCTTTATCGTGCCAAATATAAAAGAATTTAAAAGCCTCTCAAGACAAAACTACTCGCAAACCTCATCATATACGAAGGTAAAAAACGAATTTGAAGCTAAATTTAAAGCGCTTGAAGCGACAAGACAAAAAGATGGCGCTATCATCTTGGCCTATGATACAGCTTTTGATAAGGATAAATTTATAAATTTCGCATCGCAATTTTTTAGCGAGGTAAGCCTTAGCAAGATAGAAGAAGGCGAAAATAACGCAACCGAGAAGTTCTTTAGATACCGCCTAAA
>CAUQCU010000093.1:0-7420 GCA_963516555.1 Campylobacter concisus | reverse complement strand
CTGAGCCTATATCCATAGTGAGCACATCTTTTAAGAGCATCCTTTTTGAGCCGATACGAACACGCATTGGTAGCCTTACGTCCATGATAAGGCCGATGTTTCTCATCTCTTCTGCGCTAAATTCGCCCTTTAGTGCATGAGGAGTAGCTGCGGCTTTTGCAGCATCTACTGGCTCACTTTTGGCAGGCTCGAAAAATCTCATAAGCGTGTGATCGCAGACAAAAGCCACATGCTCATTTAGATCCTCGATCTTTATGTTAAACAAAAAAAGCTTTTCAAAAACGCTAAAATCAAGCGATGAGTTTTCATCTAAGAAATTTACATTTATCACCTCAAAGCTGATCTTTGGCATGCCCTTTTGCGCTCCAAGAGAGGTGCTAAAGGCGCTAAAGAGGTTTGAAAATATCTCTTTTGCAGCATCAAGCTCGTCGCTACCGAGGTTTTCATTACGTGAGATTTCCTCCTCGCCCATCATCCACTCGCTAACCGCACTTATAAGCACCGGCGTGCAGGCGATCTCTGCTTTTGCATTGATGTCACCACTTAATGTCACACTAGCCATGACAACTGGCGGTTTTATGCCATTTTGCGCTGGCGCGTCAAATTCATTTCTCTCACCGATCTCTGGCGCTCTGCCCGTCAGCCCTTCGATGGTCGCTTTTAGTTCATTTGAAAAGATGTTAAAAAATTCATTCGTCATTATCTTCGCTCTCTTCTTCGTTGTTGTGTTCGTTGGCCTCGTCGTATGCCATTAGTTTTGCTTTTCGCTCTTCTTCGTATTTTTCTAGGATGTGTTTGATCTCGTCTTTATCAGAGCGGATTAGCTGCTCGATCTTGATAGACTTTCTAAATCTATGAAGCCCAACTTCAGCTAAAAATACCTCTTTTTTATCAATGCAAACGATCGCCTTATCATCAGCGCCTCTATCAAGCCTTAAGATATCGCCCTCTTTTAAATTTAAAAACTCATTTACGCTAACGATAGACTTTCCTAATATCGCTTCATAAAGCACCTCAGCACGGCCTATTAGCGTTTTTAGCTCTTTGTTTCTACTCTTTTTAGCGCTCGTTTCACCAAGCATGATGTCTCTGTTTGCAAGGCGCGATAGGATCGGCTCTAGGTAGATGACCGGATAGCATAAATTTATCATACCGCTTGAGCCACCGACGATGATCTCCATAACTACCATGATGACGATCTCGTTTTGAGATACGATCTGCACGACATTTGGACTGCTCTCTTTAGCCTCGACGTTTGGATACATATCAGTTATCATCGACCAGCTCTCTTTTAGACGCTGCATGATCATCCTAAGCACCGCATCAAGTAAATTTACCTCGATGTCAGTTAGCTCTCTGTTTGCCTCGAAATTTTCACCAGTTCCGCCAAGCAAGCGGTCTATCATAGGAAATGCTATGCTTGGGTTTATCTCTAAAATGCAGTTTCCATCAAGTGGCTTTATCGAAAAGACGTTAAAGCTAGTTGGGCTTGGCAAGCTCATCAAAAACTCGCCGTATGTCATCTGATCGACGCTGTGAAGCCTAAGCTCGACGATACTTCTCATGACACTTGAAATTTGACTAGCTAGGTTTCTAGCAAGCTTGTCGTGGATACCTTTTATCGCACGAAGCTGCTCTTTACTGACGCGGTTTGGACGCTTGAAGTCATAGATAATGATCTGCTTTTGCTCGCCTTGTGGGCTCTCTTCTATCTCGATATTGCTCGTATCGCCGTCTTCATCGACGACTTCAAGTAGCGCATCTATCTCTTCTTGACTTAAAATATCAGCCATTAAACCCCCAAGCTGCGTCTGATGCGATCAAGCAAACGTTTATGAATTTGTGAAATTCTACTCTCGCTGATATTCATTATCTCGCTGATCTCTTTTAAATTTAGCTCTTCGTAGTAGTAAAGCTGAACTATCATCTGGTCGCGTTCGTCAAAGTCTTTTAGCGCACTTTCGATCTTTAAGATAAGATCCTCTTTTTCTACGCTTTTTTCAACATCGCTTTGACCGATTAGCTCCATTTGCTCGTCTATTGGCAAAATGGTGATGATACCGCTAACACCCCTTGCCTCTCTTATCTTTTCGATATCTTCATTTAGTTTTTCAGCCAGATACTCGTCGCTTGGCTCTTCTTCGTGTGTGTTAAAGTAGTTATCTATCTCGGTATTTATGCTCTTTACTAGCTTTCTGTCGCTTCTACTAACAACATCAAGCGCTCTAAGGTAGTCAAGCATCGAGCCATAAATTCTCTTTTTGCCATATCCCCAAAATGAGTCGTTTTGCTCTTTGTCATACTTCCTGCTAAGCTTTATCATCTCCTCAACGCCAACGCTTATAAGATCATTTACGTCGATACTTGAAGGCAAGCGCTCCTTTAGTCTAAACGCCATTGCACGCAGAGCTGGCATGTATTTTAAGACGATCTCGTCTTGCTCTTTTTTAATGGTGCTTTTATAAGCGTTAAGCTGCTTTTGCTTTAGTTCGTACATTTTGCTTACCAGAGTCTAAATTTTCGGTGGTTACTTTTAGCATGATATTTTCCATCCGTTTTTCCCTAACGTTTAGCTCAGAGATGAGATAGTCTGCGATCTCCTCATGTCTTTGCTTGTCAAAAAATTTCTTCAAAGTCCTTTTTACATCGACATAGTTCATTATCACGATGTGAATTATAAGGTAAAAAAATAAAGTAATAACTAGCGTATAAACGAGCATTTCGATAGGCTCACTCACCTTTAGCAAGGTAAAAACTATGCCTATGAAAAATCCACAAACCGTAAAAAATGCTATAAAATTTTCTGCACGCAAAGCTCAATCTCCATTAAAATTGTTCTATCAAACGCTTAAAGAAGCCCCCAAAGCTCCTGTTTTGCTCATCTTTAAGCACTTTTCGTTCCAACCTATAAAGCAAATTCGAAGCAATCTGCTTGATCTGCACGCTAGCAGAGCCGTAAGCTTCGTCATCTGTAAAGAGCGTCCTTTGTTTTATGCTCCTTGCCACGCTCTTATCAGAAGCCACGTAGCCAATTAGCTCTAAATTTAAGCTTGGCCCAATATTTGCATTTGCCACTCGCTTTACATTTTCATAAATTCTAGTGGCTTCCGCCTCGTTTTTTACCATATTTAAAAGCAAAAGCTCGCTATTTTTAAATCTTGAGACGATCTTTATGACCGCATACGCGTCAGTTATCGCCGCAGGGTCAGGCACAGTCACCACGACGACCTCATCAGCTGCTTCTAAAAAGAGCTGCGTACTGCCGCCTATGCCAGCTCCGGTGTCGATGATCAAAAAGTCAAGCCCATCAAGCTCGCTCGCCTCATCTAAAAATCTCTCAAATAAAAATTGATTGTTAAATTTCAAAATTTCATCGCCGCTTTCGCCGGGGATGAGGATGAGATTTTTATTTATAGGTATCAAGATATCTTTTAGACTGCACTCGCCTTTTAGCACGTGAAGCAAGTTTTTGCCCATTTTAACATTTAAAATAACATCAAGGTTTGCAAGGCCGATATCAGCGTCAAAAAGCCCTACTTTATAGCCATTTTGCGACAAGATATTTGCCAAATTTGCACTTATCGTGCTCTTGCCAACGCCGCCCTTGCCGCTTGTAATCGCTATAAAATGCGTATTTTTAGCCTTATTTTGAGACTGAACTAAATTTTGTAGTTTTTGCGCTTGGTTATTCATCGCTAGCCTTTTGCTTTGTAAAGCCGTCAAACACGCACTCTACTAAAAATTCGCTCTTTGCCTCCACAAGATCATCAGGCACCTCTTGACCCACGCTAAAGTAGCTAACTGGCGTGTTTGTCTCATATATGAGCGAAAAGACATTGCCAAAAATTTTGGTCTCATCAAATTTGGTGATTATTAAAGTGTCGATCTCCAAAAATGAAAATCCATTATAAATTTCTATTAGATCCTCGACCTTTGAGCCAGCTGAAAGGACTAAATTTACATCGATCTTTGCGCCGCTATGCTTTAAAAATTTATCAAGTCTTTCAAGCTTTTCTTTGTCATACTGCGAATTTCCAGTGGTGTCGATTAGTATCACGTCGCAGTAGCTAAGCTGCTTTATGGCGTTTTGAAAGTCCTCGACCTCTATGACGTCAAGGATGGGTAGTTTCATCATCTTAGCATACTGAAATAGCTGCTCGACCGCTCCGATACGGTACGTATCAAGCGTGATGATACCCGTTTTATAGCGCTTTTCGTTGCCGTATGCAAAACGAGCCGCAAGCTTTGCAAGAGTTGTCGTCTTGCCAACTCCAGTTGGACCAACTAGCATCATTATGCGCTGTTTTTTATCGCCGAGCTCTTTTCTACAAGGTAGCATATTTCTCAAAAGCGAGTAGAAGTACCTTTTTACCGCGGTTGGGTTGTTTTTCATAGAGACTGGCAAATTTTCAAGCGTCGTTTGCATGATCGCCTCTAAATGCTCCTCTTTCATGCCACTTTGTTTTGCGAGCTTGTAGATAGTAGCAAACTCTGGCGGGATCGAGAGATTGTTTCGATTTGGGGCTTTTTCGTCCCAGATCATATCTGTTATCAGCCCTATTTTCTCGCTTAGCACGCTTACTTGCTTTGCTACGTCGTCTATTTTTTTATTCATGCCATTTGTATTTGGCTCTTTTATCTCGTTCATATCGACATTTGCGATCGCACTTATCTCTTTTGCGACGTCTGAGATATTTAAAAGCACGCTCTCGTTTGGATCATAAGGCTCAGGCGACGTCGTCTTTGCCTCAAATTTAGCAGGCTCCTCTTTTATCTCAAATTTTGGTTTTGGCGACTCGTAGTTTTTGCTAAATTTAGAGTAGGCATTTTCATAGTTTATAGCTTTTACATTTGGCTTTGGCGGCTGCTTTACCTCGTCTTCTTCGACGCTTACTAAAATTTCATAAAGCGGCTTTTTGTTTATCGTTTTGGCTTGAATTTGCTTTGTGGTAACGAGTATGGCCTTCTCGCCGCACGCTTCTTGAGCCTTTTTCAAAGCCTCGATGGTGCTCTCACCTGTAAAAGTATGAAATTTTGTAGCCATTTATATCCTTTAACCTCTCATAAGCCCTAGTGGCACGATCACGCTAAGCCTCTTGCTAGCCCCTGGGTGTGGCACGATAAGGCGTGGCGTCTTATAGACTTTTTTACTAAAATACAAAATATCCAGATCAAGCGTGCGTGGCGCATTTTTAAACGTCCTCACGCGCTTAAATTTACTCTCATAATGCCCCAAAATTTTTAGCAAATTTCTAGGAGCCAGTGATGTTTGTAAATTTATAACAGCGTTACTAAAATCATCCTGCGCTTCGTAGCCAAACGCCGCATTTATAAGGATCGGCGAGACTTCGACTACATGAAACCTACTATCACTTGTAATCGCTCTTATAAATTTATCAAACCTCTTTGCGCTATCACCGATGTTTCCACCCATGCCAACTAGCGCCTCATACTTAAACTCATCTCTTTTTTGAAAAAAACTAGGGCAAAAACGGCTTTTTACGATCTTTCTTGCTCCAGCTAGCCTCATAAGATCTCGCACCCACCTTCTCTTGCGACCACCACATCCTCGATGCGCACACCAAATTCATTTTCTAGATAAATTCCAGGCTCCATGCTAAAAACCATGCCCTCTTTTATGAGCATTTCGCTCCTTGCTGAGATGACTGGAAGCTCGTGTATATCGACGCCCACGCCGTGTCCTGTCGAGTGAAAAAAGGCCTTTTCATATCCAGCCTTTGCTATCACGCTTCTTGCTGCAAGGTCTATCTCGCACGCCCTCACGCCAGCTCTTGCGACCTTTATCGCAGCAGCCTGAGCCTCTTTTACGATCTCGTAAATTTCTTGCATCTTGGCATTTTTAAATTTCTGCTCCTTTGAAAAGTTAAAATTTTCATCAAAGCAAGCAGTTCTGGTGCGATCAGAGCAGTAACGCTTAAATTTAACTCCAGCGTCAAGTAGCAGCAAATCGCCCCTTTTTAAAATTTTATCCCCAGGCAGCGCGTGCGCCTTTGCGGCATTTTCATTTATCGCCACGATCGGATCAAAGCTAAGACCTAGCTCGTTTTTTTGCCTAAAGATGAGCGAGGCGTTAAAATGAAGCTCTTTTTCGCTCATCCCTTCGCCATTTTCACGCACAAATTTAGCAAATTCATCAAAGCATTTTGCTCCAAATTCGCTAGCTCTTTTTAAAATTTTTATCTCATCTTCGCTTTTACAAATCCTCTTTAGTCTAGAGAAATTTGCCTTTGGCTTGAAATTTATCTTAAAGCCCTTGCTAAGCGCGTTAAACTCGCTCAAATTTAGCTCGTCAGGGTTAAAAACAAGGCTTTTTGGCCTCATCTTTCTTAAAAATGCTCTGACCTCGCTTATTAAATTTCTCTGCGCTAAAAGAACGACCACACCAGCATTTACGCAGCTTTTTGCCTCGAAATAATACCTCGCGTCCGTGAAAAAGTATTTCACGCCATCAAGGCATAGCAAAAACTCATTGTCGCAGCTGTAGCCGCACTCGTAAAATACGGCGTTTTCGTCCTTTAAGATGAAATTCATTGTGCGTTTTGATTTGCTCTTACTGCTTTGATTTGCTCAAAAATTTGAAGCATGCCTATCATCGCCAAATGATAGCCAACTGGTCCAAAGCCCACGATCTGGCCTGCTGCAACTGGCGCGATAAGGCTTTTGTGACGGAACTCTTCTCTTCTATAAACATTGCTGATATGCACCTCGATAACCGGCAGCGCAACCGCACTTAGCGCGTCACGGATAGCGATAGAGGTGTGAGTGTAAGCAGCTGGATTTATGATGATACCATCAGCATCGCCCAAGCACTCTTGGATCTTATCGACTAGCTCGCCCTCAAGGTTGCTTTGAAAAAACTCGATCTCAACGTCATTTTGATCGGCAACGATCTTCATTTGAGAGTGGATATCCTCCATCTTCATAACGCCGTAAATTCCTGGCTCTCTAGCGCCAAGCATGTTGATATTTGGGCCTTGGATAACCATTATTTTTAGCTTCTTATCCATGTCACTCCTTTTTGATTAAATAGCCCAAATTATACATTTTCGTTCCTAAATTTTCGCTACAATAACAAAAATTTAAGGCTAGAAATGGAAATTTTAAAAGCAAAAAAGATCATCACTGGCGGAGAAAATCCAAAAATTTTAAGAAATTCTTGTGTTGTCATTGATGAGGGTAAAATTTTAGAAATTACAAACGAAAAAGAGGCGCAAAAGAAATTTAAAGATACGAAAATTTGCGACTTTGGTGAGAGCGTGATCGCCCCAGCCTTTATAAATACGCACGTTCATTTGGAGTTTAGCTCAAACGTTAGCACGCTAAAATATGGCGATTTTATAAAGTGGCTTGGCTCTATCGTCGATAAAGGCGGCGAGCTAGCTAAAATGGACGCTAAAAA
>CAUQCU010000092.1:0-7433 GCA_963516555.1 Campylobacter concisus | reverse complement strand
AAATTTCCCCATTTAAATGTGCTCTCGACACGCTTAAAGCCAGCATTTAGGGCTAAGTTTCTATTTTCTTCTTCAGTGTATGGCACAAGCACATTTTCAAGCGCCTCTCTTTTTTGGGCGATCTCGTAGCGTGAGTAGCCTTGCGCCTGCTTGTAGTCCTCGTAAATTTCTATGACGCTTTTAGTAAGCTTTTTATCTTCAAAGATGATCTTTTCGCTAAACAAAAAAACGCCATTTTCATTTAGTCCGTTATAAATTTTTTGCACCAGATCAGCCCTTTTTGGTGGTCTTATAAACTGCAAAGTATAGTTTGCTAAAACCGCGTCAAAGCCCTCTAGCTCGCACTCTAAGATATCATCCAAGACAAACTCTATATCAGCCCCATAAGCTTTTGCCTTGTTTTTTGCATTTGCAAGCATCGCCTCAGAGTTATCCACGCCACTTAGCACGAGGTCGTTTCTAAGGTTGTTTAGCAAAAGTAGGCTATTTGCCGTAGAGCAGCCAAGATCGCACACTTTTGCTGATTTTGGCAAAATTTTAGCCAGTAACTTTGCGTTTAAATTTGAGCTAACGTCGTAAAATGGCACCGAGCGCGAGATCATATCATCAAAAACGCTCGCCACAAAGTCATCAAATTCAAACTGCTTGCTTATAGGCTCTTTAAAAATTTCATCTCTCATATACCAGCTCCATATCCGTCAAAGTATCTCATCGTCTCTCCAAAAAAGAGATCGCACACGCCCACACACTGCCTAGCCTCGTTTATATCGCGTTTTATCTGCTCTTTTAGCTCGCTAAGATTATTAAATTTCTTATTATCGCGCAAACGTTTTATGAAGCAAACAGCAACATGCTTCGTCACTTTTGGCGCGACCTCGTCTAGAATGTGCGTCTCGACGCTAAAATTTCCATCCGTGCTAAGCCTGTTGCCTATAAAAGTGACCGAGCCATAGGTGTATGAGCCCATCCTCGTTCTTGTCGCATAGACGCCCTCGCGCGGCAAAAGATAGCTTTTTATATCTAAATTTAGCGTAGCAACCAGCTCTTTTGCGCCGATGCCCTGCCCTTTTATCACGTTGCCCTCGATCGAGTACTCCCTGCCTATTAGCCTGTTTGCCTCATCGATGTTGCCTTGGCGTATCAGCTCTCTGATGGAGGAGCTATGCACGCCCATGCCGTCATAGCAAACCTCATCAACGACGACCACTTCTCCATCAAAAATCCTCTTCAGATCGTGCTTGTCCCACGCTCTGTTTCTGCCAAATCTAAAATCAAATCCAACAACGATCTTTTTTAAATTTTTAAAATCCCTCTTTAAAAGTGCGATAAATTCCTCGCCGCTAAGCCCTTTTATACTCTCAAAATCATACAAGAAGCAAGGATAGTTTGAGTACTCGGCTCGCTTTAGCTTTGGCGTGATGTTTGCCTTGTTTTTGTCGATGACGACAAGTCCGCCAAACTCGCCAAGCTGTTTTAGAAGCTGCTTGTGCCCCCTATGCACGCCGTCAAAGTGCCCGATCGCAACGGCAGTGATGTTATCTTTTGTTAAAAGCGTAGAAAAATTCGGCATTTCCTTCCTTTCCCTTGACCTCGCACTCTTTGCAGGCTATCAGTTCAAATTTCAAGCTACTTGCTAGCACTTCAAAGCGCTTCATAGCTAAATTTACAGCCTTAGCGTCGGTGACAACGCCTTTTTTGTTGCGTTTTACGCCAACGCCCACTTCAAACTGCGGTTTAAAAAGCGTTATGATGAGCGAATTTTCGCTTGCTAGCTCACAAATGGCAGGCAAAATTTCAGCCAAAGAGATAAAGCTCACGTCACAGGTTATGAGGTTAAATTCATTTTTGTGCGTTTTAGCAAACTCTCTGACGTCAGTTTTCTCATAAATTTTTACTCGCTCATCGCCTCTTAGGCTGGCATCTAGCTGATCAGTGCCCACATCGACGCCAGTCACGCTCTTTACGCCACGCTCAAGCAAAATTTGCATAAAACCGCCAGTTGAGCTGCCGATATCAAGTGCGTTTTTGCCAGCTAGGTTAAATTTCATCGCCTCTAAAAAGCTCTTTAGCTTCAAAGCGCCTCGCCCAACGTAAATTTCATCAAGCAGTGAAATTTTAGCCTCGCTAACCTCGCTTGAAACCTTGGTACAAATTTCGCCATTTGCTAGCACCTTGCCAGATTTTATAAGCTCGCTAGCCTTATTTCTACTTATGTTTAAAACGCTTGCGACGTAGTTATCAAACCTCAAGTTTTAGCCTCTCATATTCGCTCTCATCGATCACCAGCACACCTAGCTCATTTGCTTTATCAAGCTTGCTGCCAGCCTCCTCACCAGCTAGGACGAAGTCTGTTTTTTTAGAAACTGAGCCAGAAACCTTTGCGCCAAAGCTCTCAAGCTCCGCCTTTATCTCGTCCCTTGGGCGACTTAGCGTGCCAGTTATCACCACCGTCTTGCCACTTAGTGCGTTTGAGATGCTTTGCACCTGCGTCACGCTTGGCTGCACGATCTGACTAAGAGCTAAAATTTCGTCCCTATTTACCTCGGCAAAATCAATTAGGCTATTTGCCATCTCCGCGCCAAAGCCCTCAAGCGAGACAAGCTCTTCAAAGCTAGCATCAAGCCAGCCTAGTCCAAAGCTACTTGCTAGCTTTTTAGCCGCCACTTCGCCGATGTGCTCGCAGCCAAGACCCGTGATAAAGCGCGATAGCTCCGCACCTTTGCTAGCCTCAATGGCATTTAAAAGGTTATTTACCTTTTTCTCTTTAAAGCCCTCAAGCGCCATGAGATCATCAAATTTAAGGCCGTAGATGTCTTTTATGCAAGCAATTAGCCCCTTGTCAAATAGCAAATTTACGATCGCATCGCCAAGGCCGTCGATATTTAGGCACTTTTTCGATGCGTAGTGAATTATTGAGCCCACCACTCTTGCCCTGCAGCTTAAATTTTGGCACTTTACAAAGACCCCTTCATCAAGCAGGTGCGAGCCACAAACTGGGCAAAATTTAGGCCTCTCGATCGCTTGCTCGCTGCCGTCTCGTCTATCTTTAAAAACCTTTGTTATCTTTGGTATCACATCTCCTGAGCGGATGATGCCTATGTAGTCGTTTTTCATGACACCAAGGCGCTCTATCTCGTCAAAGTTATGAAGGGTGGCGGATTTTACATTAGCACCATCGATATTTACCTCATCAAGCACGCCAACAGGCGTTACTACGCCGCTTCTGCCAACCTGAAGTGCGACATCTCTTAGCCTAGTCACCTTTTCAATGGCTGGAAATTTAAACGCCACCATAAATTTTGGAAATTTGACTGTGTAGCCTAGCTCTTCACAGCGCGCAAGGTCATTTACTCGTATCACCATGCCATCCATCATCACGCTCTTTGAGTCGCGATTTGCCAAGAGCTCGTTATACGCAGCCTCAAGCTCATCTTTTTTTAAAATTTTGAAAAATTCATCTCTCTCAAATCCAAGATCACGCACAAATTTCATCACTTCGCTGTGATCTTTTAGCCCAAGGCTCTGCTCGCCCACTCCCCAAGGTATGAAAAGTAGCTTTCTTTTTGCAGTGACCGCGCTATCAAGCTGTCTTAGACTGCCTGCGGCTGCATTTCTAGGGTTTGAAAGCGGCGCCTCGCCCTCTTTTGCGCGCTCTGCGTTTAATAGTTCAAAGTCATCTTTTCTTATGACGACTTCGCCACGGATTTCAATAAGCCCTTTGTAGCTAATGCTCTTTGGCACCGAGCTAATGGTCCTTGCATTTTGCGTCACGTCCTCGCCTGTAACGCCGTCACCTCTGGTTATCGCCCTAACTAAAACGCCATTTTCATAGAGTAAATTTAGGCTCGCTCCGTCAAATTTTGGCTCAGCAACAAAGATCAAATTCTCTTTATCGCCGCGCTTTAGCCACGCATCAAGCTCGCCAAGACTAAAGATATCCTCCATGCTCCACATGCGCTTTATGTGGCTTGCCTTGCTAAAGCCCTCTTTCACGCCTCCGCCCACTCGCTTAGTCGGCGAAAATAGCGAAATTTCACTGGGATTTGCCTGCTCGAAGGCTAAAACCGCATGATATAGCGCGTCATACTCCTCGTCGCTTGCAAGTGGCTCGTCCTCGTCGTAGTAGGCCTTAGCCCACGCATTTAGCGTATCTACCGCTTTTTCGTACTCTTGTTTTGTCATTTTTGCTCCAAATTTACACCGCATTTTATCTTAAACATACTTTATAAATGATCCAAATTTAGCTCTCTCGCGTCACATAAATGGACATTTTTATAGACCTTTACTATCTCGTCTCTAGCTCTCATCAGCGCAAAGCCAAGTAAATTTTGCCCTCGCCACTTCATAGGATTTTGCGCATTTTCATCGCTTGCGCCCAAGCCTATACCCCAAATTTTATCAACTGGGCTTGCCTCGACTAAAATTTTACTCCCAGTTTGAAGTAAAAAGTCACGCAAATGGGCATTTTGGCTAAATTTTAGATAGCTCGCATTTAGCACGACGCTAAACTTTATCTCGTCCCAGACCTTAGCGTCAAAGCCCCGCACTTGCCTGCCAAGCGCCTTCATCTGCGCTGGATCTTTGGCGGATAAAATTTGCCCCAAAGCCTCTTTATCGCCAAAACACTGAGCCTTTTTCGCCATCATATATTGCTCGGCGCAAACATAATGAACCTCGTCTTCCCAAAAACTAGAGCCGTACCACTGACTAAGGCAGCTGGCACTTAAATTTGCGCTTTTTTGATGACCCCAAAATAGTAAAAATTTATCCACCTTGCCAGCGTTGTAGCGCTTTTTTAGCCACTTTAACTCATATCTAGGCTCACGCTCCCAAAGATCGGTGACAAATTCATCTTTGATAAAAAGCGTGCTTTCATCAGAGCCTAGTCTCTCATCCCAGTAGCCACGCCACGTCGCAGGCTCAGCAAAGAGCTGCTGATACTCGCTACGTTCATCTTGGCTTAGCGTTTTAAGCCAGTCGTTAAATTTAAACTTATAATCCTCACCAGCGCCCATCCTCCAGCCGATGGAAAATGGATCTATACTTGGAAATTTGATCCAAGGCGGTGGAAGTAAATTTTTCATCTAGCCTCTTTTTAGCCAAGCGCCCTACCAAAGCGTGGCTTGGTTCATCGCCTCATGCATATTAAAAAGCTGTCTGTGCTCGGCTACATCGTGCGTTCTTATGATCTGCGCGCCGTTTTCAAAGGCTTTTAAGTGCAGATAAAGTGAGCCTGGCAAGCGGTCTTTGACCTCGCTTTTATAGTAGTGATTTATGACTGATTTGCGACTAGCACCAACTAGCAGCGGGCAGCCAAATTTCAAAAAATGCTCCAAATGCTTAATAAGCAGTAAATTTTGCTCAGCCGTCTTACCAAAGCCGATGCCAACATCAAGCACTATCTTTTTAGCGCCAAGCTCCCTAGCTAGGACGATCTTTTGCTCAAAAAAGTCTGAAATTTCGCCAATTAAGTCGTTATACTTTGGCGCGATCTGCATGGTGGCAGGATCGCCTTGCATGTGCATCATGCAAAACTGGGCGTCATATCTTGCAGCAAGCGGGGCTAAATTTGCATTTGCTGTGATGTCATTTATCATCTTAAAACCGTGGTTTAAAGCAAATTCTAAGCAATACTCATCAAAGCTATCAAGGCTAAATTTTACCTTTTCATGTAAATTTAGCTTGTAAATTTCCTCCACGATATCTTTTATACGCCTAAACTCTTCCTCACGGCCGCAATACTCGCTCCCTGGCCTTGAGCTAACGCCTCCAAGATCGATATAGTCTGCGCCTGCTTCGATCATGGCTTCGATTTTTGCTATGCCATTTTGAGTATTTATGCGGCTTTGCTCGTTAAAACTATCTAAATTTATATTTGCCACACCCATTATAAGAGGCTTTGCTGGCTTTGTAAATTTTGTCTCTAAAAAACCTGCAAGCTTTTTAAGTCCAAAGTCTTGCAGCTTCTCTTTTTTAGCTAACTGCCTAAGCTGCGCATTTGTCGCCATTAGCAGGGCTTTGTTTAGGCTCTCGCGACCCAAGATCGTATCATTATGCGTCACAAGCTCAGCGCCAACGCTAAGTGCGTCTTGCTTTAGGATATTTGCCGCTGGGGTCTTTATCTCGTCAATGAAGATAAAATTTATCTCGCTCTTTTCTTGCATGAGCTTCGCACCAGCCGGACTTGGCGAGATGGCCTTGCAAATTTGATCAAAGTCGCTTTTGTTATTTATCTTATAAAATTTCAACGTCGTCCTTTCTCAAAGATAGTAAGCAAGAGTGGCGTCAAAACGGCATGAGACTTGGCGTTTAGATCAGCAAGCTTTATGAGCGAGAAAAAATACTCCATCTCCTCGCCGCTAAATTTATACCCGCTATCAACCGCCTTTGTCACGATAGCGCCCACAAGCTCTTTTAGCTCGTTTTTGCCAAATTTTTGCGCCTGCTCCTCAGCTATCTTTTGATCGATAAAGCTTGTTAGCTCTTTTAGGCTAAGCGATTTTAAATTTAGCTCCACACTCATTTTTGGCTTTTTGGTGAGCTTATTTTCTATGAGCATCCTCGATCTTATCGTTGGTAGAAGTAAATTTTTACTCTGCGTTACTATTATAAATTTGATGTTTCTTGGGGGCTCTTCGATGATCTTTAAAAGTGCGTTTTGAGCCTCGGTGCGAAAAGACTTCGCTTCGATAACTAAAATTTTCTCATCTTTTTCGGCGATGTAGGCTTCGGCGATGACCTCTTTTGCATTTTCTAGCAAAAAATCATCGCTTATAAAAAATCTTAGATTATTTACGCCAAACTCGGCTTCAAGCTTGGCTTTTAAATTTTCAAAATCGCTTGTTATGACGATTTTATTAAGCATTTAGAGCATCACCTTTGCAAAGAGCACGGCGTCTATACTCTTGTCAAAAAGTTTATATAAATTTAGAAGTTTGATGTCTAAGTTTTCATCGCTCGAGCTTAGCGTGAAGCTGTTTTGCGCCTGCTCGTCAAAGAGCCACATATAGCTGTTTTCATCAGTCTTGGCTAAATTTGCGCGCTTGTCTATGCTCTTGCCGATGTAAAAAAAGATGTAGCCATTTGGAAAGGCAAGGCTTAGCATATCTTTTAAAAGCTGTTTTTGCTCGTTTGTCTCGACGCTATCAAAGGCTGGATAGAGCGATCTTAGGCTAAAAAATGGCAAAAACGGACGCTCGCTTTTTGTGCGGTTGATATTTCTTAAAAGATAGTTTTCAAACCACTCTCGCTCATCGTCGCAGATGACTATAAAAGCCTTGCTATCAAGCAAAAATTTAAGCCTAGATGCGAGCAGAGGCGTCCATTCGACGCGCTTCTCCTCCATCCAGCTCATATATCTTTCGCTTCTTATAGTCTCAAGCGTCCATTGGATAAAATCTTGCATTATTTATCTAACTTATACGCATCGTGAA
>CAUQCU010000091.1:0-7451 GCA_963516555.1 Campylobacter concisus | reverse complement strand
AATTATGCTATAATCATGTCATATTATTAAAAGGAAATAGCATATGCCTCAAATAATACCTATAAAAGAGCTTAGAAACACAAATGAAATTTCACAGCTATGCAATAGCAAGGATGAACCAATATTTGTAACTAAAAATGGTTATGGAGACTTGGTTGTGATGAGCATAAAGACATACGATAAGCTAGTAGCCACAGCCGATATAGATAGCGCCATCGCATCATCTGAAGCTAAGATAACAGCAGATACAAAGATGCTAGAAGCAAAAGACGTTTTTGCTAGTTTAAAAGATAAGTATCTTGAGTAAGTATAAAGTTCTGATCTCACCACAAGCTTATGAAGAGCTTGAAGCGATTTATAAATATATCGCACTATCTTTGCTCTCGTCAGGTGCTGCAAACTCTACGCTAGAGGCTATCAAAAACGCTATTCTTAGCCTAGATGAGATGCCAAATCGTGGTGCTATTAGAAAAGTTGGCAGATATGCCAATATGGGCTATAGACAGCTATTTGTTAAAAACTATACAGTGATTTATAGGGTCAATGAAAAAAATAAGGCCGTTATAATCATCACTATTAGATATACGCCAAGCGCTTTTTAGACATACAACTTCAATAATATCTTTCTAAAAATAAATATCCACCTATCCTAATACTCTCTCATCTGCGAAAATATACATAACATCACATACTATACGTTACGTCACCTACTGCATGTTACATCATGTACTATACATTACATCAAGTGCTGCATGTGACATCACATACTGAATGTTACATCATGTACTGCACATTACATCACATGCAGTATGTTACATTATGAATTTATTTGTTATAATCCAAGAAAATTTAATGCCAGTTTCTAGTATATTTATCAACATTTTTAGTATGTTGATAAACTTACTTAGCAAGCTCAGGTTGAGCTTGCTGTAAGGTCTTAGCCAGACGGGCGAAATTTTTATTTACAAAGATGCAACTTAAACAAAACTTTATCCATTCAAGATGACCTTTGCCGATAAAAGGTCTAAGTTTTTGCTTAAGGCATTTACTTCTATTGTTTAAGAATTTCCAAAGATAACTGATACATATGCACTCAATAAAGTTGATATGAGCTACTAATAGCAAACCATTAAAATTTATTTTTAACAAATCTACACCTAGGCTCAGTTTTAAACTATATAAGCTAAAACAAAACTTCGTTGAAAAATTTAAAACATTATAAAGTATGAAAGGAGCATAAGAAGCACGATGCCACAAGATATTATGTGGCATCGCTAGTAGCTATGGTTTTGAACTATCGTATTACTCTCCGCTCATTATAAAAGCAGCCCAGTAAAACGGATGTTTGCCTTCCTTTATCATCTTGATCTTTGCATTTCTTAGAACTTCGTTAAATTTCTTCTCATTGCCTTTAGTGTCGGTATAAAATTCTTTCATTAGCTCCACCGTGCTATTGTCATCTACAGACCACAGACTCATTAGCACATTTTTAGAGCCAGCTTGTATAAATGTCTTAGGCAGACTTGCCACAGAGCTCGTGTCTTTAACATCTACTAGGCCTGTTTCGCATGCAGACAGCACAACTAGATCGGTTCCATCTAAGCTTAGTCCAGATAGCTTAAGCGCATTTACAAGACCCTCGCCAGTTTGTTGTTTTATGCCGATATTTGCACCGCTAAGCGCAACTCCTGATTTTAACATAGGGTTTGTTATGTTCTCATCACTTATGAAGTATCCATGTGTGGTTATATGTAAGATCTTTGGAGACTTTACTGCTAGTATGTTTTCTTCATTAGCGTTCTCTCTAGAGAAAAGTTTTACGCCACTAAATGAGCTTTGTAAAACCTCTTCTTCTTTCTTAAAGCCTCTTAGTCTTTTAAATGTCCCCATATTTTTTATAGATCTAGTTTGCACAGCCTTATTTACATTTGGCGTATCTGCAACCATTTCCATACTCTTTCCACTCTTGCTCTCATAGTTTGGATCACTAAACATAGTGATATCTTTGCCTTCATCTTTGATATTAAATTTATGTGTTCTTATAAATTCTTTAGCTGAAGGCGTATAGCGTATCTGCTTTTTCTCTATGAGATATTTATCACCATCCATAAGTGCTTCAAAAGGCAGTAGCCTCAAAGCTCCATCTGTAGATATGATAAGAGAGTTAAATTTATCTATCCTATCTCCTATGCCATTTGTTATAACGATGTTATATAGCTCCTTTAAAGCTTTGTTTGAGTTTGCATCTGTAGCATTTATGATCTTATCTATATCAGCTCTAAATTCTTTTATAGTTGTATTTACTCTGTCACTATCTTTATCGTTAAGTTTTACAAACTTCACTTCGCCACTTTTATCCACGCTAAAGATATAGTAGTTTTTGTCATAATATCCCATATCTACAAAGAGCTCATTTGGTTTTAAAAGGCTTGTGAGATCACTTAGTTTTAGATCCTTTATACCAAGCTCTTGTTTAAATTTAGGTGATATCTTGGCTATCTCTATCTCTGCTTTTTCTATATCTTCACCAAGTGCTTTTAGCTTTTCTTGATAGCTTTTTGCCTCTTCTGGCTTAGGTATAGTGCCTGCTAGCTTAGCATATGCTCTTTTAAGGGAGTTTAGATTATCTATCTTAGAGATCAGGTTCTTATCTTGTGAGATATTTTTTAGCATAGCTATGGTGTTTTCATCGTCGAGAAGTATGCCCTTATCGTTTATAAAGATCTCATAAATTTCTTGACTTAGAGCTTTTTTATCTTTAGTAGTTTGCTGATATGAGTAACCACTTGTTAAAAGTTTTGGTAAATACCAACGATTAGCTTCTAAAAATTTCTTTTTTTGTTCATTACTTAATATTTCGAAATTTTTATCTCTATTTGCTTTAAATATATAGTATGCTTTTTTAGAGTAATCATACGCCTTATTATAGTCACCAATTTCGTTATAAACATATCCTATGTTATTATAAATACTAGCAGTATCAGGATGATATTTGCCTAGAACCTTTTCTCTTATATTTTTAGCCTTAATACAAAACTCTAAAGCTTTTGGGTAATCACCTATACTATGATATATACCACCTATACTGTTATAACTATTTGCAGTATTAGGATGATCTTTGCCAAAAACTTTCTCAGCTATATTTAAAGCCTTTGTAAAAAATTCTAAAGCTTTAGAGTAATCACCCATATTATAATAAACCAAGCCTATATTATTATAACTACTAGCAGTATCAGGATGATCTTTGCCAAAAACTTTCTCAGCTATATTTAAAGCCTTTGTAAAAAATTCTAAAGCTTTAGAGTAATCACTCATACTATTATAAACAAGACCTATATTATTATAACTACTAGCAGTCTTGGGATGGTCTTTACCTAAAACTTTTTCTTCTATATCTAATGCTTTTGTATAAAACTCTAAAGCTTTAGAGTAATCACCCATATCACTATAAACAGAACCTATATTGTTATAACTAACGGCAGTGTCAGGATGATCTTTGTCCAGAGCTTTCTCTCTTATATTTAAAGCCTTTGTCAAAAATTCCAAAGCTTTAGAGTAATCACCCATATTATCATAAACTAAACCTATATTGTTATAGCTGGTAGCAGTATCAGGATGATCTTTGCCAAAAACTTTCTCATCAATATTTAGAGTTTTTGTTAAAAACTCTAAAGCTTTAGGATAATCACCCATATCACTATAAACAGAACCTATATTGTTATAACTAATAGCAGTCTTGGGATGGTCTTTACCTAGAACCTTCTCTTGTATATCTAATGCTTTTGTATAAAACTCTAAAGCTTTAGGATAATCGCCCATATTGTCATAAACAGATCCTATATTATTATAGCTACTAGCAGTGTCAGGATGATCTTTGCCTAAAATTTTTTCTCTTGTTTTTAAAGCTTTTGTGTAAAAATCTAAAGCTCTAGGATAATTACCAATATTCCTATAAGCAGATCCTATACTATTGTAGATAATAGTAGTATTAGGATGATCTTTGCCTAATTTTTCTTCACTTATATTTAAAGCTTTCATATAAAATTCTAAAGCTTTAGAATAATTGCTCATCTTATCATAAATAGCTCCTATATTGCCATAGGCTGTAGCGGTGTAAGGATGATCTTTGCCTAATACTTTCTCTTCTATATTCAAAGCCTTTGTATAAAACTCTAAAGCTTTAGGATAGTTGCCTTCTTGATAATACTTAGATGCAGCAGCGCCATAGCTTCTGACATCATCTAGTGTAGCACTAAACGCAACTGAAACGGTTAGAAAAACAGCTAACAAAATTTTTCTAAGCATAATTAATCCTTTAATGTGAATTATTAAATATCCATAAATAGTAGTAAGCCGACTATCATAATAGCTATAATTACAGCAATAGCAACTAAAGCCAAGAGGGTCTTGCTGAGATTTTTTATTAACTCTTTTGCTTTAAGAACTGAGATAACTATATCTATGAGCTTAAATACTATCAAGACTACAACCCATGTGACATAATGACCCTTAAAAAAAAGAATTATTGCTGGTATAAAAAATATCACTAAAGAAGACAATCTCAATAGATCAAAATTTCCGTCGATATGGAGTACTTTTGCTAGCTTTGGTACAAAGTAGGCGCACAAGCCAAAGAATAATAAATAACATATCATACCTATCCAAACTGGTATGGTACTTATGCCATCCTTTAGAGTAAGAGCGGTATTAAGTGCATTGGCTAAGGCTATAACGCCACTTATAACACCTATAGGAGTTTTGTGAATGTCACCTGAGCCTGGATAGTCCGAGCCTATAAGTACTATGGCATCATCAAATTCCTCTGCATCTATCTGAGATAATCTGGCTGCATGATAGAATTTGATATTTTCATAGTTTGAAGTATATGTTTTATTACCACCTTGATCTATAATTTTTAGATCTTTATAAAGTATCCTATATCTAAAACTCTCATCAAAGCTTAGCTCTCTTGGACAAGTAAAATTTGCTTCACTATTTGCAAGCTCTAGGGCAAAATGTCTTAAAGTCTTATCGCCATCGCAAAGATAGGGCGTGTATCCACGAGTAACTCCGTCCTTATCGCTAGAAATATTTGCTTGAGTAAATTTGATGTTAGGATTTAGCTTGAAGTCTTGTAAAAATGGCTTATTTATAGTTTTTGGTAGATATATAGGAGATGAGCTAGCATATAAATTTAGTCTATCTATAAGACCTAGATCATCCTTAGTGACTGTTGAGTTTATGTCGCTTGGATACTCTAAAGAGTAGTCTAAGACTAAAGTTTTTGGTTTGCTGCCTGAACCAGATAAGGTTTTATTAAAATCATCTAATACATTAGCAAGAACACTTCTTGGGGTGAAGTTAAATTTGATGCCACCTTGTCCATCACTTAGGTCGTGTTTGTCTAGGTACTCTTGATCTATTAGAATTACTGCTATTTTTTGCGATTGACTTGCTGATGGTGCTTTGGCATAAATTTCTTGCATGATGTCATACTCAAAGTCACCAAAATTTACTCTGACGATCTCACGATCTTTGACTAAGCCGTAAATGGCAAAAGATGCCATGGCAAGAATTCCTAAGAATATGGCTTTTTTTATACTGCTAGACTTTTGAAATAAGTCAGAATCTGTTGAACCTTTTAATATCTTTTGAATGTTGTTGCCTAAAAACCTAAAGAACTTCATCGTGTTTTAACTATAAAACAAGGAGACTCATATCCATCTTTATCCATCATATCTATCCTGTCGCCATTTTTAGGAGTGATGTCTAGCTCTGGGCTTATACTTCTGTTTTTAACGTCAAATTCGTAAAACTTGTCGCCTTGACGGTATTCTATTTTAATGATATGATCGCTTACAACTAATGCATCTTTACTAGGATCTATCTCCTCGCATCCTCCTTCTGCTCTCGTAGAAGCTGTTGTGGATGTAGTTTGTGCTTTGGCAAATAGTGTAGAGAAAAAGCCGCTTCTTTTTTTGGTAGCTGCTATGTAGGTGTCATTTGGTGATTTTAGGTTGTAATTTTGCTTTAAAACATCGTCAGTTATCTTTAAAACGCCGTTACCAGATATAAATTTGATCTCTTGGCCACTTGTGGCTGTAGTAGCCTTGCTCTCTTTGCCGTCAATGCTATAAACAACATCACCCTTAACGTTGATAACCACATCAGCATTTAGGCATGAAACCAAAAGTGTAGCTGCAAGTAAATAATACTTCATAATGATACCTTTTTAAATTTTTGTTGTCATTTTATTAAACAAAAACTAAAAAAGGACTTATGTTTTTTAATGAGATATAAGCCTTATAATATAGACTTTGGCTACACATTTTTTGCTTTGTTCGTTTATAATAAATGGATAGCTATATGTGGCATATATAAAAGCTAATTTGCCTATTATAAAGATTGGTTATTATTCTTTGAATACTAGAATTCTAATGTAGTTAGTTGCTTTTACTGATCATCTTTGATGAATTTTAAGATCTATTATTTTTGTAGGCTCTTTATGAGATGAAATACCATATTATCTCGCTAAAATTGTTTTATAGAACCATAAAAACAGACTATATGCTTTTAAAATAACTCTCATCACAACTTAATAGTCCTTGTGTTTATTTGCATTGAGTTGTGATGAGCTAAAATTAAATTATTACATATCTGGACCATCTATTTTCGGAGATTTTTTCCTCTCTAAGGCCTCTGATAAGCGGTTAGCGAGTTCATTTCCACACTCTTTTGAAACTTCTTCTATAATTTTCTCAGAACTATAATCTTTGTATTCAGGAAATTCTTCCTTTACTCTTTTAAGAACTATACTTCCATCGTTATTTTTATTGGCATTTAGTAATTTCAAGAGCCTTTCACATTTTTCTTTCATTGTAACTCTCCTTTTGATAATATGGTTCATTTTAGAACACTAATACTTAAAAAGAACTAATATTTTCTTTTTGCTTTTTTAATGCTACCCCACCTGCATTCCAACATCATCTTTTGTAAATTTACCTCTTAGCTCTGGCATCTCATTTACTATCATCTCTTTTAGCTCAGGATCGGTGCTTGCTATTTCAAGTAAAAGACCTAAGCTTTTGTCATTAAAGTCTCTTAGCCTGATATTTTCTTTTTGCAAGCTTTTGCTTTTACGTGCTAGAGATTGATTTTCTCTATTCTTACTCTCTATCAATGCATTTTGTTCATCTATCTTTGTTTGCTGATTAGTATGTGCTTTTACTCTATTTTTAAGAAGCATTATCTCTTTGTCTTGCTCAGCTTGAATCTCTTTTAAATCATCTAGCTCTTTTTCTAGCTGCTCTTTTTCTTTTAAGACTTCTAAGCTTTTCTTTTTATCTTCCTCTATGATCTTGTTTTGTTCTGTTACTTGCCCATCAAGAAGTTCTACCTTTTCTTTTAGCTGCTCATCAGATGTGATGGTTATGCTTTCTTGCATTTGTTCA
>CAUQCU010000090.1:0-7492 GCA_963516555.1 Campylobacter concisus | reverse complement strand
TTTAGAGAGCAGATCGGCGAAGAGAACCGCGATCCAGCCTTTGTGGATGAGAAAGATACCTTTGGATTTTCACGTGTGTTTGATGAAAATGAAGACTACGAGTATCAAGAAGAAGGCGGCGTGAGATTTGTCAAAAAGGCTAAATTTAAAGAGAGCCAGATAGTAAAGGAACGACCTTGAGCCAGGCACCAAACCGCTTAAAACCATTTTTTGAAAATTTAGAATTTGAGCAAAATGACGGCAAGATGATACTAAATTTTGGCCCACAGCACCCAAGCGCACACGGACAGCTAAAACTCGTGCTTGAGCTTGACGGAGAAAAGGTCGTGCGCGCTATGCCAGAGGTTGGCTTTATGCACCGAGGCGTTGAAAAGATGGCTGAAAATATGACCTATCAGGAGTTTATCCCAGTAACTGACAGGGTGGATTACATCGCATCAAGTGCCAATAACTACGCATTTTGCGCCGCTGTGGAGAAGCTTTGCGCTATCGAAGTGCCTAGACGTGCGCAGATCATTAGAGTGATGCTTCTAGAGCTAAACCGCATCAGCTCGCACCTTTTATTTTTAGCTACGCACGCCCTTGACGTGGGGGCTATGAGCGTCTTTTTATACGCATTTAGAGAGCGTGAATATGTCCTTGATCTCATAGAAAAATACTGTGGCGCAAGACTAACTCACAGCTCGATAAGGATCGGTGGCGTGCCGCTTGATCTGCCTGATGGTTGGTGCGATGAGCTGCTTAAATTTTGCGAAAAATTTCCAAAAGATGTGACACTTTATGAAGACCTGCTAAGTGAAAATAGAATTTGGCAAGCAAGGCTCGTGGATGTTGGCGTAGTTAGCAAAGAGCTAGCCCTTAGTAGCGGCTGCTCTGGCGTCATGCTAAGAGCAAGTGGTGTGGCGCGTGATATCAGAAAAGAAGAGCCATATCTCATCTACGACGAGCTGGAATTTGACGTGCCTTACGCCACCAAAGGCGACTGCTACGCAAGATACCTACTTTATATGAAAGAGATGCGCGAGTGCGTGAAAATTTTAAAGCAGTGCGTTAGCAAGTATCAGACAAGTAGCCCCGCTATCATCGCCGACGCGCCAGAGTTTGTTAGCGCTTCAAAAGAGCAGATAATGAGCCAAAACTACTCGCTAATGCAGCATTTTGTGCTGATAACTCAGGGGCTAAAGCCACCAAAGGGCGAAATTTACTTTGCTAGTGAGTCGCCAAAGGGCGAGCTTGGAATTTATATAAACTCAGACGGCAGCGCAAGCCCGTACCGCCTAAAAATTCGCACGCCAAGCTTTTGGCACTGCGCTATTTACGAAGATCTGCTTGTGGGTCAATACGTGGCAGATGTCGCGGCGATAATAGGCAGCACAAATATCATCTTAGGCGAGGTTGATAGATGAGAAGGGTCGATCTTAGGCATCTAAAGGGCGAGTTTTTGAGCGCTCTTGGACAGCAGATAAAGGCTAGCGAGCCAGGCAAAGTGGTGATATTTTTGTTTGAGATAGGAGATTACAGCGGCGTGGAGAAGGCTGTAAATTTGGCTTATAACCTAAACTGCGAGGTGATGAACTCGCTTAAATTTAACCAAGTTGATTGGGCATTAACGATAAAAAAGGGCAAGATATGAAATTTAATGATCTAATAGCAGGCAAGAGCCTAAGTATCGCAAATTTACTAAGTTTGAGCGACAAAAATTTAGCAAAAAAGATAAAAGAGCACGAGTTTAAATACATCTCATGCTTTGAAGATAACGAGCTTGGCAGTAAAAATTTGATCCGCTGCGAGATAGGATCAATAAGCTATGTCTTAGCGCTTCTTTGCAAGTATGCAAATTTGGTGCAAAATGAGTTTTTTGATGAGCTTGATGATGGGCTGATAAGCGGCGAGTGCAACGTGGGAGAAGAGGAGTTTGAGGAGCTTGGCGAATGGATAAAGGATGTTAAAAACGTGATCATCGATGACTCGCTCTTTACTCATCCAGATAAAGATGCGATCTTTTGGCTACTTGAAATTTTAGGTAAAAATGTCGTCTTAGCAGGCGGCGAAGTGAAAGAATTTGCAAGCGTCAAAGAAGTAAGCGAGCTAAGAGAGCTTGAAAATTTTGACGGAGCGGTCATCTATCTAAATAAAAACGCAAGTGACGAGATCGTGGGCGGCGTGCAGTTTGGCATAGTGGCAAAGGCAAAGGACGGTGAAACATTAAATTTAAATGCAAAATACTTTAGCGTGAGTGCTAAATTTAGGCTTGATCCGTCGCTAAAAGGCACGGTTGCCGTGCTTGGCGCAAAAGAGTTTAATGGATATGCATTTAAACAAGTAGTAGTTAGCAAATGAAAATCACCATAAACGATCAAATTTTAGAGGCTAGTGAGGGCGAGAGCATCCTAAACATCGCAAGAGCAAATGGCATCTACATCCCTGCGCTTTGCTACCTTAGCGGCTGTTCGCCAACGCTTGCTTGCAGGCTTTGCATGGTCGAGGCAAACGGCAAAGTGGTCTATAGCTGCAACGCCAAAGCCAAAGAGGATATGCAAATTTACACAAATACGCCAGAGATCGCTGCCGAGCGAAATGCGATCATGCAGACCTACTGCGTCAATCACCCCCTTCAATGCGGTGTTTGCGATAAAAGTGGCGAGTGTGAGTTACAAAATTTAACGGCGCATTTACGCGTAAAAGAGCAAAGTTTTGCCATAGAGGACACGCACAAACCGCATAAAAAATGGGGTCTCATAAACTACGATCCAGCCCTTTGCGTGGTCTGCGAGAGGTGCGTGACGGTTTGCAAAGATAAGATCGGCGAAAGCGCGCTAAAAACGGTGCCAAGGGGCGTTGAGGTGCCAAAAGAGCTAAAAGATAGCATGCCAAAAGATGCCTACGCCGTCTTTAGCAAGATGCAAAAGAGCCTAATTGCCCCAAGTGTGGGCGAAAATTTAGACTGCTCATTTTGTGGCGAGTGCATCAGCGTTTGCCCTGTTGGAGCGCTTGTTAGCTCAAATTTTCAGTATAGCTCAAATATCTGGGAGCTAAGCCACGTCCCAGCGGCAAATCCGCACCAAAGCGACTGCGAACTCATTTTTTATGACGTAAAAGAGAAAAGCACTAGCGATAGAAGCAAGCAAATTTACCGCGTTAGCAACGACTTTCACTTTGGCGAGATAAGCGGTGCGGCAAGGTTTGGCTACGACTTTCACAATGAAAATGCCCGCAAAAATGAGACGAAATTTAACGAGCTCATCTCAAATTTAAAAAACGGCAACATAAAAAATATAAAATTTAATAGCTTCATAACAAATGAAGAGGCGCTTATTTTGGAGCGCTTGAGAGAGAAATTTGATCTAAATTTATTAAACGATGAGGCTTTTAAATTTCAAAATTTCTTAAATATTTTTAGCGAATTTAGCGGTCTTAGCTCATATAACGCAGACTATGAGAGCCTAAAAAATAGCGACTTTATCATCTCTGCTGGTAGCTTCTTACGCCATGAGAGCCCAGTAACTAGCTATAAGCTAAATAACGCCCTTAAGATGAATAAAGCGGCTGGAATTTACTTTCATCACATCGCTGATGAAGTGGTGAAGAAATTTTCAAAGAATTTCGCCTGTGTGAGCCATGAGGCTGGGGATTTGGAGCAAATTTTACTATTTGTGCTTAAAAACTGGGGTGAAAATTTACCAGCAGCGCTTCAGGCAAGAGTTGAAAAATTTGAAGAGAGCTTTGGCTTAGAAGTGGCAACTCTTAGCGAGGGTAAGGCTAAATTTACGCTCATTTTAGGTAGCGACTTTTACGCCCATGAAAATGCAAATTTACTAGCTGCCCTTGCTGGAGTGATCGCAAGAGCTACGCCGTTTCGTGTGATGCTCATACCGCCTCGTACAAACTCGCTTGGCGTGGCTAAAATTTGTACGCTCTCAAGCGAGAAAAAGCCTGGCAAGACGCTAGGATACAATGAAATGGGCGAGTTTAAATTTAGCATTTTTGAGGGTGATCTTGACGCTGGTGCGCTAAATCAGCAAGAGGGCACATTTACAAGCATAAATAACGAAGTAGTGCCGACAAATGCGGCTTTGACACATAGCGGCTACTTCTTAAACGACATCGCAAATGCGCTTGGATTGGAGGCTGAAAATACGATTGACTACACGCCACTTTTGTCAAAAGAGAAGGGCTATAAGGGCGTTAAATTTGATGATTTAGAAAATTTTTACGCAAATGACGGCACAAGTCACAGAGGCTACAGGCTTGAAATCTCAAATTTCACGCCAAAAGAGGATATAGAGCCACTTTTTAAAGAGAAAAATGAGCTAAATTTAAAAGAGGACGAAGCGCTAATAAGCCTTGCAAATCCTATAAATTTGCCATCGTTTTTTGCAAACTACGCTAGCGGGACTGCTAAACGCGCGAAACTTTACGCAAGTAGCGAGTTTATGGCTAAATTTGAAATTTCACAAAATGAAGCGATCATTTTAGAAAAAAATGGGCGCAAACTTGCTATTTGCGTGGAGCTTGATAACGAGTTAGGAGGCGTGGCGGCCTATCTTGGCGACTACGATGATAAGATTGATGTAAGCGCCATTTTTGAGGGTAACTGCTACGCTAGCGTAAAAATAATAAAGGCAGAGAATGAGTGAAATGCTATTTTTCGTGATAACAACTATTGTTAAAGCAGTCGTCATCTTGGCCGTCATGGCTAGCCTTGCAGGACTTGCGACTTATGCTGAAAGAAAGGTGCTAGCCTACATGCAGCGCCGCGTGGGACCTGATATGGTTGGGCCTGCTGGCGTGCTTCAGATCGTGGCTGATATGATAAAGCTCTTTACAAAAGAGGACATCCTCCCAGCAAATGCAAATAAATTTATCTTTTTAGTAGCGCCTCTCATCTCTGCTATCGCGGCATTTGCAGCGCTTGCACCGGTGCCATTTTTGCCTGAGTTTGAAATTTTTGGGCATACGATTAGACCGATACTTGCTGACATAAACATAGGCGTTTTATATATCGCTGGCGTGGCAGCGGTTTGCGTATTTTCGCCACTTGCAGCAGGTCTTGCAAGCTACAATAAATTTGCACTAATCAGCGCTGCTCGTGCAGTCGTAGCGCTTCTTAGCTTCGAAGTGGTCGCTGGTATGGCGCTTTTAAGCGTTGTCATGGTGACTAGCTCACTTTCGCTAGTTGATATAAACAACTACCAAAAAGGCATATTTAACTGGCTCATCTTTAAGCAGCCACTTGCTTTCGTGCTTTTCGTGATGGCAAGCTTTGTCGAGTGCAACAGAACGCCGTTTTGTCTAACAGAAAACGAGACCGAGATCGTAGCAGGTTACGGCACCGAGTATAGCGGCATGAGATGGGCGATGTTTTTCATCGGCGAATACACAAACATGATCGCAGCAAGCATCATTATCACGCTTTTGTTTTTGGGCGGTTTTAACGAGTTTTTATTTATCCCTGGTGCTTTGATGATCATTTTAAAATCAAGCCTAGTCTTTTTCTTTTTCCTTTGGACGAGAGCGTCGTGGCCACATTTAAGGGTCGATCAGCTTAGTATGCTTTGCTGGAAAATTTTACTTCCGCTTGGTATCTTAAATGTCGTAATCACCGGCTTTGCACTACTTATCTAAGGCGTAAAATGAGTGAGAAAAGATATATTTTGATAGACGAAAAGATAGAGCCAAAAGGGGCATTTGATAAATTTAAGCACTTCATCGCCGCTACTTTTAAGCTTGATCTTTTAGTGGGGCTAAAGATCACGCTAAAGCAGATGCTATTTAGCAAGTCGCACACTCTAAAGTACCCTATGCAAAAGATGCAGCTAAATGCTAGATATAGGGGAATTCATAGGCTTTTAAAATTTGTTGAAAGCGAAAATGAGCGCTGCATAGGCTGTGGATTATGCGAGAAAATTTGCGTTAGCAACTGCATATCGATGAAGACTTCTCTTGGCAAAGATGGTCGTAAAAAGGTCGCAAGCTACACGATAAATTTAAGCAGGTGCGTCTATTGCGGATTTTGCGCTGATGTCTGCCCTGAGCTTGCCATAGTTTGCGGGCAAGAGTACGAGGTCGCAAGTGAAAATAAAATCCTCTTTGGCACAAAGGCTGAGTTTTTAACAGATGATAAATTTTTAAAAGATCAAACCGAGTTTGAGGGCTATGGCGCACTACCTAAAAATGCTGATAGCTTGGTGAAAAAGACGCCAAATGCGCTTACAAATGAAGATAAGGCAGAAACGATGGATATAAATTTAAAAGGGTCAAGCGATGTATGAGAGCTTTGCATTTTATCTTTTTAGTGCCCTTATATTAGTTAGTTTTTCTTTTAGCGTGCTTTGTAAAAACGCCCTAAATGCGGTCTCTGCGCTAGCTGCGGGCATGGTTTTTATCTCGGCTATATTTTTCTTGCTTGGGGCTGAGTTTTTAGGCGTGGTGCAGATCATAGTCTATACAGGCGCCGTGGTCGTTTTATACGCATTTGCGATGATGTTTTTTGACACCAGCAAGGAGTGCGAGCCAAAAAGCGGTAATAAAAAAGCAAAGATCATCATCTATCTTCTAAGTAGCTTCATAGCGCTTCTTTTGATATTTATCTTTTTAGCACCGATCTATAGCGCTAAGCAAGAGGTAGTAAATTCTACCCTCGCTAGCCTTGGCAACATCGAAGCGGTTGGAATTTTGCTCTTTAGCAAGTATCTGCTAGCCTTTGAGATGTGCGCTATCATGCTACTTGTGGCGATGGTGGCTGGCATCATCTTGATACACAAAGATATGAACGCACAAAGCAGCCTTGAGGAGATGCTATGATAGGCCTTACTCACTACCTCATCCTAGCAAGTCTAGTCTTTGTCATAGGGCTCGTTGGCATAATGAGAAGAAGAAATTTGATAATGCTATTTTTCTCAAGCGAAATTTTACTAAACTCAGCAAACATCGCACTTGCAGCTATTTCGAAATACTACTTTGATCTAACTGGGCAGATCATCGCATTTTTTATAGTAGCCATCGCTGCTAGCGAGGTCGCTGTGGGGCTTGGGCTGCTCGTGCTTTGGTATAAAAAGAGTGGTAGCATCAGTTTAGATTCGATGACAAATATGAAAGGCTAAGAGATGATTTTATTTTGTATTTCGCTATTTTTTCCGCTTCTTAGCTTCATCATAGCTGGCATCTTTTCGCATAGCAGTAAGAATTTATTTATCGGTCTTTTTTGCTCGCTTCTCATGATCGCTAGCGCCACAGCCTCGCTTATGCTAACGGCTAGCCTTAGCGTAGATGAGCCTTTAAATTTAACCCTAAAAGAGTTTATAAATTTTGGCTCGCTTGATCTTAGCTTTAGCTTCTACCTTGACGCGATTAGCCTTGTGATGCTTAGCACTGTGGGCGTGGTCGCTGGCATCGTGCATATCTACTCCATTGGCTACATGAGAGATGACGCGAGTTTTAACCGCTTTTTTAGCTACCTTGGGCTCTTTGTCTTTTGCATGAACGTCCTTGT
>CAUQCU010000089.1:0-7722 GCA_963516555.1 Campylobacter concisus | reverse complement strand
TTAAAGCGCATGATCTTAGCACTTTTCATAAGACACAATGAAAATTTAGAAAATTTAAAAGATTTTGCCAAATTTGAAGATGTGCTAGACCTGCTTTACAACCTAAAAACGCCTATAAATTTAAGCGATCCAAAATACAAATCCCTCTTTTACGCAAAGGGCGATATAGATGAGCCTTGTGAAATTTACGGCTTTGAGCTAAATGCCATAAAAAGGCTAAAAGATGCTAAATTTGACGCGGCTGGGCTAAGCTTTAACTACGTTTGCAAAAACTGCAAAAACTCATTTCCTATGCACTTTTACCGCTGTCCGGTCTGTCACGAGCTAGGAAGTGTGAAAATTTTATCCCACATCACAGAAAAATCAAGTGAAGATAGTAACACTTTTTAGCGACGGCTCATGCCTTGGAAACCCTGGAGCTGGCGGCTGGGCTTACATTTTGAGATTTAACGAAGCGCAGAAAAAAGCAAGTGGCGGCGAGGCACATACTACAAATAATCAAATGGAGCTAAAAGCTGCGATAATGGGGCTAAAAGCGCTAAAAGAGCCCTGCGAAGTGAGGCTCTTTACCGATAGCTCATACGTGGTAAATAGCATAAATGAGTGGCTTGCAAACTGGCAAAAGAGAAATTTTAAAAATGTAAAAAATGTCGAGCTTTGGCAGGAGTATTTAGAGATTTCAAAGCCGCATAAAGTCGTGGCTAGCTGGGTTAAGGGGCACGCTGGACACCCTGAAAATGAGGAGTGCGACCAGATGGCAAGAGACGAGGCATTAAAAATAAAAGATGAGAATAAAATATGAAAAATTTAGAAGAATTTGAGCGTAATCTTGGGTATAAATTTAAACAAAGTGAGCTTTTAGAAGAGGCGCTAACTCACAAGAGCACTAAGCAGGCGTTAAACAACGAAAGGCTCGAGTTTTTGGGCGATGCGGTGATGGATCTGCTCGTGGCTGAGTATCTTTTTAAGAAATTTAGCAAGATCGCAGAGGGCGACATGAGCAAACTTCGTGCCGCGCTTGTCAATGAAAAAAGCTTTGCAAATATGTCTAGGCGGCTAAAAATGGGCGAGTTTTTAAGGCTTAGCCAAGCTGAAGAAAACAACGGCGGTAGAGAGAAAGATAGCATTTTAAGCGACGCATTTGAGGCGGTGATGGGCGCTATCTACCTTGAGGCTGGACTTGATAAAGTGCGAGAAATTTCGATCGCTCTGCTTGAGCTTTGCTATCCACAGATCGACTTTGCACACCTCGAAAAGGACTACAAAACCGCTCTTCAAGAGGTCACTCAAGCAAACCTTGGCGTCATACCAACATACGAGCTCATAGGCTCTTTTGGCCCTGATCACAAGAAAGAATTTGAGATAGCCTTGCTACTAAATGGCAAAGAAATTTCACGAGCCGTTGGAAGCTCGAAAAAACAAGCCCAACAGCTCGCAGCAAAAATCGCACTAGAAAAAATCAAAAAATAGGATAAATTTTGAATACATTTGGCAAAAAACTAACTTTAACTAGCTTTGGCGAGAGCCATGGGGTGGCGATAGGTGGCGTGATAGACGGGCTGCCGGCTGGGCTAAAGATCGATACAGACTTCATCCAAAGCGAGCTTGATAAGCGTCGCCCTGGGCAAAGTAGCTTCACAACGGCAAGAGATGAGGCTGATAAGATAGAAATTTTTAGCGGCGTTTTTGATGGCATGAGCACCGGCGCACCGATAGGTTTTTCCATTTTTAACAACAACCAAAAGTCAAATGACTATGAAAATTTAAGTGAAATTTTCCGCCCTGGGCACGCTGATCTTACATATTTTAAAAAATATGGCATTAGAGATCACAGAGGTGGCGGGCGTGCAAGTGCGAGAGAGACGGCAGTTAGGGTCGCTGGTGGGGCATTTGCACAGCTACTTTTAAATAAATTTAAGATAGAAGTTTTAAGCGGCGTGCTTGGCATCGGCAGGATCATTAGTGACAAGGTTGATTTTGCTTTTGCACAAAATTCGCAAATTTACGCCCTTGGCAACGAAGAAGCGATGAAAGAGGCGGTAAATAAAGCTAGGAGCGAGCACGATAGCGTAGGAGCCGTGGTTTTAAGCGTGGCTAAAGGCGTGCCAGCTGGTCTTGGCGAGCCACTTTATGATAGGCTAGATAGCGCTCTAGCGGCGGCCTTAATGGGTATAAACGGCGTAAAAGCCGTAGAGATAGGCGCTGGCGTAAATGTAAGCTCTATGCTTGGCTCAGCAAACAACGACGAGATGGACGAGCTTGGCTTTTTGAGCAACAATGCTGGGGGCATACTTGGTGGCATAAGCAGTGGCGCCGAGATCGTGCTAAAGAGCCATTTTAAGCCAACGCCTTCGATATTTAAAGAGCAAAAGACGCTAAATTTAGCTGGCGAGGTGGTGGATTTTGAACTACGAGGCAGGCACGATCCTTGCATAGGCATACGTGGCAGCGTCGTCGCAACCGCGATGATAAGGCTAGTTCTTGCTGATATGCTCTTACTAAACGCAAGCACGAAGCTTGAAAATTTAAAGAAAATTTACGGCTAAATTTATTTACTAAATTTCAGTCAAGCATCGAGTTAAAAACAAGTCAAATTTAGCTCCCAAGCAAGGGCTAAATTTAGGAATTTACAGCGACCAGCTTGATCTCGCCTTTATATTTTTCAAGATCGGCTAAGACACTGTGTCCGCACTTGCTTGAGCGATGCTAGTGTGCCTTTGTCGCGAGTTAGAATTCTCCTCTAGCACTTCAGGGTCGTAACATGCACCTTTGCAGATAGCGATGACGTGCTTTGGGATGATGAGCGACAAGCGTGCCAACTAAAATTTCACCCATGTCGCTAAATACTCTCACCACGTTGCCAGTTGCTATGCCTTCATTTACATTTATAAGCATCGGCTCTCTAGCACGCATCTTGGCGTAGTTTCTGATCACGGAGCTATTTAGCTGTGAGCGGAGGCGGTATCTTTGGTGCTGGGTCTTTGTACCCAAATTTAGCCTTTTTCTAAAAGATTTTTATTAAAATTTTAAGCCATTTCAAACAAAATTTTACAAACTAACTTTTACCAAATTTCATCTATAATCCCCTTATGAAAAACCAAAATTTGCAAGAGAAAATTTACGCCGTTATCGACCTAAAGTCCTTTTACGCCTCGGTTGAGTGCGTAGAGCGCGGTCTTGATCCATTTAAGGCTGATCTTGTCGTAACTGACGCTAGTCGTGGCAGTGGTGGCATCTGCTTAGCTGTTAGCCCTGCGCTTCGTGCAAAAGGGGTTAAAAACCGCTGCAGACTCTTTGAGATACCAAGGGATATCAAATTTATCGCTGCACCTCCTAGGATGCAGTTTTACATCGACTACGCCGCAAGGATTTATGAAATTTATCTAAAATATGTCTCCAAAGAGGACATCTACGTCTATTCGATCGATGAGTGCTTTATCGACATCACTTCTTACTTGAAATTTTACGCTCTTGGCGCAAAAGAGATGGCAAAGATGATGATGGATGAGATCTTAAAAACGACTGGCGTTACGGCGACTTGTGGCATGGGGACAAATTTATACCTCGCAAAGATCGCACTTGATATATTAGCAAAGCACCAAGATGACGGCATCGCGTATCTTGACGAAGAGCTTTACAAAAAGCAGCTATGGACGCACCAGCCACTAAGCGACTTCTGGCGTATCGGTAAGCAAACTAGGCTAAAGCTCGAAAAATGCGGCATTTTTTGTATGAAAGATATCGCAAATGCGCCAAAAAGCCTGCTTGAAAAAATTTTTGGCGTAGATGCTTACATCACGATCGATCACGCAAACGGCATAGAACCAACGACGATAGCCGAGATAAAGGCCTATAAACCAAGTACTAAGTCCTACTTTAGCTCGGAAATTTTACCCAGAGACTACGAGCGCTGCGAGGCGGTGATCGTGCTAAAAGAGATGGCTGACAGGCTCGCACTTAGGATGATAAACAAAGATATAAGGGCAAGTGGGCTAACGATAAATGTGAGATTTGCCGATAAGCTTGAGCCTCAGCAACGTGCAAGCATGCGGTTTAAAACGCCAACAAACATCTCAAGCGTGCTGATGAGTGCGGCTGAGGAGCTGCTTTTAAACAAGATAAAAAATGTCGGGCTAATCAGGCAAATAGGCATATCGGCAAACGATGTGGTGAAAGAAAATTTGGTTGAGTTTAGCCTATTTGAAGATGATGCCAAAGAAAAAGCGGTGCTAAAATCGCTAAATTTGATAAAAGAGAAATTTGGTAAAAACTCGATCCTGCGCGCGATAGACCTGCTGCCAGAGGCGACTGGGCAAGATAGAAACAAAAAAATAGGAGGGCACAAAAGTGGCGAGTAAAGATAGGGCGAAAATTTTTAGCTCGTTTAATCCTCTCTCAACATTAGAGCGAGCCTTGCGACAAAAAGAGCGAGAAAAATGCGAAAAACTAGAGCTTGACGAGAGCAAGGTCGATGAAATTTTAAAAAAGATAAGCGAGATAAAGATCGCTGATGAGGTGCGTGTGAGCTACCACGACGGCTTTACTTACATAAAAACTAGCGGCCTAGTCTCAGATGTAAATTTCAAAGATAAAATCCTCATGATCGTAAAAACTAAGATCAAATTTGAGGATATAAATGAGGTGGAGATAGTTAGAAGATGGGCGATTGCTCGCCCTTTTAGTTAGTTTTACGTTATCTAAAGCCTTTTATATGGCTCTAGTTATATCTTTGAGATTTTAACTGATCCAAATAGTAGCATCCCCATTCATATCCGCTATCGCAAACTTTTTCAAATAGTTTTGTTGCTTCTGAAACGCTTTTTATACCACATGTTCCATGTTTATATGCGATCCCTAATTTAACGCAACCTGCCATATTGCCTTCATTGCAGGCTTTTTCATATAGGCGCATAGCCTCTAGAGGATCTTTTTTTATCTCTTTGCCATGTTCAAATTCATCTGCTAAAACGACGCATCCACTCATTTCACCTTTTTCACAAGCTTTCTTAAAAAGATCTATCGCTTTTTTGATATCCTTTTCTACGCCTTTGCCATACATATAAGCAAAACCAACATCAACACAGCCTCTCATATTTCCACCATCACAAGCTTTTTGATATAGCTCATCTGCCTTTTTATAGTCTTTTTGTGCATTTTTATCACTATAATAGTTCATCCCCAAAACAATACAAGCCCCTAAATCTCCATATTGACATTTTGCTTCATTTTTTTCTAGTGGCGACATCTCGGTAAGTTTGTCTGCTTTTATTTTTATATTGATTTGTTCATTATTTGATAGGGTGACATTTTGCTCCCCGCATATTTTATGTGTTGTGCTTTTTCCATCTGGAAAGCATACTTTTATCTCATGATTGCCATTTTCGGCTAAAATGGATGCTGGCTCTTTTAAAGATGTCACTCCTCTTTTTTCGTTATCTACATAGATAGTGCCACCATCTTTTAAGTTCATAAAAAGCAATTTTTTTGTGTAGCCATCTACTAGTATCGTAGCTTTTGCATATAAGAAATTTAAAGAAAAAGCGACAAAAACTACTATTTTAAAAAGATCTTTCATAACTAGTTCCATGTTTGAAATTTATTTACTAAGCGAAAAATAATATAAGAATTATTCTTACTGAATACTTAAATTGTATAAATATATGTTTTATTTTCAGCTCTCTTTATAGATCACTTGATAACACAAATTTTAAACTCTATTGTAAATACATATGCACTCTCTCTTTTTGTTAGTAAATTTTATGATTTTAGTGAAAATGACCATGCTCTACTTAAAAAGGTATTCGATAAAAAAAGAGATAAGCAGACTGAAAAATTTATGGATGAAGTTAGTAGGGTTTGTGGTAAAGAGGAAGGTCTAATGGTAGATGAAGAGCTCTGGCAAGCTTTATGAGATATAAATTTACTCATGGGAGAGCTTCCCATGAGTTTTTAGTAGCTAAAATATTGATTAAGTATATCTAGTGCTTTCCTGTCACCAAGTTCATAGTATGCTTTATTTAGCGCATCTTGTGCCTCTTGTTTTGCATTGGTATAATTGCCATATTTGCATAATATTTCGCCTAAATTTGTGCATCCCCTAGCATAGTTGTAGTCATAACAAGATTTTTTAAAGTAAGAGTATGCGTTTTGCATATTTTTTTCAAAGCCAGCGCCATCTCTATAATTTACGCCAAGATAGTTACAACCTCTACCACTAATTATATTTTCAAAATAGGTATTTTTAAATAATTAGTAAATGATAGTCATCGAGCCCCTTTAATGCCTCTTTTTTAGCCTTTAGCGACACTCCTTTTGCATATGTGTCAGTTGCTAGGTCTGTGCTATGACCCAAAAGAACGGAAGTAAGATCTGCTAGAGAATTTTCCAAACAGTAGTCTTTAATGGCTTTTGCAAAATTGCCACGTAGTCTGTGAAAACTAACATTTGCACTTGGGATAGATTTATGAATATGTCTATTTAGGCGCTTTCCAAAATAATCACTACTCTCTTTTCCTTTCTTAATTTGCTCTAGCCACTTTAAGTCAGCCAAATGCTCAATATTCTTATGCAGCGGAATTTGCCTATATTTGCTAACGCCTCCTTTTTGCTTGGCGGTCTTAACATTTATAAATTTTATGCCATCTTCTTCGCCTACACTTTTGCTATCAAGTTGCCAAATTTCATTAAGCCTTAGCCCAGTATGAAGAGCAAACATCATATAGTTTCGTAGATCAAGCCTTTTTGTAGCAAAAACTATTTTTAATTCATCTAGGCTAAAGTTGTCTTTTGGCGACTTCTCATCGGCTGGAATTTTAAAGGATGTAAGCATTTTAAATGGATTGGTCGTGAGCTTGCCCATCTTTACGGCATAGTCAAAGAGCCTTTTTGAGTAAGATGTGTAGTTATTGATGGTCTTTTTGTTGAGTTTTTTGTTTGCAAGAGTTGTTTGAAAGTTTTCGGCATCGCTGTAGCTAAAATCTTTACCTTGATGACCTTTAAAAAACTCATCCAAGAGCTTGCCAGTCTTAACATAATAGCCCTTGGTTTTATCGCTGGATTTTAGCTTTAAGCACTCTGTTTGCACATATCTTTTAGCTACCGCTTCAAAAGATATCGGTGTGGCTTCTTTTGGACCTAAAGATACATCCAATAATGTTTTGAGCTCTTTTTCAAGCTTTTCTTCTGGCGCTATTAGATTATAAAATTTAGCTATCACTTCTTGTGAGAGCTCTTTATATTCGCTAACATCTAAAAATATGCCATTTTGTTTAATGCACCGCTCATTTTGCCTTTTGATGTTTATTAAGGCTCTTAGACTTTTAGAGTTTATATGTGTTGTGGTCATCTTTTTAGCAAGAGCTTTGTTGGCTGCGGCTTTTATAGAATTTGCCAGTCTTACTGCCTCATCTAGATCTTTTGTGAAAAGGCAAAATTTAACAGTTAGCTTTTTGCCATCTTTAAGAGCAGTATCAAAAAAGTAAAATTTGGTCTGTTGGGAACCTTTGTGATCAATCTAGAGCTCATAGAATGATCCTAGTTTCTGTAACAAAAGTGCAAATTTTCTGTAACAAAGCTGATTAGTCTTAAATTTAGGACAAAAATATCTGCTAATAAACGTAGCTAAAACGCCGAAATTTAGGGAAGTTGTAAAGAAAAATATTGTGTTGGTGGCGGACAGAGAGGGATTTGAAAAATCAACTCTTGCTACGTAATAGACGCCAT
>CAUQCU010000088.1:0-7723 GCA_963516555.1 Campylobacter concisus | reverse complement strand
CTTTGCAAGCAAGAAGCAAGACTGCGCATACTCAAGCTCGCAGCTCTTTGCCAAAAGCTTTAGCACCCTAGCCTCAGCCTTGTTTCTATCTATCTTATGAGTTTTTAAATTTTCGCTTTCGATGTATGACTTTAGCCCCATAGCCTCGTTGTAGCAGCCAACACCGTCGCCACTATCGCAAGCAAGTTTATAAAGTTTTAGAGCCTTTTCAATATCTTTTTGCTCATCAACTAGCCCTTGCTCATAAATTTGACCTAAATTTGAGCACGCCGTTGCAAGCCCAGCGTTGCAAGCCTTTTCGTAGTAGCCTTTTGCCTTTACGAAGTCCTTTTCGTTGCTAAAATTTACAGCTAGGTTGTTGCAGTCGATGCTATTTCCGCTCTCGCAGTTTTGCACCATCTTCTCTTTTTCAAGCTCAAGGCGCTCCGCCCTAGCCTCCTCATCACTTTGCCAAAAGCCAAAGCTCACCATCTTTTGCCACGACCAGCAGCCACTTAGCATAAAGCTAGCAGCTACAATAAGCCCGAAATTTAAAACTTTTTTCACTTATTTTCCTACTCACATGCCAAGCTTTGCGCCTAGTCTTTTCATCTGTGGGCACGCCTTGTTTAGACCACGAAAGCAAGCGACTTTGTAAATCCCATAAGCTCTCTTTTCATCCTTGTTCATGCCAAGACCTAACTCATACATCGCGCCGATATTTGCGCAGCTTGGCAGATCTCCAGCGTTGCAAGCGTTTGTGTAGGCCTCCATAGCTAGATAGTAGTCTTGTTTTACGATCTCGCCTTTGCGGTAGGCGTTGCCTAGGTGGTAGCAAGCTTGTACGCCGCCACTATTGCAGCTATCTTTGTAAATTTCGACCGCTTTTTTTGGATCTTTTTTCACGCCAAGGCCGTTTTCATAGAGCGTGCCAAGGTTTGAGCAAGCAAGCTGCACCTTCGCATCGCAAGCCTTTTTGTAGTTTGCGTAGGCATTGTCATACTCTTTCATAAGCTCGAAATTTACACCCAAGTCGTTGCAAGCTTCAGCATCGCCGCTCTCGCACTTTGGTGTTAAAAGATCGATCGCATTTTTTGAAATTTGCTCTTTGTTTTGCACCACCTTTTCGTCCTTTGGTTGCTGCCACGAGTCATCTTGCTTTGGCGTCTCTCCGATGCCGATCACGTTTAAGCAGCCTGTGAAAAATAGAGCAGTTAAAAGTAGTAGATATTTTTTCATTTTTGTCCTTTTAGTATTGTCCAAACAAGTCATTTAGGGCTTCACTGATGCTTGGGTGAGTGAAAATTTGGTTTTTAAAGAAATTTGCATTTGCTTTTAAATTCATCGCGATCGCGATCTCATTTATGATCTCGTTTGCGTAGATGCAGTGAAAGCTAGCCCCCAAAATTTCGCCACTACTAGCTTCAACGATCGCTTTTAGCATGCCCACATCGTGATTTAGCACCTTTGCTCCTGGCACTGCCGCCATGCTAAGTTTTAGCTCCTTAAAATTTAGCCCAAGCTTGCTAGCTTCTTTTGCATTTACGCCAACTCTTGCTAGCGGTGTGTCGGTAAATAGCACATTTGCGTGGATGCTTCTATTTTGTGTGGTGCGCTTTTTATCGCCAAAAATTTGCGAGAAAACTATCCTAAAATCATCCAAACTAGTGTAAGTAAAAAGCTCTCCGCCGCGCACGTCGCCCACTGCGTAGATGTTTGACACATTTGTTTGAAGGCGCTCATTTGTCTTTATAAAGCCTTTTTCATTTAGCTCAACACCAGCTGCTTTTAAATTTAGATCATCTAAATTTGCCACTCTGCCAAGCGCTACTAAGAACGCATCAGCCTTGATGATCCTATCTTCACTGTCTTGTTTGAAATTTAGCGCATTATCTTTTAGGCTCTCTATCTCGCAACCCTCTAAAATTTCGATGCCTTGCACGTTTAGCGCATCTTTTACGCTTTTAGCTATGTCTTCATCTTCGTTTTTTAGAAGTGGTGAACGTCCGACAATGGTTACTTTTGAGCCAAAATTTGCAAACATCGATGCAAACTCGATGCCGATGAAGCCACTACCAACGATGACAAGATGCTTTGGCATAGTTTTTAGATCAAGCAAAGTTTTACTTGAAAAGACGTTTGAGTTTGTTATCTCAAATGGCGCATACGCCTCTTTTGAGCCAGTGTTTATGATGATAAACTCGCCTTCAACGACTTTTTGCTCGCCGTTTGAGGTTGTGACTAAGACGCTATTTTTATCTTTAAACGAGCCAACACCATCGATCACATCGATATTTTCTTTATCATTTAGCATCGCGTAGTTTTTAGAATTTAAAGCTGAGATTAGCTTATTTTTGTTTTCGATGCTAAGCGTGTAATACTCGTTTTCAACGCTATTATCTGCATATATCGCCTCTTTTGCAGCTGTGATTAGGCGTTTTGTCGGTATGCAGCCCACGTTTATGCAAGTGCCTCCATACATCTTTGGCGATCTCTCGATTAGCGCGACCTTTTTGCCAAGCGCAGCCGCCTTTACAGCTAGCGTCTTGCCAGCCTTACCAAATCCAATAATAACAATGTCATATTTCATTTAATTTTTCCCATTATGTAGTATGTAGTTTCGTTTATCTTTTTGATATCCATTTTGTATTTATTTGCCCAGTTTTTGATGATCTCATCAACCCGCTCTTTTATCTCTTTGACGGTCGCAACGTTTTTTATCTTTAACCTATCCTCGCTCCCGCTCATCGCTACAAAGCAAAGGTGTGGCTTTAGATGATCGTTTAGCTCGATCACACTCTTTGGCAAAAGGCCGTCAGTGTTATTTAAAATTCTACGCATATGCTCAGTGGTCGTTTCATCTACGTTGTAGCCAAGCTGTGTCAAAAGTGCGTTATGATCCATATCGTTCCTTTTTGCTTAAAATTTGCGGGCATTATAAGATAAAATTCGATAAAATCGCCTAAATTTTCAAGGACAAATATGAAAAAATTTATCATTTTTCTATTTAGCATTTTGCTATTTTGGGGCTGTTCGGCAGAGCAAATTTCGCAAAATTTAGGTCTTAGCGAGCCACCACTTGATCCTGAAGTCGAGCAGATAGCAGACGCCATCTACTTATATAACGACGGCAACTACCCAAAAGCTTGCAAGAGATTTTACGACTACGCAAAAGATGGCAATGTCCTAGCCATGCAGCAAACTGGCGTTTGTTTTCGTGATGGCAAAGGCTTTAGCAAAGATATCTTAAGAGCACTTTTTTGGTTTGAAACAGCTGGCAGATACGGAAACATAGATGGGCTAAGAAGCGCTGGATATATCTATGAGTACGGCCTTGGGGTCAATAAAAATTTAGAAAAAGCGATATATTTTTACGAAAAAGCCACAAGCCTTGGCTCAAGTGAAGCTAGCTACGATCTAGGGCTTATATATCTTGGCAAAAACGACTATAAAAAAGCGAGAATTTATCTTGATGAGGCTTGCTATCACGCCAAAGAAGAAGCCTGCACGAAGCTAAAAGAGATGAAATTTTAGCTCTCATCTCTTTTAAATTTACTACACCTCAGCCTTTTGAGCGATCAAGACTCCCTCTATCATCTTTTTAATATCCCCATCAAGTATCGCGTCAGTTTGAGAGTATGCCTCGCCGCTGCGGTTGTCTTTTACTTGCTGATACGGGAAAAGCACGTACGATCTTATCTGATGTCCCCAACCGATCTCGCTCTTTTCGACGCTGTTGCTCGCCTCTTGTTGCTTCATCAGCTCAAGCTCGTAAAGGCGAGACTTTAGCATTTTCATCGCTGTGGCTCTGTTTTTATGCTGGCTGCGGTCGTTTTGACACTGCACGACGATGCCAGTAGGTATGTGCGTGATGCGGATGGCAGATTCTGTTTTATTTACGTGCTGACCGCCTGCGCCACTAGCTCTATAAGTGTCTATCTTTAGATCTTTTTCTTCTATCTCGATCTCGATATCGTCATCTATCTCAGGGCTCACCATAACGCTTGTAAAGCTCGTGTGGCGGCGTCCTGCGCTGTCAAATGGGCTTGTGCGAACGAGTCTGTGGATGCCATTTTCTGCTTTGAAATATCCATAGGCATTTTCACCTTTTACGATAAAACTCACATCCTTTAGTCCAGCCTCTTCGCCCTCTTGAAAGTCCAGAGTCTCGACCTTAAAGCCCTCACGCTCGCAAAATCTAAGATACATCCTATAAAGCATGCTCGCCCAGTCGTTGCTCTCAGTACCGCCAGCTCCAGGGTGGATCGATACGATCGCGTTTTTGCTATCATCCTCGCCGCTTAAAAGCATAGAAATTTCTAAATTTACTATCTTTTCATCTAAATTTTTAGCATCTTCAAATAAAGAATTTATAGTCTCCTCATCATTTTCAGAATTTGCTAGCTCAAAGAGCTCCTTTGCGTCGCTAACTGCTTGGTGAGCGTCGCTAAATTTAGCAAGCATGTTTGAAATTTTTGTCTTTTCTTTATTTAATGCCCCAGCTCTTGCGATATCTTGCCAAAAGTCAGGGTCTTGCTCTATAGCCTCGATCTCTTTTAGTCTAGCCTTTATCTCGTCAGGCTTTACGATAGAGCCTATGTTTTCAACTTTTGTTTGTAGCTTCTTTAAAAGCTCGTTGTATTCGTAACTATCCAAGTTTTTCTCCATAAATTTTTGCCGATTTTAGCCAAAAGTTGCTTACATTTTTAAATTTACGCCCTTTTAATCCTTTTTTGTTACAATGCCAAGTTAAAATTTAGATAAAAAGAGTCAAATATGCAAATCATAAGAACTATAAAAGAGCTTGAGGAATTCGTCTCAAACGCAAGCGGCAAGATCGGTTTTGTCCCAACAATGGGCGCACTTCATGACGGACACGTTAGTCTTATCAAAAAATGTGTGAGTGAAAATGAGGTAAGCATCGTCTCAACTTTCGTAAATCCAACTCAATTTTTACCAGGCGAAGACCTAGAAAAATACCCAAGAAAAGAGCAAAGCGACATCCAAATTTGCGAGCAAAACGGCGTTAGCGCTATCTTTATACCAGACGAAAAAGAGCTTTACTTTGAAGATGAGCCTCTCATCGTCGCTCCAAAGAAGCTTTCAGCCATTTTAGAGGGCAAAACTAGACCAGGACACTTTGATGGCGTCTTAAGAGTGCTAAACAAGCTATTTCGCCTAACTCGTGCAAATAGCGTCTATATGGGCAAAAAAGACACCCAGCAGCTCATCATCGTGCAAAATATGATAAAGACATTTTTCCTAAACATCGAGCTAGTTGCCTGCGATATCGTTAGAGAGCCAGACGGCCTAGCACTTTCAAGCAGAAATGTCTATATCTGCGACGAAGATAAGTGCAACGCGCTAAGGCTTTCAAGATCGCTAAATAAAGCACAAAATTTGATCCAAAATGGCGAAGAAGAGGCAAGCGAGATCAAGGCAAGCATGCTTGAGGTACTTGAGCCACTAAAAGTTGATTATGTCGCGGTTACGGATAGAAATTTAAATGAAATTTCAAAGGTAGAAAAAGGCAACACCATCATCTTAGTAGCCGCCTTTGTAGGCAAAACTAGGCTAATAGACAACATCTGGATCTAAAAATGCCAAAACTTCATCTAATCTCGCTTGGTTGTAATAAAAATTTAGTTGATTCTGAGATCATGCTTGGACGCTTGCAAAACTACGATATCACAGACGATATCAGCGACGCAGACGTCATTATCGTAAATACCTGCGGCTTTATCAAGTCTGCCAAAGAAGAGAGCATACAAACCATCCTTGAGATGCACGAAGCTCGTAAAAATGGCTCTTTGCTGGTAGTGACTGGCTGTCTTATGCAGCGTTACAAAGATGAGCTCATGAAAGAACTGCCAGAGGTCGATCTCTTTACCGGCGTGGCTGATTATGACAAGATCGACGAGATCATCTTGAAAAAGCAAAATTTATTTAGCCCAGAGACTTATCTGCAAGCAAACGAAGAGCGCGTCATAACTGGTTCAAACTACCACGCCTACATCAAAATTTCAGAGGGCTGTAACCAAAAGTGCAGCTTTTGCGCGATACCGACATTTAAAGGCAAGCTAAAATCACGCTCGCTTGAAAACATCGTGAATGAGGTCAAAAATCTAGTCAAAAAAGGCTACTACGACTTTAGCTTTTTATCACAAGACTCAAGCTCATATATGCGCGATCATGGCGTTAGCGACGGACTAATAAATTTAATAGACGAGATAGAAAAGATAGAGGGCGTAAGAAGCGCTAGGATACTTTACCTCTACCCAAGCACGACCAGCAAGGAGCTCATTTCGCGCATCATCGCTTCGCCTATATTTCACAACTACTTTGACATGCCCATCCAGCACATCAGCGAAAATATGCTAAAGATAATGAAGCGCGGAAGTGGTGCTAAAAAGATAAAAGAGCTTTTAAATTTGATGAGAAATGCCAAAAATTCATTCTTACGAACTGGCGTCATCGTGGGACACCCGGGCGAGAGCGAGGAGGATTTTGAAGAGCTTTGCGAGTTTTTAGAAGAGTTTAAATTTGATAGAATTTCCGCCTTTGCCTACTCAAAAGAAGAAGACACAGTCTCTTTTGAAATGGAGCAAATCCCAGCTAAGATCATCTCAAAAAGGCTAAGCAAGATAGAAAAGATCACCAAAAAAGCGATAAATGAGAGCTTGCAAAAAGAGCTTGGCAAGCAAATTTACGCATCGCTTGAGGGCGAAAGCAGCGAGGGCGAGATGTTTTACGCTGCCAAAAAAGATATCTGGGATAAAGATATAGACGGCGAAATTTTGATCAATGAAAGCGACGTAAAAGAGCTTGAGATCGGCTCGCTCTACCTTTGTGAGGTCAGCGACGTGGTTGATCAAAAACTAGTCGCAACAATCATCAAAAAAGCAAAATGATAAGCCAAAATGTGCTTGGTAGGCTAAGCTTGGGTGCAAACCTTCTTGCCTTCTCGCACGGCATCGATAGCACTGCACTTTTTTACATTTTACACGAGGCTGGGGTCAAATTTGATCTAGCCATAGTCGATCACAACGCCAGAGAGCAGAGCAAATTTGAAGTTGAAAGCGCCAAAGAGCTTGCCAGCAAATTTGGCAAAAAAATCTACATAAAAAGCGTAAATTTAGGTAAGTCAAATTTTGAAAAAAACGCGCGTGAGGCGAGGTATGAGTTTTTTGGTGAGATTTGCCAAAAATATGGCTATGAAAATTTGATCCTAGCGCATCAATTTGACGATAAATTTGAGTGGTTTTTGATGCAGCTTGGCAAAGGCGCTGGGCTAAAAGAGCTCTTTGGTATGAGCGAGCTTGAGAGGAGAGAGCACTTTTGGCTGGTTAGACCGCTTTTAAATTTACGCAAAAAAGAGCTTCAAAACTACCTTGACGAGCGAGGTTTGCACTATTTTGTCGATGAGACAAATTTAGAGGGCAAGCTTAAAAGAAGCTTTGTTAGGCTAAATTTTAGCGAGCCATTTTTGGACGAGTATTTTAGCGGCGTGAAAAGAAGCTTTGAGTTTTTGGAGGCTGATAGGCAAATTTTGCTGCCAAATATCACAAAGATAGATGATGAAATTTTCATTATAAAAAATGATAGTAACGTGGTTCGAGGCATCGATATGGCGGCAAAAGAGCTAAATGTGCTCTTAAGCAAGGCTCAAAAAGATGAACTAAGCGCAAATTTAGCAAAGCAAACAAGCGTGGTACTAAGTGGCAAGATCGCCGTTGGCTACGCT
>CAUQCU010000087.1:0-7753 GCA_963516555.1 Campylobacter concisus | reverse complement strand
GCTTTACTTAGGGCTAAATTTAGCTCAGGGCTGTTTCGTGAGGCGATCATCGAGCGTAAAACTTCACGCTCAGGCATCACGCCACGCCTTATAAATACGATATTTGAGCCATCTTTTAGCTCGCTATCTTCTTTTATAGCAAAGCCATCAACGATAAAAATGTCTGGCTTTGTCGCGTTAAATTTCTCTAAAAATTTATAAATTTCACTCTCTTTATCGCCAAGAGCGAGCTCTTTTAGCTCGCTAAGGCTTTTTACAGGCACCTTAAATTTTGCGCCATTTAGTATTATCTCTATCATTTTATCCTCATCCACCGCCAACTAAAGTGACGATCTCATAGGCTTTGGCCTCGCTCATAAAGTGCTCACTCCAAAGCTTTTTTGGCAAAATTTCTCCGTCTCGCTCAAGGGCTATAAATTTAAGCTCATAGCCATTTTGAGCTAAAAAATCATAAACGCTTATATCGTTTTCAAGCTCGAAAATTTTGCCATTTAGTATAAATTTGATCATTAAATTTTGTAGCTTTTTACAAAATTTGCGATCCTCTCGATCGCTTTTTTTATGCTCTCTATGTCTGTCGCAAAAGAAATTCTAAAATATCCCTCCATGCCAAAGCCCACACCTGGCACCGTCGCTACGTTCGCCTCTTCAAGCATTTTTTTGCAAAATCTAAGCGAGTCACTATCTACATCTTTGCATTTCACAAATAGATAAAACGCGCCATCAGGCTTAACTACGCTTAGCCCAGGGATGGCATTTATCATCTCAACTGCCACGTCGCGTCTTTTTTCATACTCTTTTCTCATGTTTTCGATGTCTTCGTCAGTTTCGCCAAGAAGTGATGGGATAGCACCTATTTGCACGATAGAGCTGATGTTGCTTGTGCTTTGACTTTGAAGCTTTTTGATGCCAGCGATGAGCCAGTCCATCGAGCTTGCTATGTAGCCAAATCTCCAGCCAGGCATCGCCCCACACTTGCTTAGTCCATTTATCGTGACCGTTCTTTTAAAAAGATCCTCGCTCACTGAAGCCACTGCGTGAAATTTCTTGCCGTAGATCACCTTTTCATAAATTTCATCGCTTGTGACGATGATGTCAGTGTCCTTTAGAACCTCGCCAAATGACGCGATCTCCTCTTTTGTATATACAGCTCCAGTTGGGTTTGTCGGGTGATTTAGCGAAAAGACTTTTGTTTTTGGTGTGATCGTTTTTTTTAGCTGCTCGGCTGTGACTTTGAAATTTGTGCTCTCGTCTGCCTCGATAAAAACAGGCACGCCACCGCAAAATTTAACGATCTCAGGGTAGCTCACCCAGTATGGAGATGGGATGATGACTTCATCACCTGGGTTGATAAGCGCTTGAAATACGTTAAAAAGTGAGTGTTTTGCGCCGATGTTTGTGACGATTTGGCTTGCTTTATAGTCAAGTCCGTTATCTCTTTTTAGCTTTGCTCTGATGGCCTCTATCACCTCAGGCAAACCTGGTACCGGCGTATATTTGCCGCTTTTGCTATCGTTATCAAGTGCGTTTTTTACAGCATCTCTTATCTTTTTTGGAGTCATAAAGTCAGGCTCACCAGCTGAAAGCGAGATCACGTCGATGCCAGCAGCCTTCATCTCTTTGGCTTTTGTGCTGATCGCGATTGTGATTGACTCGCTTAATGTTTGCATTCTGTTTGCTAGTTGCATTTTTGTCCTTTTTAGTTGATTGTCTTTAAGTAGCTATTATCATTTAAAAATAGATAAAGTTCGCCCAAAATTTGCTTCTTTTGCGTTTCGTTTATCAGAGTTGATTTTTCTAAGCGTTCATTTAGAGTGTCTTGGATCTCGTAGATATCGTAGTCCATATCCTCCATGATATCAAGGATCGACTGGCTCTCTAGTAAATTTGTGACCTTGTAGCCATCACTTGTTATCTCTACCGTAGCTTCTGTCGGATGAGTGAAGAGGTTGTGCTTCATGCCGATCACCTCTTGGTATGCGCCAACTAGGAAAAATCCCAAGAAATAGTCCTCCTTCTCCACATCCACATCGTGCAAAAGCAGTGGGTTTTTCTCGTCATCATAGCTGATTTCGCCGTCGCTATCGCAGGTGATATCCCAGATCGAAGCTGGCAGGGTAGGGCGCTCATCTAGCCTGTCAAGTGGCATGATAGGAAAATTTTGCTTTAGCCCCCAAAAGTCTGGCAAGCTTTGAAAGATCGAGAAATTTAGCAGATATCTCTCTTGAACCTCTTTTTGAATTTTAGTTAGATCGCTTGAGTTGCTCTTGTTGCCAAGCATCACGACAGCTTTTTTGCTAATGAGCCTTAAAAGCACCTCTGCGTTTGATCTATCTTGCAGATCGACATAGCCTAGGTCAAAGAGCGTGAGGATGCTCTCAGTGTGGTGGATGGCGTCGTGCAGGTACTCTAGGGCGTTTGAGGGCTTGATTGACTTGTAAAGATCAACTAACTCGGTTATTAAATTTGGATTGTTTTTCTTTAAATTTAGCTTCTCTTCGGTGTATTCTTGAGAAAATAGCTCAAGCACAGGAGCGACCAAAAGTGCGTGAGAAGCGGCGATGTAGCGACCTGACTCTATGAAAATATCTGGTTCGATCTCCTTTTTTTGCTCACTTATGGTTTTGAGCATATAAACAACGTCGTTTGCATATTCGTTTAGCGTATAGTTTCTGCTGCTCTCCTCTTTAAACTGCGAGTATTCAATCGCTAGACCGCCGCCTAAATTTATCGCTTTTAAATTTGAGGCACCCATTTTTCTAAGCTCAGCGTAGATGTTGCCAGCCTCGATGAGTGCTTTTTTAAGAGGGTGGATCTCGCTTATTTGAGAGCCAATGTGAAAGTGTATCATTGTGAAATTTTCAAGTAAATTTGCCTTTTTTAGCATCTTTACAGCTTCTATTAGCTCGGTTGATGTTAGACCAAATTTAGAGTGTATACCACCACTTTTTGCCCAAAGCCCCGATCCTGTCGAGTGTAGTCTCACTCTAAGTCCGATCTTTGGTTTTGGTTTAAAGCGCTCTTTTGCGATGGCGATTATCGCTTCAAGCTCGTTTAATCCCTCGATCGTTAGCGTGATGTTATGCCCCATTTCTGCGGCGATGAAGCCTATATTTATCATCTCCTTATCTTTAAAGCCATTTACCGTTATGGGCGCTTTGTCATTGTTATAAGCCATCGTTAGAAGCAGCTCAGCCTTACTACCAGCCTCAAGGCCGTAGTTATAGGGCTTGCCAAGGCGAACTAGATTTTTTACAAAGCCTGGATATTGATTGACCTTGAGCGGAAAAACGGCGTTAAAGCTGCCTTTGTAGGCAAATTCTTTCTTTGCCTTTGCAAAGCTTGCGTGGATCTGCTCGATCTGCTTTTGGATAAGGTGTGGAAAGCGAAGCAGCAGTGGCCCTCTATATCCATCGTCTCTGATCTCTTTTACGATGTCGATGATCGCTGGCTTGCTAGCTTCGTTTATGCAGACTTTACCGTCTTCTATCACAAAATTTGAATTACCCCAAATGCTAAGTCCAAAATCATTCATCCCAGCTCCTTTTCAAGCTCATCTAAATTTATCGTTTTTTCATCTTTGGTCTCTAAATTTTTATACCAAATTTTATTCTCTTTCATCTCGTTTTCGCCCACACAAAGGAAAATTTTTGCATTTTTATTGTCGGCATTTTGTAGATGTTTTTGAAGTTTTTTGGCTTCGTATGAAATTTCGACCTGATATTTTTTGCGAAGTTTTGAGCCAATATTATAGATAAAATCAACATTCGCCGCATCAAGCGCGCAAAGATAAACTCCGTCTCGCTCATCTTCAGCCTCGCCTAAAATTTCCATTATCCTCTCAACACCCATCGCAAAACCAACGCCGTAACTTGCTCTACCGCCAAGATATTCAACGAGCCTATCGTATCTGCCACCCCCTGCTACTGCACTTTGTGAGCCGATCTCGTTGCTGATAAACTCAAACGCCGTCTTGCAGTAGTAGTCTAGCCCACGAACGAGTTTGGTATCTATCTCAAATTTAACGCCATTTGCCGTTAAAATTTCTTGCAGTTTTGCAAAATCAGCCTGCGCCTCATCACTTAAGCTATCAGTTATGACTGGAGCGTTTTTATAAATTTCTTGACAGCTCTCGACCTTGCAGTCAAGCACGCGGATAGGGTTTAAAAGCTTTCGTCTTTTGCAGTCTTCGCAAATTTTATTGTCGTTTTCATCTAAAAATTTGACAAGTTTTTCTTTGTAAGACTTCATCGAGCTCTCGTCGCCAAGCGAGTTGATTTTTAGGGTTGTTTTTATATTTAGTCTGTTAAAAATTTCGCTCACCATCAAGATAATGCTCGCATCTTCATAGACGCTGCCCTCGCCAAAGCACTCACAGCCAAACTGGTGAAACTCTCTTAAACGGCCTTTTTGTGGGCGCTCGTAGCGAAACATCGAGCCATGATAAAAGCAGCGTTTTATAGCGTTTGCCCTATCAAGTTTTGCCTCGATAAAGGCTCTAACCACGCCAGCTGTGCCCTCAGGACGCAAGCAAATGTCGTTTCCGCCTTTGTCTTCAAACTGATACATCTCCTTACCCACGATATCACTACTTTCGCCGACACTTCTTTTAAAAAGAGCCGTCTCCTCGAGGTGCGGGGTCAAAATTTGCTCATATCCGTAGTTTTTTGCGACTTCCTCACAGGTTTTGATTATCTGTGCGTAAAGTTTTGCGCGAGCTGGAAGCATATCTTTCATGCCACGAAGTGCCGTTATCATCGCATTATCCTTTTAATTTTTTGTGATTTTACTTAAAATTTATAAAATTTTCTATCTCTTTTGAAATTAGCTCTATGCTTTTAGATGCGTCTATAAAAAGCGTTTCAAAGCCATTTTTGATGAGAATTTGCTTCATCAGACTTTGCACTTTTAAAAGATACTCTAGCCCACGAGCCTCGATCTTATCGCTTGTGCCTCTACTTTTTAAGCGCGAGCTTATTAGCTCACGGCTTGCTTCAAAAAAGATGATCCTATCCGCAAATTTATCATTTAATGCAAATTTATTAAGCTCTAAAAGCACGTTTTCATCTAAGTTTTCATCATTTGACAAAGCGTAGGCAATGCCCGATATAAAGCCTCTGTCGCTTAAAATGAGCCTACCTAAATTTGGAGCAACCAGCTTTTCAAAATGCTCAGCTCTGTCAGCTAAAAAGAGTAAAATTTCAGCTCTTTTGCCTATTTTTATGTTTGAGCTTAGTAAAATTTCACGTAAATTTATACCAAGCTGCGTGCCACCTGGCTCTTTTGTGACGATGGCATCACTAAATTTAGAAGCTAAAATTTCTATCTGCGTGCTCTTGCCAACGCCGTCAATGCCTTCAAACAAAACATACATTTTACGCCTTTAAATTTTTAAGAATTTTTGCTGGCACTAGGTTGTTCACATCGCCGTCGTGGCGCAAGACTGAGCGGACGATCGAGCTTGAGATGAAGGCGTTATTTAAGCTTGGCATAAGATAAACCGTCTCAAATTCGTCCCAGAGTGCAGCGTTTGCGTAGCCGATTTGTAGCTCGTATTCAAAGTCGCTAACAGCGCGAAGACCTCTTATGACGGTGTTTATGCCGTGAGATTTAGCAAAGTCAACGAGTAAATTATCAAAACCAAGCACGCTTACATTTTTTAGCTCACAAACTGCTTCTTTTGCCATCTCTATGCGCTTTTCGTGTGCGAACATCGGCTGTTTGCTGTCACTTTTTGCAACTGCGACGATCACTTTGTCAAAAATCTTTGTAGCCCTTATGATAACGTCTAAATGGCCGTTTGTGATGGGGTCAAAGGTCCCTGGATAGATGCAAGATTTTTTCAAATTTGCCACCTTTTGTAAAGATTATTTTGGATTTTTAAGGCATCAAGCCACTTGCCGATAATGAAATTTTCCATATCATGAATGCTCTTTATGCCTGCGTAGTAGCCCAAAACTGGGGGGGCGATGGTAGCTCCAAGAGATGAGAGCAGCTGCATCTGAGAGAGTGCGATCGCAGAAAACGGCATCTCTCTAACGCCCAAAACTAGGGTTTGCCTCTCTTTTAGCGCGACACTTGCAGCTCTTGTGATGAGTGTGTCGCTTATGCCATTTGCAACCTTTGCTAGCGTGTTGGTAGAGCAGGGCGCTATGATCATAGCTTCCGTGCCAAATGAGCCAGATGCTGGACCAGCGCTAAGGTCTTGATCATCATAAATTTTCACGCCAAGATCATCTAAATTTAGTCTCAAATTTTCTTCAGCCGCTAAGACTTTCATGGCATTTTTACTAACTATGACGTGCGCCTCGCAACTATCTTTGGCGGCATTTACTAGCTTTAGAAAAAGCCCAGCTCCGCTTGCTCCGGTGGCTGCAAAAACTACTTTTTTCATCTTATAACTGCCTCGTCTTTACCTGAAACTGTGGCCTGCAAAATTTTATTTTCTTTTGTTCTTATCTTTATCATATCACCTAAATTTCCATCTTCAAGCGCCTTTACTTCAGCGATTATCTTGACGCCACCCTCGCTTAAGACTGCGTTTAGCATTTGACCTTTTTTGACTAAGCTTATGGCGTTAAACTGGCGTTTGGTTAAAATTTCTCCGCTTCTTATCTGCACTTTTGTAACAAGTGTTGAGGCACTAAGTCCAAAAAGCGCGTCACGTGGCCATTTGCTAAACTCGATCATCGTTGGTTGGTAGTCAAGCAGGCTTAAAATGTGGTTTGTATTCATTGAATTTATAGCGATAAAAACTGGCATTTTGGCGTTAAAGCTAAATTTAAAATAAAGGCTTTTTAAGCTTAGATCAACATCTTCAAACGAGGCTCTAAAAACGCCTTTTTGGCTATTTTGATCGTTTAAGAAGATATTTTTAAAGACTAAGTCTTTAAAATTTGCAGGGAGTTTGTTTTGCGGACTGATGCTAAGATCGCTCACGCTGATGCCTGGGTACTCGTTGCTGATCTCTCTTAGAAATTGCATCTGAATTTCATCCATGATAGAGCAGTTTTTTACAAAAGCAACGCTGCCGCCGCTTTTGTCATTATATGTTTTAAAATTTGCTGTTAGAATTTCATAGAGCTTTTTACTATCTATCTTGGCAGCTCTTTTGCCCTCTAAGTTTAAAATTTCATTATCTTCGCCTTCAAAGCCAAAAGTACTAAGCGAAATTTGATCATTTACGACGCAATACATCGGATAGATGCTGACTTCATTTGCAAAAAGTTTTGTGGAAAATAAAAAAATGAGTATAAAAAAGATGGAGCGGGAAACGAGATTCGAACTCGCGACCCCAACCTTGGCAAGGTTGTGCTCTACCCCTGAGCTATTCCCGCAATCAAAATGAAGTCCGCATTTTATCAGATTGTTTTTCATTTGTCAAGGATTATGGAAGTTTTATAAGTGAAATTTCACTATTTTGTAAAATTTCACCTTGATCAGGGCTAGTTATCAACACAAAATCACTCTTTAATATATGATTTATCATGCCTGAGCCATATTTTCCGCCATCAGTTGCTATAAATTTGCCATCAGCTACATTGCCAAAAACCGCATTTGCTCTGCCTGATTTTACCTTTAAATTTTCGCTATTTATAGCTTTTTGTGTCACAAAACACTCACTTTTTAGAAGTGGCAAAACAAGCATCATCGTGCAAAGATAAGCAGCCATAGGGTTGCCAGGCAAGATAAAAACAAGCCTGCCATCTTTTTCATAAGCCTTGCAAGGTCTGCCAGGTCTTATGTCAAGGTG
>CAUQCU010000086.1:0-7786 GCA_963516555.1 Campylobacter concisus | reverse complement strand
AAATTTTAAAATTTCATGAACGAGTAATTTCGGCTCTAAAATTTGAGCTAAGCTGCAAGCGAAGCCAAATTTTAGTAGTCAATTCTTGCGAGTGAATGAAAGTTTAAAATTTGCAAAATAGATTTTTTATAAATTTAAAGTTTTATTTCTTTGTTAAGGGGGAAGAGGCTTGAATTACGAAGTCGCTCCCTTCCCCCTTAACAATCCCCTAACCCCTACGACGTTAGAGGTGCATGCTTCAGTGCTAAAGCACTGCATGCGGTCTATCTCAAAAAAACTATATCAAATTTTAAAATTTATGAGCGAGCATATCACGGCTCTAAATTTTGTAGTCTGCTAAGGCGAGTGAGCAAGATTTTAAAATTTGAGTAAAAAGTCGTATAAAAATATTTAACTTTATAATTTTTTAAGCAAATTTAGTCAAAAAAGCCACTTTTTCCTAGAAATTTGCCTTGATTATCTTTTGTAAATTTTTGATATTTTCTTTGATGTTACCGTCTTTGTAGATTGCTGAGATGATAGCGATGAGATCGGGGTTTGCGTAGGAAAGTGAGCTGATATTTCTCTCATTTATACCGCCTATGACGCAAACTGGCAGGTTTAAAATTTGCTTTGCTTCTCTAACCACTTCAAGGTCGCATTTTGGGGCATTTGGCTTTGTAGGGCTTACAAAAACAGAGCCAAAAGCAACGTAGCTAGCCCCGTTTTTAGCGGCATTTATGGCTAAATTTATATCGTTATAGCAGCTAACGCCCACATATGCGTCTTTGCCCAAAATCTCAAACGCCTCTTTTATGCCCTCGTCCTCTTTGCCTAGATGAACAGCGTTGGCGTCTATCTTTTTAGCAAATTTGACATCGTCATTTACGATAAATTTCGCCCCAAATTTCTCACATAAATTTAAAATTTCACTTGCAAGCTTCTCATTTTTGACCGCTTTTTTTGACCTAAACTGAAAAAATTTAACCCCGCACTCCAAAATCTCTCTTGCATACTCCAAAGCCAAATTTTCAGGCATTAAAATATCATCGCTAATAGCGTAAATTTCAGCCATTAAGCCCTGCTTTATGATCTATAAGTCTTGCGCCAAATTTACTTTTATGAGCATTTTTTATCCCATTTGCCACAAATTTTTTAGCCATTTTTATGGCGCTTATTAGATCGTTTTGTTGCGCTAAAATGGCCGCTAGCGAGCTTGAGAAGCTACATCCAGCCCCATGCATCACTCTAGGCTCAAAAAGCTCTTCGCTAAATTTCACCACTTCGCCACCTTTTAGATAGAGCGTATCCTCGCAAATTTCATCAACCTTCGTTCGCTTTAGCACCATATCGCAAGGCAAATTTGCAAAGTCAATCCCCAAAATCCTAGCCTCATCTACATTTGGCGTGGCGACACTTGCAAGGCTTAAAAGCTCTTTTAGCGCTTCGATCGCTGCGTCTTCAAGCAGTTTTGCACCTGACTTTGCCACACAAACTGGGTCTATGACAACTGGCACATTTTTAGCTCTTAACTCCTTTAAAAACGCGCTTACAACGGCTATTATCTCCTCATTAAAGAGCATGCCAACCTTCACAGCGTCTATATCAAGCTCGGCTAGCACCATCTCAAACTGAGCTTTTACCATGTTTGCTGGCATCGCAAGCACGCTGCTAACGCCATTTGTATTTTGCGCGGTCACGGCTGTGATGACGCTTGCGCTAAAGCAGCCAAATGCCTCGCAGCTTTTTATATCCGCCTGCACTCCTGCACCGCCGACGCTGTCGCTTCCCGCAACTATCAAAACATTTTTCTTACTCACCCACACACCCACTTATCTCTTTTACGTCAAAAGGGTCTTTGACCTGCCACGAAAGTGCGTATTTCTCGATACTTTTCTTGATCGCACTCACCAAATAATCAATATCCTCAAAGGTATGCGTATAGTGCAGGCTAACCCTCACCCAGCCTGGCTTGTGGGTGAAGCTTGGATCCTCTTTTAGCCCCAAAAGGTCGTGTCCGTATGAGCCTGCGCACGAACAGCCAGCACGTGTTTGTATGCCATACTCTTTACTTAAAATTTTTGAAAGCTCGTATGGAGCTACGTTTTTTACATTAAATGAAAAAATGGCAAGGCGCTTTAAATTTGGCGGGCAGTAGCTTATAAGCTCTGGGATTTCTCTTAGCCTTTGGCAAAAGTAGTCGCTAAGCTCGCTCTCGTTTTCATAGATAGTAGCAAGCCCTATCTCTTCTCTTAGTCTGTAGGCTAAATTTGCACGTATAAGCCCCAAAATAGGCGGTGTGCCAGCCTCCTCAAGCGCCTCTTGATCCTTTAAAAATATATGGTAGTTTTTGCTCACGTAGCTTACCGTGCCACCGCCTGCAAAGCTTGGCACATCGTCATTTGCTAGCACTTTTTTGATAGCTAAGAGCCCACAACTGCCAACTCCGCCAAGAAGCTTGTGCGGCGAGATAAAAAGCGCGTCAAAGTAGTCACAGTCTAAATTTGCATAGGCACTAAGGCTCGCCACATCAAATGCCACGATACCGCCAAATTTCTTAACCATCGTGTAAATTTGTTTGTAGTCGCTTATGACGCCTGTGACGTTTGAGGCGGCACTAAAGCTAGCGATGATCTCACGCCCTTGGTTTATCTTTAAAATTTGCTCCAAATGCCCAAAATTTATACCACCATCTTTTGCCAGCCTGATGCGCTCAACCTCGCAAAGCGCCTCTTTAAAGCTGATCTCATTTGAGTGGTGCTCATAAGGGCCAAGTATGACTAGCGGCGAGTCGTTGTTTGGTTTTAGATCAAACCTTCTTTTAGCAGCTGGAGGCACGTAAAGCCCCAAAAGTTCTTGAAATTTCTTGATCGCACCAGTGGCGCCGTATCCTGTGGCTATGAGATAAAACCTATCATCAAGCCCAAGCGCGCGTTTTAGCTCGCTTCTAGCGCTATCATACAAATGCTGCGTTTTATAGGCGTTTGATGATGTTAGCGAGTGGGTGTTGGCGTAGGTTTTTAAGATATCAGCGACCTCGTCCTCGATTGGTTTATACGCAAGTCCTGAGGCGGTGTAGTCGAAATAATGTATCCCTTTTTTTAAAATAATATCTCTTCTAATGTGCTCTAAATTTACCAACTTTAGCCTTTTAGTTTTTGCGTGATTATAATTAAAATTTTCTAAAAATATGCTACAATCCGCCACACAAAGGATATGAAATTTTAGCCATAAAATCGACATTTGAGCGGATGAAACACCTTGGTATTGCTGAAGTTATAAAATTTCATCTTGTTTTTGATGACTTTTTATTAAAGGGCTCATACTACGATGTTTTTGAGGCGATTAGGGCTGAAATTTTAGATGATTATAAAAATTTGATGGCTAGGTTTTACTTTGACGAGGATAGCGACGAGGCCATCAAAATGGCTCTCATTAAGCTTGCTAGAAGCGACAGGAAGAAATTTAGCGTAAATAAAATTTTGCCCCAAAACATGACAAATAGGGTCTATGCAAAGCTTTTTAGTAAGGATTTTTTAGTGCTTGAAAAGAGCCAAGAAAAGCCACGAGTAAAAAACAAGCGCCAAATTTTAAAAAAGAGCGAGCGAGCTTATAAGATAGAGGATAAAATTCACTTTAACAGCCATTTTTCAAGGTTTTGGTTTAGATTTATCGAGCCAAATTTAAGCCTTTTAAAAGAGGGCAGAAGTGAAGAAATTTTAGAGCTCATAAGAAGAGAATTTGATGAGTACGCAAGCCTTGGATTTGAGCTTTTAAGCGGCGAGCTAATGGCTAAAAAGCTTGGATTTAACGGCATTTTACTAAGCTCATTTTGGAGCAAAAACATTGAGCTAGACATGCTTTTTAGCATAAATGGCAAGATAATAGTCGGCGAAGCAAAGTATAAAGAGCGAAAAATTTGCAAAAATGTCTTAAATTTAGTCCTTCACAAGTGCGAAAGGCTTGGCATAAAGCCTGATATCGTGGCACTTTTTTCAAAAAGTGGCTTTAGCAACGAGCTTTTGAGCTTAAAAGATGAGCGGCTTAGGCTTTATGAGATAAAAGATTATGAGGAGTTGCTGTGAGTGATATCGATATACAAAATGGCCTAAAAAGCCTAATAGAGCAGACCTATCTAATAGAGCGTGAGTATAAAAATTTGACCGCTTCTTATATGAGCTTGCAAGGTTTTATAAAAGATATCGTAGAAATTTTGCCAAATGCCATTTGGGTGCTTGATGAAAGTGATGAAATTTTCTTGCAAAACTCAGAGGCGCAAAAGCTTGGCAAAGCGCTAAATTTCGTCCCAAAAGATGAGGGCGAGCTAAATTTTGGCTCGCAAATTTATCTAGTAAAAAAGGTGGTAAAGGATGATAAAAAGATCATCTCAGCTACCGACATAACGCAGGAAAAACGCACCGAGCGCCTAGCCTCGATGGGTCAAGTAGCAGCGCACCTAGCTCACGAGATAAGAAACCCCATAGGCTCTATCTCGCTTTTAAATTCCACCCTTTTAAAAAGAGCCGAGCCAAAAATTTTGCCTATCGTCGAGCAGATACAAAAGGGGATCTGGCGTGTTGAGCGCATCATCAAAGCCACACTTCTTTTTACAAAAGGGCTTAGTATCACGCCAAGGGAATTTAACTTTTTAGATATCAAAAGCGAGTGCGAGGAGGCGCTTAAATTTTATGAGTATTCAAAAGATATAAATTTTGAGCTAAATTTCCCTGACGCCCTTTATAGTGGCGACTTTGACCTCATCGCGATGGTCTTTCAAAACATTTTATTTAACGCCATAGACGCCATCGAAGAGGACGAAAACGACGAAGGTGTGGTGAGACTAAGCTACGAAAAGACGCCAAATGAACATAAATTTATAGTCTATGACAGCGGAGTTTCTATAAAAAATGAAAACATCGTCTTTGAGCCATTTAAGACGAGCAAACTAAAGGGCAATGGCCTAGGGCTGCACCTTTGCTTGCAGATAATAGAGGCGCACAAGGGCAGCATAGAGATAACCCTTGAGCCAAAGACATTTTGTATAAATTTACCTATAAAGGAGAAGTAATGAGAGAAATTTTAAATGAGCTAAATGCGTGGCAAAATGGCCTAAAAGCGCTTAAATTTAGTGAAATTTTTAAAAATGGCAGCGAAAAAGTGGTCTTTATAAGCGTGGATATGATAAATGGCTTTTGCTGTGAAGGCGCACTAGCTAGCAAGCGTGTGGGTGAGCTCTCAAAGGGCATAGCAGAGACTTTTAGGCTGGCAAGGGATAAATTTGACCTTAAAAACTACATCCTCATTCAAGATGCTCATGAGCCAAATTCAGCTGAGTTTGCGAGCTTTCCAGCTCATGCTTTAAAAGGGCAAAATGAAGCACAGGCAGTTGATGAGCTACGAAATTTAGACTTTTTTAGTGAGATGAAGACTTTTTATAAAAACTCACTTAGCATCGCTTATTCGCAGGAGTTTAATAAATTTATAAGTAAATTTGATAGCTTTGTCATTATGGGCGACTGCACCGATATGTGCATCTATCAGCTTGTCTCTCACCTAAGACTTAGCGCAAATGAGCAAAATTTAAAAAGGGAGATCATCGTGCCTGCAAATTTAGTGCAAACCTACGACGCACCAAGGCATAGTGGAGATTTTTATCAAAATGTATTTTTACACCACATGCAAATGGCACTAAACGCACGTGTGGTAAGAAATCTGATATACTAAGACATTATCAAAACAAAGGAATAAAATGAACTCGGAAGAAATAGAAATATTATTTAAATTACCAAAAAATGAAGAGGAATATTTTGCCACTTTTATTCAAGAGAAGCGAAGACAATTAATTTCATCTCCAAAAGATAATGCAAGAAAAGCAACCGAGAATAACGCAAAAATAATCCATAAGCTTTTAAAAGAAAATAAAATTTCTGAAGCAATTCTATATTTACGAGAATATGCTTATGAAGAATATCTTAAAGAAGAAAGTATATTCAATGGTGAAATTTTAAAGGAAATTAGTAATAAATTTGATACACCAAAATCTAATTTTGAAAAAATTACCTCTCAGTTATTTCATTTAAATATTCAAGAAAAAAAACTTTTTCAAGAAAAACTTGCGGAGATATTTGGTGATTATGCTGGCTCAATAAGCCCTTATATTTATCAACTTTGTTTAAGTAACACACAATCGCGTCGCTCTAGGGCAGGAAAGACATTCGAAGGTATAATTTATTTTCTATACGAAAATTTCAACTATACATTTGCCTCACAAGCTCAAGTTGGACGTGCAACTTTTTCTAAATTAGGACTAGGAAAAATAGTTGATAGTATATTGCCAAGTGTTAAAGCATTCGATGAACGTAGAGACAAAGCTATTATAGGCTCAATGAAAACTACTTTACGAGAACGTTGGCAAGAAGTAGTTGAAGAAGTTAGTCGCTCTAATATCCCATGTATTTATCTATTAACAGTTGATGATGATATATCAGAAAATAAAGCAATACAGATGGGAAAACATAACATTGTCTTGGTTGTGTTAGATTCAGTAAAAGAACAATCACATTTAAAAGACAAACGTAGCATTATTAAATTTGAAAATTACTTTTTAGAAGAGATACCAAATATAATAAGATATTGGGAAAACAATGCTTAAAATTATTGATTTATTTGCAGGAGTAGGTGGTATCCGCTTGGGTTTTGAACAAGCATTCAAAAATGTTAAATGCGTTTTTACTTCAGAAATTGACAAATATGCAATTATGACTTATAAAGCTAACTTTGAAACCGACTATATTTTTGGTGATATTACAAAAATTAACGAAAATGATATACCAGATCATGATATTTTATTAGCTGGCTTTCCCTGCCAGCCTTTTTCTCAAGCAGGATTAAAAAAGGGTTTTACAGATACACGTGGAACATTATTTTTTGACATAGAACGAATTTTAATAGCAAAACAACCAAGAGCTTTTTTGCTTGAAAATGTAAAACAACTAAAAGGACATAATAAAGGACAAACATTACAAACAATTATAGATCGTCTCACTAAGGCAGGTTATAACGTTTTTTATGACATTTTAAAAGCACGAGATTTTGGTGTGCCACAAAATAGAGAACGTATTTATATTGTAGGGTTTTTAGACCATAAAATAAAATTTGAATTCCCAAAACCAATTAATTTACCTACAAGCGTAGGTGATATTCTGGATGATATGGTCGATGAAAAATACACAATATCAGACAAATTATGGAATGGTCACAAACGCCGAAAAGAGCTCAACAAACTAAATGGCAAAGGTTTTGGATATGGGTTATTTAATAAAAACTCAGAATATACAAATACTATTTCAGCTAGATATTATAAAGATGGAAGTGAAATTTTAATTGAGCAAGGGAGTAAAAATCCTCGTAAACTAACTCCAAGAGAAGCGTGTCGCCTACAAGGGTTTCCAGATGAATATGTTATTCCAGTTTCTGATACTCAGGCATACAAGCAATTTGGCAATAGTGTTTCTGTGCCAGTTATAAAAGCAATAGCTATACAAATGCAAATGGCACTAAATGCACGTGTGGTAAAAGAGCTAGAAATTTAGCCATATATTTATATTAAAAACAATTATCAAGTTGTAAAATTTAGCGCTTATCTATCGTATTTATATAATTAATAACGCAGATTTGCGCTAATCTTCAGATCTATTCTCTTTAAATTTCTCTTCTTATAAAATATTTTTAGGTTACATTTTTACAATATATTTGACATTAACTATCAATATAGTTATAATCACGCTCAAATTTTAAAAATAAGAGG
>CAUQCU010000085.1:0-8285 GCA_963516555.1 Campylobacter concisus | reverse complement strand
TAGTAAGATTTTAAAACGCTTTCGTTTGCGTCGCTTTTTTCTGACTCGACAAAGTATGTATCTATACCATAAAGTGTCTTTGTCATATAGTTATTTTTATTTATCTCCCAAAGATCTTTTAGCTCTTTCTCATCTACTTTGATATCGTTTTGATCAGCATTTACTACTTGCACAGCTAATTTATCTTGCATGAAAAAACTAGCTTCCATCATGGCGATATCTTCTTTGCTAGCAGGCAAATTTAAAATAGTTCTAAGTTTATCTAGTAAGATAGTTAGTTTTAGATTGTCTTCAAAATCAGTTGGGTTTATCCTGGCTCTTCTTAGCACATCATAGTATAAATTTTTGTCAAAAACGCCGTCTTTTTGAAATGTTGGATCGACGATTATATATTTTAAAACGTCATCTTTATTAACACTAAGACCGATATCGTCTGCAAAATTTAATAATAAATTTTCTTGGATAGCAGCCTGAAGTGCAGCATTTTCTAAGCCTAACTCTTCAGCTTTTTCTTGAGTTAGTTTGCCTTCAAATACGTTATTGTAGTACTGATAAAGTCTATCGTATTTTTGTTGCAACTCTTGAACGCTTATGTTTCTATGTCCTACTTTAGCTACTGAAGTAGCTCTGTTGCTGTTTAGATCGTATGCGCCCCAGCCGACAAAACCAGCACCGACAAAGGCTATCGTGCTTACCCAAATTGTCACGACTAGGTATTTTTTATGTTTTTGCATCCAAGATAACATTAAGTTCTTCCTTTAAAATACTAACAAAGCTTGTGCGATATTTTATATAAATTTGGCTTAAATAAGCTTAAAATGGGGCTTTATAAAAACGTTTCTTGCTAAATTTTTACTAACATTTTTTATCTTTGTTAGCAAAAATTTAAATGCTAAAATCGCTGTAACCACCAGTAAAATGAAGCAGTTTGCAGCTATTTTCTAACAAAGCTATATCTTTTGCAAGTAGCTGAGGACTCCTGCTATACGCGTAAACGCCGTATCCTTTGATCACGACAACGTTAGTATTTTTCTCTATCATAGCTCTATAAATTTCTGTCTCAGCACGCTCATACCAGTCTTCAAACTGCTTTGGATCATAGACTAAAATTTCATTAAATCTAATGCACCCAAAATAGTCTTTTGGCGCTATTTTCTCATGTTTCATTGCATAAGCTGTCGCATATGGAGGCATGGCGTAGCAGACAAATTTTGCTTCATTTATGTTTTTGTAGATATTTAAGTGTATATCAGCATCTAAACTTGCATCATTCCAGCGGTAGTCTTTTTTTGATGAAAGAAGCGTTAGATCGCTATCTTGCAAGTCGTCAAAAATGGCATTTTGCTTGTTGATGATAAATTGATTTTTTTCTACTCTTGCAGAGATAGAACCATGAAAAACACCAAAAAAATTCTTTCTAAACATCGAAAGAGATATCTTTTTTATCTCATTTGTTGAGTGCATTAAGTCCATTTTTTCTCCTATGTTTGGGTGATTATATTTAAGCTATCTTAAAATTTGTGTAAAATTTTATGTAATGATAGCTTTTTAAGTAAAATTTCGATAAATTTTCACACTAATTTCATTAAAGAGGCAGTGTTGCAAAGTCCGCATATTAGCGTTTTACTTGACGAAGTTTTATCTTTTTTTAAAGATCTGCGTGGAAATTTTATAGATTGCACGCTTGGATATGCTGGACACTCTAGTGCCATTTTGTCTCAAAATGAAAATTTAAATTTGATCGCTTGCGACAAAGACATCGAAGCTATAAATTTCTCGCTCAAAAAACTTGAGCCATTTGGTAATAGAGTGAAAATTTATAAGAGCAATTTCTCTGAGCTTATTAGCAAACTTAGCGGCGATGAAATTTTAAATGTTAGAGGAATTTTAGCCGACATTGGCGTTAGTTCGCTTCAGATAGATAAAGATGATAGGGGTTTTAGCATCGGCTCAAACACTCTTGATATGCGTATGGATAAAGAGCGAGATTTTAGCGCCTATGACGTGGTAAATAGCTACTCGTTTGATGAGTTAGTTAGGATTTTTAGGGATTATGGTGAGCTAAAAAATGCCGCTGGGGTCGCAAACAAGATAATAAATGCTAGAAATTTAGGCAAGATAACAAGCGCAAAAGAGCTTGCAAATATAATAGGCACAGCTCAGATAAAAGGGCGCGGTGTTAGCCCTGCGATACTAGCTTTTCAGGCGATCAGGATAGAGGTAAATGGCGAGCTAGATGAGCTAACAAATTTGCTTGATAGTATAGAAAAGGGCGGTTTTAAAGATTGCTTGGTGGCGATTATTACATTTCACTCGCTTGAAGATAGGATCGTAAAAGAGCGCTTTAAAAAGTGGGCAAATAGCTGTATCTGCCCGCCTGGTGTCTATAGATGTGAGTGCGGAAATAAACACGAACTGGGCGAAATTTTAACCAAAAAGCCACTAACAGCGAGCCAAAGTGAGCTAGCGCAAAACTCACGAAGTAAGAGCGCGAAACTGCGTGTTTTTAAGATAAAAGGATAAAGATGCAAGAAAAAGAAGAGCTGCTAACACTTCACGATGAGGAGCAAAAACGTGAGGTAAATTTAAGCTTTAAGACGCTAGTGATGGTCTATCTGGCGGTTTTTATAGCGCTGGCTCTATTTTTGCCAAAAATTTATATAGCAAATCAAATTTATTATATAAGTAGAGATATCGCCGATATCAGCGGCAAACGAGATATGCTCCTTGAGGAAAACAGAGCTCTTAGCATAAAGCTTGAAAATTTGCGCTATAAAAATCAAATTTTAAACAATATGCAAGAGCGTCAATGGAAATAATTAAGAAATTTAAAAGCTTTATCCACTACTACGACCCTGCAAATTTCCAGCTCATCTACTCGCTAAAAGCTGCCACGACTATCGCTTTTAACTGCTTTTTGTGCTTTTACTTCTTTCATCTAAGCGGCGCCATCATGGCTGTAAATATCACGATGGGCATCTTCTTTCTTGGCGAGCTTGAGTGCAAAGATAGGAGTAAATTTGCCTTTTTGCTACTTTATATTGCACTTTCTTGCGCTTTTATGCCCTTTGTTGATCCATTTATCAGCCTTGGCGTTTGGCTCTCGCTTATCGTATTTGTCTGGATATTTGTGGTAGGTATTAGCCAAATTTATAGCTCAAATTTAAACAAAATTTTACTCGCCGTAAATGCAACAGGGCTAGTTGCCTTTGTGACAAAGGCTGCAGTTGGGCTAAATGTGCTTGATAGCATTGGCGGTCTGGTGCTTGCTGGCGTGCTAAGCATCATCATAAAATTTGAAAACTTTGGCAAATACGGCAAATTTACTAAAAAGAGCATCAGCTTTTTACTAGACAGCGCCATCTTATCGAGCAAGGCGCTTGGCACGAACCATTTTTACGCAAGTATCGCAGATTTGATGAGTTTGATTGACAAATCAAAAGAAATTTTTGCAAACAAAAGCCTAAAGATAAAAGATGTTAAGCTAGTTAGAAATCAAGCCAAGGCGCTATTTTATTTTTATAAAGTTGAAGAGATCGCTCTTTTGCTTCGAACATTAGGCGCTTCGTTTGAAAGGATCGATGACAAAGCACTTTTAAATGAGGTAAAAAATGAGATCGCTTACAACCTTTTTGAGCTTAAAAAAATTTTCAAAAATCAAACTCCAAAGCTAAAATTTGATGCGCTAAATTTAGCTAAAAACTCAAATTTTAAAATTTTTGCAAGCTCGCTCGGTGTGCTTTATGATAAATTTTTACTTATAAAAGAGGGCGGCGAGGATAAGCTCTCGTTTAATAACACAAAAAAGATCACGCTAAAAGAGGCATTTAAAAAGATAAATTTAAAAAATGAAGTATTAAAAGAGTCTTTAAGGCTTGCCATTTGTATGTCGCTAGCTATTTTTATAGCGCAGGCCTTACATATAAATCATGGAATTTGGATCGCAATTGCCGTGATGAGTCTAAACAAAAGCGACGAAGATGCTTTAAAAAATGCTGGCAGAGATAGCCTTCTTGGTGGAGTTATCGGCTTTTTTATCGCGCTTGTTTTTGTCAAATTTATGGGTGAATCATACGCATTTTACGTGGTTGTCTTTGTCGGTATGTTTTTGGTTTATTATCTAAAATCTTACAAACAAATCGTCTTTGCAACGGCTTTTATGTTTGAATTTACAGCCATTTTTTCGCTTATAAAAAGAGACTTTTTAGCCCTTATGGTCGATAGGCTGCTTGACGTAGCAGCTGGCTTTTTGATAGTTTTTGTCACATATCTACTAACTAGGAAAAATGACTATACAGCGATAAAAGATAGCTTAAGCAGTGCCTTGATAGGTTTTAGAAATTTAGTGCAAATTTCTCTAAATGAGTCAAATAAAGATGCTTTTAGCACGGATGAAAAAAGGGTTTTAGGCTCGCTAAATGAGCTAAACTACGCTATAAAAGTTAGTAAAAATTTAGACGATGATAATATGAAAAATGCAAAATTTATAGCTAGCAAGCTTGATGATATAAATAGCGATCTGGTTAAGCTTAGAAATTATCTGAATTTAGACGAGTTAAAAGAGAAAAACGCCTTGCAAAATGATATAAAAATCATCTCAGATAGGTTTTTGATGCTAGATAAAAAGATCAAAAAACTTCCATATTATTTCATAAGCGAGATAGAAGCGAAGCTGCTTTGCAAAGACGAAAACGTTAAAAAGCTAATTTTACGAGTTGCTTTAAAACAAAATGAAATTTACTCAGCGCTCTCTTTTTGAGAGATTAGCTTTTCATATATATATTGTTCTAAATCTTTTTTTGAAACGTCATTTTTAAGAGCGGTGTTGTAAATTTCTTCAACCTTGCTTGAATATTTTTCATATCCAAAATATGGAAAATGCACGCTCCAAGCCTTTTTTATAAGATCCAAGCTTATCTCTCTTCTTGCCCAAACCTTAAACATATCAAAGCCGATAAAAACAGCTGAAGTGACGATGGTGGTTGCTATTATCGAGATGTGAGCATCGGCCTTTGCTAAAAAGTGGTGCGTGATTATAAGAAGCGGAAACAAGACTACAAAACAGATAAGTGCGTAAATTTGATAGAGCTTCACGTGGTTAAATCTAAAATTTAGCTTTGCGCCATCAACTAGCATACCTTCGTTAAAAAGGGCATTTGCTTCGAGCAAATCTCTAAATAAAACTGGCTGTTTTGAGACGAAAAAAATATTTTTAATGATAGTGTTTCTTAGATTTTCTTTCATTTTTTATAGACTTTTTACCTTAAAAATTTCAGCTCATTGTATCTAAAAATCTATAAATTCAAACAAAATTAGATACAATTTGCACAAACTTAAGGAGCTAAAAATGGCAGATAAAGCTTTAGAAACGGTCTTTTTAAATGGCGAGTTTTTGCCAAAAGATGAGGCAAAAGTTAGCGCGTTTGATAGGGGATTTATATTTGGCGATGGAATTTATGAAGTAGTGCCTGTGATAAATTCAAAAATGGTTGATAAAGAGGGCTTTTGGGCGAGGTTTGAGAGAAGCTTAAACGAGATAGATATAAGCCTGCCTTACGAAAAAGATAAATTTGAAGCGATCTTAAATGAGATGATTGCTAAAAACGCCTTAAAAGAGGGCGGAATTTACATGCAAGTAACAAGAGGCGTAGCGTTTAGAAATTTCTATTTTATGGAAAATTTAACCCCAAGCGTCTTTATCTTTTGCTACGAGAGTGAAATTTTAAACAACCCAGCCGCAAAAACTGGCATAAAAGTGGTAAGCGTCGAGGACATCAGGTGGAAAAGACGCGATATCAAATCGATCTCGCTTCTAGCTCAGTGCTACGCTAAAAATGAGGCTCACAAAAAGGGCGCGGACGAGGGCTTTATGGTCGAAAATGGCTTTGTCACAGAGGGCTGTAGCTCAAGCGCTTTTATCATCAAGGATAAAACCCTCATCACTAAGCCACTTTCAAATGAAATTTTGCCAGGGATCCGCCGTATGAGGCTTTTAAGGATCGCTAAAGATATCGGACTAAAGATAGAGGAGCGTAAATTTAGCATGGACGAGGTTTACGCGGCTGATGAAGTCTTTATCTCGGCTGCTACGCTCATACTTTTGCCAGTCATCTATGCTGACGGCAAGGCGATAAACGGCGCAAAAGTGGGCGAAATTTCAAGCAAACTTCGTGAAATTTATGCTAGCGAGCTTTTAAAAGAAGCCGGACTTTGAGAGAAAAGGTCTTAATAAGCGCTTGCCTTGCTGGCATAAACTGCAAATTTAACGGCGAAAACAACCTTTTGGATAGTGGCATTTTGGATGAAATTTCAAAAAAATATCATCTGCTTTTTGTCTGTCCAGAGGTTTTTGGCGGACTTAGCACGCCAAGAGAGCCAGCTGAGATGAAAGATGGCTTAGTTGTCACAAAAACAGCTAAAGATGTGAGCGAAAATTTCACAAATGGAGCTAAAATTTGCCTAAAGATAGCTAAGCTAAATGGCTGCAAAAAGGCTATTTTAAAAGCTAGAAGTCCAAGCTGCGGCAGCGGGCAAATTTATGATGGAAGCTTCACTAAAAAGCTCATTTTAGGCGATGGCGTAGCGGCAAAGCTGCTAAAAGAGAATGGTATTTTAGTCTTTAGCGAAGATGAGATAGGGCGGCTTGATGTTTGAGAGGCTAAAAGATAACGTCATGCTCGAGGTGATCTTTAAATACATCATCTTGCTGCTACTTTTTGCCTGCGTGGTGGGACTTTTTGCAAGCGGTGTGCTCTTTTTAAAGGGAGAGATGAGCGAGTTTTCGCTAAATTTGCACATTTTCTTTGGCTTTAGCTTGGTTATCCTCACCATAATCCACAGCTACGTCAAGAAGAAAAAACTAAAAAAGCTAAGCCTTGAGTTTAAGAATATCTTAAAGCATAAGCCAGTTCAGATGGACTGCAACACGACAAGGTTTTTAAACGCGCTAAATGATGTTAAAGTGGGCGAGCTTTCAAAGAAATTTGGCGCAGACATTGCAGAAATTTTAAGATCAAACGATATAAAGGTCAAGGAACAAAACGAGACGATGAAGCAAATTTGCAAAAACAACGATGAAAAGATGTTTTATATCTTTGTTTTGATCGTCGAAGCTATATTTAAGGATAAGGAATAAATTTGAAAAAAGGTATATTTTTAGCACTTAGTGTTGCTTTGTTTTTGGGTTGTTCGCAGACAACAAAACCAGAGCCAAACAAGCAGCAAAATGCCCTGCCAGACGAAAATGCTTATAAGCCAAATGAGCGCATCAGCCTGCTTGAATTTGAAGTAAAACAAGACGCCTCGTCGCTACCTCAAAATATGCAAAGTGCGAGTTTTGCTCAAGATGAGATTTTAAAAAGAAGATTTAAAGTTTTTACCCTAAGAGGTGTGAAATTTAACCCAAATGACGCTTTTTGGGCATTTAATGTATATAAACCAAGCGAGAAGAGAAAGTATTTTGGTTCAAATTTTAGGCAGATACCTCAAAGCTGGTTTGACGCACAAAAGGACAATGCAAATTTCGCTGGCTTTTTGCAAATTTCAGCTTACGCTCTAACTTCAGCAAACACAGCTGTGAGAAATTTCCCAACCGACGAGCCGATATTTTTAAACCCGCAAACTCCAGGTGAGGGCTATCCGTTTGATTATTTGCAAGAATCAACCCTAAGCATCGCTCATCCGCTCTTTGTATCGCACCTCTCAAAAGACAGGGCGTGGGCGTTTGTGAGTGACGACGCAGTTTGGGGCTGGATGAAGGTTGAAGATATCAAATTTATAAGCGATGAAGAGGCACTTGCCTATCAAAAATCAAGCTTTGTCACGATAAAAACTGACAAGATGCCAGTTTATGATAAGGGTGGAAACTTTTTATTTTACTCGCGTGTCGGCGCGATACTGCCAGTTTTGGCACAAGATGACAAAAACTACTACGGCAAAATTTATGTAAGAAATATGCTTAGGGAGTTTGTCCTCCCAAAGTCTTTTAGCGCCCTTTTTCCACTTAAATTTAACGACTCAAATTTAAAAACTATTCTTAGCTCGCTTCTCACTCAGCCTTATGGCTGGGGCGGTGTGGATAAGCTAAGAGACTGCTCGCTTTTTACAAAAGACTTGCTAGCAAGCTTTGGCGTGTGGTTGCCTAGGAACTCAAGGGCGCAGGCAAATATGGGAGAAAAGATCAATCTAAAAGGCCTTAGTAACGCTGCAAAGAGCAAAGAGATAAAAGAAAAAGGCGTGCCATATCTCACGCTCGTGCATCTACCAGGTCACATCATGCTTTATGC
>CAUQCU010000084.1:0-8620 GCA_963516555.1 Campylobacter concisus | reverse complement strand
CGCCCTGTCACGGCGGAGGTCGCGGGTTCGAGCCCCGTCCGCTGCGCCATCTACTAAACCTTAGGTTAAGGTTCTTGATTCTATTTTTTCTTGTTTTTTTGAGTGATCAAATTAAATTTTAAGATTATAAGTTCTAAGATAACACTTTGTTATTGATACTTAATCTTGCCTCGTTAGCTCAGTTGGTAGAGCATATCACTCTTAATGATGGGGTCGTAGGTTCGAGACCTACACGGGGCACCATCTTTTGGCCCATTCGTCTAGCGGTTAGGACACCAGCCTCTCACGTTGGTAACACGAGTTCGAGTCTCGTATGGGTCACCATTTTTCTTTTAAATTTAACTCAAATTTTGAAAAATTACTGCTAGTGCAATAAATTTGACTAGTAAATATTTAACCTGTAATAAATTGAACTTTGATGTAAAAGTGTGCAAAATGTTTTTTGCTTTATGAAAGGTGAATTTGTGTTAAAACTAGCAGGATTGCACATATGGAAAGCATATGAAAAGAAATTGGGATATTCAAATAGTAGAATTTATATCAAAATGCCGTATTCTAAATTCTCATAATTCTTTGATGAAGGTCTAAAGCTTGCTTTAATAACTAGGTGCTTGAGTTTTGTAAAAGGTTTTAGGCGAAAACGGATAGGTAATTTATAAAAGTTTAGAGATTACAAATAACGATGAAATTATGACTGCTGGAGTCATTAAATCTTTTAGAAATACACAAATTTAAAAATTTTACTGCAACATGAATTTGATAAATTTGTCTTGATAAATTTGACTTATAAGACAAAAAGAGTAGGGCGCATTTAAATACGCCCTTTTACAAATTTAAGATGAAAACTTCTTGATCTTAAATTTGATCTATTTTAGCTCAAACGCAAGTGTTGCAGCAATCGTCTCATCATCGCAAATTTTAGAGTCAGCAAATGGCATTTTATGCACTGTTTGTAGTAGCCATTTTCCAGGTTTAAGTGCAAGCACTTCTATCGTACCATCTGGCTCAGTTTGGCCGTGAAATGCGCTTTTTTCTTTCAAAAAGCCATCAAATGTTCCATCAAGTGTAGCATTTTCTAGTGGTTTGCCTTCAAATAAAATTTGAACTTTAAACGGCACGCCAACTTTGAAATTTGCTGGATTGTCGAGCGGAACTATCTCTAGACGTTGGTTGGATGGCTTTGTGACTGAGACATCTTTTGCGTTTTTATTTATGACACCTTTTGCGCTCATACTCGCTTTTTTGCAGTATTTGGCGTCCTTGATGTCCTCTTTGGTTTTGCCCATGTGCCATGTGCCATCGCCTGCTTTTGTCCAAAACGTAGGCTTATACTCGCCAGCTATAAGGTATGAGCCGTCCTCTAGTTTGGCTCTTTCATAATGGTAGTTTTCGCCGCTTTGCTTTAGGCTCAGTTTTTCGCCATTTTTGTTTATAACGTAAGGGGCTTCAAATAGTCCGGTCTTGTTATCTGGGATCTTTTCAACGGTTGGAAAATCGTCTGCATAGCCGATATCAACGCTTGTTACGTCCTTGCTGCTTCCAAAAAGCCAAAATTCGTGAGCTAAAGAGTGACTGCTAAAAGCCGCCAAAGCCAAAAGTGCAAATAAATGCTTGTTCATTACCTATCCTTTCAGATTAAATTGTCTATTTTCTATTTCTAATATATGTCACAAAAATATTGTTAAATTTTTATAGATCTAAATTTTGCTAATTTTTAGAAAATTTAGTAATCAAAACCAAATTTATCTTATTAAATTTGTAAAAATAGCATAACTATAAAAATAGTTTAATCACTGAAATTACGAAATAAAAATCAGTAGTGCAATTATATCAAAACAATAATCAATGTCAATATAAAATTAAATTTTACCTATAAAGGAACAAATCAAAATAAATTTGCCTTTACCATTTATATAGCTAAAAAGTTTCATTTTTGAAATATTTTATATAAAAATTCTTTTTTCTTATTATATTTTAATATCAGATTAAGATTATATCCTTTATAATGTCACTAAATTATTTTAAAAAATATAACTTTATAGTTATTTCCAAGGAAGGTTAAGATGAGAACTCTCTTATCTTTAAGCATGGTGTGTGCTGCGCTACTTGCTAATGAGACTAATCTAAAAAATGAGTTAAATAACGAAGAGATTAGGGCGAATATGGCAAGCTCTTTTAACGAAAGCTCCAACATAAATTTGCTTAACGAAAAAATAGCTTCAGAAGGTAAGCTAAATTTAAACGAAACCCCATGCTTTAAAATAGATAAAATTTCACTTCTTAGTGAGAACGAAGTAGCTAGCTTTAACGCTAGTAGTGGTGCTGATGAGGCTATAATAAGAAAAGCTTATAATACAAACTACTCTAAATTTAACTCTATTTTAGAGGCTAGCTTAAACAAGCTTGACTTTAAATCAGGCAGCTGTCTTGGCAAAAACTCTATCAATCTAATCATAAACTCTTTTAACAACGAGATAATAAAAGGCAAATTTCATCCCAGGTAGCATAGTAGCAAGCAATGATATAAATTTAAAAGTAGATGAAGTACTAAATGATAAGAGCTTTATCTACGCAGGTAGCAACCTCGTGCTTGATAGCAAAGATATAACAAACGTAGCGCTAAATTTAAGAAGAGATGTTAGTAGCTTTAACGAATTTAAGTGGAAAAAACAAGAGTGGAAAGGTAAAAGAGGAAAAATCCTTGGTCAAAAAAGATGGGTGACTAAAGGTGGAAAAAGCACGAATTTTAACTTCTCATACACAGATGTTGGCTTGCCAGCAGTATTTGCAGCGGGCAATAACATAGTAGGAAGCACACAAGACTTTTCAAGCTACGCACTAAATGACGATATAAAGTTAGCAAATGTTGATCTAGATAAATTCTCTGAGCCAATATTTAATAGCCCAATAATAAAAAACCTAAATAGAAAGGTGAAAAACCAAGGATACTACTACAGCCTTGATAGCATAAACTCTGCTTATATAGCAAACATCCTTGATGGCTTATATGAAGCAAGAAATGAGAGTATAAGTAAATTTAAAAAGGAAGCCAAAGATAAAAACGTAAAAGCCTCAGCTTTAGTAATGGCTAATAACATAGACCTAGACGCCAAAGGCAACATAAGCCTAGCTGGTAGCGTAGTGGCTGATAGTCTAAATTTAAATGCGGATAAAAAGATAAAGCTAAAAGGCGCAGAACTATCAACCAGTAGAGATGCTAACATTGTGGCTAATAATATAGAGATAGATAGCTCTGATCTAAAATCTAAAAATTTAAGCTTAAATGCAAAGAGTAATATAAATTTAGATCAAAGCAAATCTCAGTTTAGCAAAGTCTCTAACCTAGAAGCTACAAACGATATAAATTTACAAGCTGGCAATGATATAAAGGTCTCTGGCTCAAATTTAGATGCGAGTAGAGATATAAATTTAAACTCAGGCAATGATATAGAGATAAAAGCAGATGAGTTTAGCTACACACATCATGTAAGCTCTAAAGGTATGAAATTTGATGAGAGTGTAAAAAGAGTAAGCGCTGCAAATTTAGATGCTAAGGATATAAATTTAAATGCTAAAAATGCTCTTTTAGTTTCATCAACTCATCTAAACGCACTAAAAGATATAAATTTAAATGCTAGTGATATCATACTAGCAGCACAGTCAAACACTAGCGAGGCAACCGCTATAAATAGCTCTAAGTCGCTCCTTTCTAAAAAGCAAACTATAGATAGCACCGTAAGCTCAGAAGTGGTAAGCACTAGCCTAAAATCAGGCAATAATATAAATTTAAACTCAGCTAATGATATCTATCTAGTATCATCTAAGCTAAAATCAGACAAAGATATAAATTTAAACTCAAACAACAATATCCTCTTTGAAAATGGCTACAACGTAGAGGCTAGCTCACACTCTTCTAAAAAGAGCAAGATATCTTTAAATCCAAATGCCTTTTATAAGAGCAGCTTTGATCTTGTTGCAAATGACAGTAAAAAGGCAGTTTATAGCACTATAGACTCAGGAAGTGATATAAATTTAAATGCCAAAAGTGCTCTTAGCCTAAAAGGTGCAAACCTAAACTCAAAAAAAGATATAAATTTAAATGCAGAGCTTATAGCTATATCAAACACAAATGATGAAAGCTACCATAAAGAGGAGCATAAGAGTAGCAGAGTAGGTATCTTAAAGCCTAATGAAGTGCCAAAAGATATCGTTGTTAAAGCTAAACCCTCTAAAAGAAGCAAAAGATAAATTTAGCTCACTTAGCACACCTACATTTGTAATAGGAAAAACATCTACCAAATTTGAAAGCAACAGCCAAGAAGCAAAGAGCTCTAATATAAAAGCTGGCAAAAATATAAATATCAATGCCAATAAAGATATAAACATAGTAGCCTCAAATGTGGATGCTAAAGAGAACTTAAATTTAAAAGCCAATGAAGAGATAGAAATTTCATCGACAAATAGCATCTCTAATGCCAAGTCAGAATCAACCGCAAGAAAGATCCTTGGCAAACAAAGCGCGTCAGCAAGCTCAACAAATGAAGAGGTTGTTAGCTCAAATTTAAACTCCAAAAACATAAACATAGCTTCAAACCAAGATACTACACTTATAGGCTCAAATATCAGTGCAGATGAGAGCTTAGATATAAAAGCTGATAATCTAAATTTACTCCCAGCCTCATATAGCTTAGAGAGCTCATCTAAATTTAAAGATTCAGGCTTTGGCGATCTAATGAAATCAAATGGTGAAGATAGTAGCTCAAACTATAACCTTGCCATAAGCACACTATCGGCAAAAGATATAAGCCTAAGCTCAAATACCATAAATGCCCTAGCATCTGTCATAGAGGCTACTAATGTAGATGTAAATACAAAGCTTTTAAATTTAGTCTCAGCAAAGAGCACATCTGTAAATACAAGTCTAAGTAATAGCGCAGGAGTTTTAACAGCTACTATAAAAACAAAGGGCAAGATAGAAGAGATAGAGATACCAGCTATCATCAAAGTAAAATAAAAATTAAAAATAATGTTTAAATATATAACACACAAGCTACACGCTACAGCATTTAAAGCTATAAACGACTCTTTAAACTCAGAGGAATTTAAAGAAGGAGTTATAAGAGAGCTAAGATCAAACTCAGATACCCTAATAGATGAAGAGACGATAAATCAAGTAAAAGCAGTTCTAAATTCTAAAGAGTGGGAAGATAAGACAACTACTCTTAGTGGAATGGGAGCACTAATAATAACAGCCATCGTTACATTCCTAACAGCAGGAGCTGGAACCGCTGTAGCTGGAGCACTTGGAGCAGCTGCTGCTTCAACTACAAGCATGGCAATATCAGCTATGACAACAGCTGTCATAGCAAACTCAACGGTTCAGCTAACAAACAACCTCTTATCTCATGGCAAGGTTAAATTTGATACATCATCCCTAGCTAAATCAGCCATCAGTGCAGGGGTAGGCTTAATAATTCTACTAAAGTTTACAGGAGAGGATCTGCTTAATTTTCTAGTCGAGCCTTTTTATAGTTCTTGCCGTAGCATATTAATTATTTGCAAGTTTAAGTTAAATGGGGGTTAAGTTTAGATAAATTTTATTCTGCATTACATATAATACATGCATTATAAATATTACAAAGGAACGATATGCAAATTTCAGTTAGACTTGATGAAAAGACTGGTAAAGCACTTGAAAGGCTAGCCAATGATACAAAAAGAACCAAGAGCTTTTATGTCCAAGAAGCTATTAGAAATTTCTTAGAAGATCTAGAAGATTATACAGATGCCATAAATGAGCTAAAAAACATAGAAAATACACCAAATCCAAAATTTTACTCAGTAGATGAAGTAGCCAATAAACTTGGTGTAAAAATATGAAAGTAAATTTTAGCGAAAATGCGCTAAATGAGCTGACTAGGCTTGACAAAGGCATAAGTGCCAGAATACTTAAAAAGCTTAAAGAGATAGAGCGCCTTGATAATCCAAGAGATAGTGGCAAGGCTTTGGTTGGAAATTTAGCTGGACTTCGGAGATATAGAGTTGGCGATTATAGGATAATTTGCAAGATAAATGACGAAGAGTTAGTTATTCTTGTAATTAATGTTAAGAAAAGAAGCGAGGAATATAATTAGTAAAGTTTTGTTGATTTATTATTAGCTTAATCAAACTTGACGGTTTTAAATGCGACTTTGTGTTATTTTTTATAATATCTCTTATCAATTTTGATAATTTCTGCTGAAAGATGGCTTGGAAAAGATTATAATTCATTACCAAATGAAAGATATGTTCCTAAAGATGATACTAGGCAGATCAGCTATGTAAAACATGAGACAACGTCAAAAAAAGCATCATGCCCATTTCGAGGTATATGACCAACCAATTAAAAGTAGCGAAAAAAATAATAAAAATACGGCTGTAGAAATTATTAGGGATAGTGAAAAATGAGAGAACTTTATAAGATTTATTTAAAGTACAATGCGCAATTGGGGCAAATGCCAAAGCCATTTGCACTAAGTATCGTAAAGTATAGCGACAATGAAGGATATTATTTGCTTCATCTTGACAAATTTGGAGAAGAGCAGGCAGATACGTATCATGAGACTTTAGAAGATGCCTTTGGGCAAGCAGAATTTGAATTTGGCGTAAAAAAAGATGAGTGGTTTTTGGTAAAAAATCAATAATCTTGCAGACTAGTTCAAAAAAGAGTTTGCGGTGAATAAAAAGTTAAAAATAGTTTTACAAACAGAATTCGCATGTGATAGCGTATTTTGGATATATGATGAATTTGGTGAAAACATAAATGGTGGAACGTGGGTAGAGCAAGAAGAAGAAACATCTTGGGATAGCAAACTTCCAGACGAACTGTTATCTTGCCCAGATATAAAAAGGCTCTCTACGGAGATTATGAAAGAATACAATAGTCTTTTTATAAACAATGAAAAAGAATTTAGATATAAGGGTTTTGCTAGTCCCAAATCCGAAGCAAAATACATACAAAAAATCAATGAGCTTAGAAAAATTGTATATAAAAAATGTAACGACAAATACGAAATAGTAGATGATTTGCGTTAAAATAAGCTTTTAAATTATGATTAATAAATCCCATAAAAGATACAATAACAAGATTTTATTATCATCAAAGGAACTCTAATGAAAAATTTAAAACTTATTGTTATAACCACACTACTAATCACATCACATCTTTACTCAAACGATCGTATTCAGCCTAGTTTTGATTGTTCTAAAGCTAAAACGAGAGTAGAAAAGCTAGTATGTTCTGACGAAGTTCTTTCTATACTAGATAGAGATATGCAAAAAGCTTATGATCTAATGATGGGTAAATATGACCTTGCTTATATGAATGAAGAGGCCAAAGAGGAGATAAAGCCATATTTAGAAAAGCTAAAACAAAGTCAGATAAAGTGGGTTAAGCATAGAGATAGGTATTGCAACACAGAAAAAGATAAAGAAGAATTTAGAAGGTGTGTTCTTAACGAATATTATGATAGGATACAATCTGTAGTTCCAAGTTATAATAGAAGAACGGGGTTTTTTATAAATGATAAAAATAGCACAAATGATCTATGCTATAACTACTTTACTCAAAAATTCTGGATGGACTCTCCAAAGCCTGTAAATAAGGATAATCCACCTTATGGGGAAGATAAAGAGTTTTATGAGAAATTTATCATTAATGCTCTTGATGATGATGTTGCTAAAAGAGAGCTAAACACTACTAAAAACTACTACTACACAAAGCTTGACAGTGCTCCAGTTGGAAGCTATATCATGTGCGTAGGCATAGGCGGAGAAGAGAAAGAGATATATGATCTAAGAAGTAAAACATATAAGCCTTATTGTGTAACATTAAATGGACAGTTCGAGGATTTTTTAAATGGGGATTATATAAGAGATGGTCAAAAACTAAAATTTGGACTTAAATTTAAAGAGATAGAAGAGACCGAAGAAGAGTTTAAAAGAAGAGGCTTAGACTATGAAAAGGATGATAGCTTTTCAACAGAGGTTTTTAAAAAGACAATAAAAAATGATACAGATGATTTTAGTAGCGTAATATATAGTACTGATAAAAGCTATGATGCAAACATACTTTCAGATGGAATGGTAAGAATACTATATGCTTCAAATTTAGAGTTGGATAAATCAAAAGAGAAATTCGGAATATATAGATATCCTGATGGTTATTCTGATTCACCAGCTTTTATAGTTGCTGATAAATTCTTTTTTAGAGTTTATATGGATAAATATGGAAATTATCTAGTTTGTAGAATGCCTATCCAAAGCAGATTTAAAGATAGAAATGATACTAAGCTTATAAGAGAGTATCTTGAGCAGTTTAAGGAGTTTTAATGAAAAATTTTATAGTTATGTCAATACTACTAATCACATCGCATCTTTACTCAAACGATCGTATCCAGCCTAGCTTTGATTGTTCTAAAGCTAAAACAAGAGTAGAAAAGTTGGTATGTTCTGATGAAGATATATCAAGAGTAGATAGAGATATGCAAAAAGCTTATAATCTAATGATGGGTAAATATGACATCCCTTATATGAATGAAGAGGCTAAAGAGGAGATAAAGCCATATTTAGAAAAGCTAAA
>CAUQCU010000083.1:0-8663 GCA_963516555.1 Campylobacter concisus | reverse complement strand
TTAACGATGTCGATGCCAAAATGCGCGTCATCTACAAAAGAACAGACGGAACTTTTGGTCTTTACTAAAACTAGGGGCGCTTTGCCCCTAAATTTATTATCTATTTTTAACTTGCTATTTTTAAATTTCAAATTTTATTTTGTATTGTGCGATGGAAATTTTATGGACAAGCTCTAAATTTAACTTGCTAAATAATATAAGACCGCGTAGCCAAATTTAAAAGCTTTTGTAGAATATTTTGTTGTTTAAAAGTAGTGTATAAATTTAAGAATCTAGCGAGTGAAATTTATGAAAAAGCTTTCAAAAACTTGATGAAATTTAAGATGTAAATTTAAAAAACTAGGCAAGATCTAGACAAATTTGGCTAGCTTGGTGATTTTAAAATGTTTATAAATTTAAGATTTTGATGAGCAAATTTTATAAAAACTTAGAAATAGTAAAAATTAAGAGTTAAATTTAAAAGATTTTAGCCCAAGATAGGGCTAAAATTTATGGATTATAGACCTTCAAAAGGATTTGAAGCTACGTCTTTGCGATCAACTATGTAAGGTATGATAGCTGCGTGGCGAGCTCTCTTGATCGCTTTTTCTACCATCTCTTGGTATCTTTTTGATGTGCCAGTTAGGCGTCTTGGCATGATTTTAAATCTCTCTGACAAGCAATACTTTAAAAGTGAAGTGTCTTTGTAGTCTATAAAATCAATTTTTGCTTCTGTAAATTTGCAATATTTGCGTGAATATTTTCTTTTTTCTGCCATTTTTTATCCTTTAAAATTAAAACGGTATTTCTTCATTGTTGAAGCTATCAGCATCAACGTCTATATCAGGAACTTCTGAATAACTCTCTTGCTTTCTTTGCGGCGCAGCTTGTGGTCTAGCTTCTTGTTGGCGGTTATATTGGTTATTTTGATATCCGCCTTGCTGTCCGTAGCCACCGCTATTTTGGCTATTCATAGAGTATCCGCCTTGTTGCGTTTGGTTATTTGAGCCAAGCATTTCCATGCTTTCAACGGCGATAGAGTGTTTTGAGCGATTTTGTCCGTTGTTGTCGGTCCATTGGTCAAATTTAAGTCTTCCTTCGATAAGCAGCTTCGATCCCTTGTTGAGATACTGGTTTGCTATCTCTGCACTCTTGCCAAAAAATGATATATCAATAAAGCAAGTCTCATCTCTTCTTTCCCCATTTGAGGTGATTTTGCGTGTCACAGCTATACTAGAATTTCCTATGGCAACGCCGCTAGTAGTATATCTAAGCTCTATATCTCTGGTTAAATTTCCAACTAATACTACTTTATTGAACATTTTTTATCCTTGATTATTCTTCTGTAAATGTTTGCTCGTCTACTTTTTCAGCTCTTGGCTCACGTGGTGCTCTTGGCTCGCGAGTCTCTTTTTTTATAGTTTGCTTGATGCCTTTGCAAAGTCTTTCCCAAGCTGCGATTTCGCGTTTGTTTTCATATTTAACGCTTAAAAATCTTATGATATCTTCTGTGATCCTTACGTTTCTTGTAAGCTCTGCAAGAAGTGCTGGTGGAGCTTTGTAGTAGATAACAAAATATGTTCCACGCTCATATTTTTTGATGGCATAAGCTAGTTTTCTAGTGCCCATCTCAACGACAGTAGCGATCTCGCCGCCGTTTTTTGTTATAACTTCTTTTACGAAGTCAACCTTAGCTTTAACTTCCTCTTCCGTCAATGTCGGCTTAAGAATAAATAAAAGCTCGTAATGTTTCATTTTTTCTCCTTATGGATATTTAGCTCACTTTGTGAGCAAGGATTTTGCATTAAGCAAGGGTGGATTTTAGCTTAAATTTACTTAATATTTGCTGTTGATATGAGATGTTGCAGATTTAAAATGGTCGATAAAACGAAAATTTCTTTATCCATTTTCGTATTTGTTTTTAGCTCTAGCTCGGCTAAATTTAGCGTTTTAAATATCTCTAAATAGGCATTTAAACTTAGCTTTAAGCTATTTGCTTTTAGTAAATTTGCCACATTTACTGGCGGCTGATAGCCGATCGCTTCGTCTAAATTTAAGCGGCCATTTATCTTGATGTAAGAGTAAATTTTAAATAGCCTAAAAAATGCTTTGTAGAGTGAGTTTAGAAGTAAAATTTCATTAAAATTTGGATCTTCCAAGTAGGTAAAAAAGTCGTTTTTTATATCTTTTAGAGCCATAAATTTATTGAAAAAATCATCAAAATTTATCCCACCAAGTCCAAAAACCAGCCTTTTTACATCATCTTGTTCTACGTGAGTGTTTAGACTCTTTAGCTTTGTTAGCTCACTTGCTGCAAGGTATAAATTTTCATTATGCGTAAAATAAAGCTCATAAAGTGCGTTTTTGGTTATGTTTAGGCCTATTTTGGCTGAGTTTTTGGCTAGTAAATTTATCGCCTCATCTGGAGTTGAAGGCTTGAAAAATCTAGCAAAATTTGCCCCAAAAGCCTTTTGCGTATCAAAAACTAGCTTCATGTCGGCCTCATAAAGCTCAAACAAAAAATAATTGTCCTGGCTTTTTAAGCAAAGCGAGATGAGCTCTTTTAGCTCTTTTGCTGGGATCTTTTTGTCACTTTTTACATAGAGGATATTTTTGCCACCAAAAAGCGACTGCTCGCTTAGGTGAGAGCTTGCTTGCGCGTAGTTGTACTCGTCAAAATAAAGGCTTAATAAATTTGCATCTTCGCTAGCATAAAAGCTTAAAATTTCCTTACCAAAAAGCTCGATCTGAAACTCGTCTGCCCCAAAAAGCAAGAAGTAGTTGCTTAAATTTGCATTTGCTAAATTTAGCTCTAAATCTTTTCTATACATCGATCTTTCTTATCACTTTTGCAAAAATTTTAGCACTCGCGATGTCGGCTTCTGTGATCTTTACGACAAGCTTTTGAAGTAAATTTGCACTGTATCCAGTGATGAAAATCCTAGCGCCAACAAAATGATCATCAAGCTTGGCAACCAAAACATTTTGGTTTTCGCTCACGTAGCAACGCACCTCTTTGCCGATATTTGCGGCTGCCCAGCGTGCAAATTTTCTATCCATAAAGTCGTAGGCTACCTTGTCGGCTTCTCTTTCAAGCTCGCTTAAGGTTGCGCATGTGCTTTGGATGTTTAAAAGTAAGAAGTTGTAAAGCTTCTCATCTTTTGAAATTTTAGCCTTTAAAAGTCTGTGCAAAATAAGGTCAGAGTAGCGTCTAATAGGGCTTGTAAAGTGTGTATATCTGTCAAATCCAAGCCCAAAGTGGCCTAAATTTTCACTTGAATATTCAGCCTTTTTTTGTGACTTGATGATGAGCTTGTCTATCTCCTCGCGGTTGCCTAGTTCATCGGCCTTTGCTTGGATCTTTCTTATCAAATTTGCAAGGTCACTCTCGTAGGTAAAGTCAAGTCCTAAAAGTTGCAAGTCCTCAAGAAGCGTATCTATCTTTTTAAAATCAGGCGAAGCGTGGTTTCTAAAAACACCTTTTGTGATGAGCTTTGCAGCAGCCTTGTTTGCTAAAAGCATGCAGTCCTCGACTAGTCTATGCGAGTCAGAGTCGCTTTCAAACCTGGTTTGTGAAATTTGCCCCTCATCATCAAGGCTCATTCTAAGCTCTTTCGTCCTAAAGTCAAATGCGTGCAAAAGTCTTTTTTTGCGAAGCTTTGTGGTGAGTTTAAAAAGTGGCTTGACCCATGAAATTTCACACTCTCTTTTGCCCTCTAAAATTTCATCGATCTCATCGTAGTTAAAGCGCCTTTTTGAAAGGATGATCGCTTCAAAAAGCTCCTCTTTTTTTACATCGTTGTTTGCATCGAGTGAAATTTTAAAACAAAATGCAAGGCGTGGCACGTCTGGCTTTAGCGAGCAGATATTTTCACTAAGCGCTCTTGGCAACATCGGCACTGAGATGCGCGGAAAGTAGATAGAAAAGCCTCTTTTTTTAGCCTCGCTATCGATAGCGCTATATGCGGTCACATACTCGCTTACATCAGCGATTGCGACGTAAATTTCGCGCTTTTTCTCATCAAAATATATGGCGTCATCAAAGTCTTTGGCATCGACTGGATCGATCGTGCAAAAGTCTAAATTTCTTAGATCAACCCTGCTTGGATACATGCTAGCATCGACTTCATCGCCAAATGCCTTTGCTTCAAGCTCGCAAGCCTCGCTAAATTTATCATTTTTATTATAAATAGCAAGCGAAATTTTCTCATCGCTTAGTGGATCTTCTAAATTTCCTAAAACCTCGACTATTTCGTTGTTTAGGTTGTTTATCTTTAGTAGCGTCCCAAGCGGGAGCATCTTTAGGCTTTTTTGAGTTGCCTTTAGGGTTGTGCTTAGTCCAGTTTTTAAATTTACCCCTAAAATGGCCGCCCCAAAACGTTTGGTATAGACTACACTTGTCTCATTTGCAAGCTTTAGGCTCATTACTATCTTAGCGCTTTGGCGTTTTTTCTTAAGTGGCAAAAGCTTTGCTAATACGATATCGCCAAGGTGAGAGTTGTTTAAATTTTTATTTTCTACGATGATATCTTGCTTGAAGCGCTTGTCAAATGGCATGATAAAGCCAGTTGCGTTTTGGCTGATGTCTAGCTTGCCGCAGACATAGCCGTTGTTTAGGTAAAATTTATCTTTATGTAAGCTTACGGCACCAAGGCTTAGGAGATTACGTAAGATCTCTTTATCTTCGTTTGATATCTCTTTTTCTTTGATGCCAACTAGAAGTGATGTTAAAAATTCTTTCACAAATTGTCTTTGACTTTGCTAACAGCCATTAAAAATGTATCTCTCTCAAAGCCATATTCGTTTATAAGAAGTGTTGCGTTATTTACGCTTACATCGTCAAGCTGGTTAAAGATATTAACCGCTGTTTTTACTACCTTTAGAGCCCTTGCGTACTCTTTTATGTGATCAGGTGCCTCTTCTGGAGTGTTTGAGTAGAGGATAGAATTTCCAAGCTCGATCTCTAAATTCCACTGCTCAAAAATTTGAGCTGTAACCTCTTCGTTTGTGATGTCTAAAATTTCAGACTCTAAAAGTGCAAGGTCATAAGTAGATGAAATTTGTTTTAACTTTGTTTTAAACTCAGCAACTTGATTATTTTCTGTGAGCTCATGTGCTAAAACGATCTTACCAACTTCAAGCATAAATGAAGCAGGAGAGAGAATTTCTAGATTTTTAGGTTTTATCTTTGAGTACCAGTGATACATCAAAGCATTTTGCATGATTGAGATATTTAAAAAATCTTGTGCTGTAATGTCGTATGGCTCTAAATTTATAGAAAAGGTCTTTTTAATGGCACTTGATAGCGCAAAACCGCGGATAGTAGCCATACCAAAAAGTGAAATAGCTCTTGCGATAGTTGTGATCTCTTGAGAAAAACCGTAAAGTGGTGAGTTTGCTGAACGCAAAATATTTGCTGTTAGCATAGGGTCTTTCTCGACCACTTTTGTGAGGTCATTTATCGAGCTATTTTCGTCAGCATGTAGGCGCTGGATCTGTATGACAGTGTCGTCTAGTGGCGGAAGCGCTTTGATTTTTTTAAAAATTGATTCATTCATGTAAAGTGACTCTTTTGGTTAAAAATTTTGTCACATTATAGCAAAAAGCTGCAGCATAAAACTTAAAGATACTTTTTTGCTCTTTTTCAGCAACGTTTTTGTTGCTAAAATGTATAATTTCGCCAAATTTTAACAATAGGAGAAACAATGGCTATAAATGTTTATTATGATAAAGACTGCGATTTAAGCCTTATTCAGAGTAGAAAAGTAGCAATCATCGGCTTTGGCTCACAAGGTCACGCACACGCTGAAAATTTAAGAGACAATGGCGTAAGTGTCGTAATCGGTCTTGCAAAAGGTGGCAAAAGCTGGGCAAAAGCTGAGGCTAAAGGCTTTGAAGTAAAAACAGTTAGCGAAGCTACAAAAGGCGCTGACGTGATCATGATCCTAACACCAGATGAGCTTCAAGCTGAAATTTATAAAAACGAGATCGAGCCAAATTTAAAAGATCACGCTGCTATCGCATTTGGACATGGTTTTAACGTTCATTTTGGACAGATCAAAGCTCCAGCAAACATAGATGTCATCATGATCGCTCCAAAAGCTCCAGGACACACAGTTAGAAGCGAATTTTTAAGGGGTGGCGGCATACCTGATCTTATCGCTGTTGAGCAAAATGCAAGTGGAAAGGCTAAAGAGATCGCTCTAAGCTATGCTTGCGGCATAGGTGGCGGTAGAACTGGCATCATTGAGACAACATTTAAAGATGAAACTGAAACAGATTTATTTGGTGAGCAAGCTGTGCTTTGCGGTGGTCTTTGCGCACTTGTAAATGCTGGCTTTGATACACTTGTAGAGGCTGGATATGAGCCTGAGATGGCGTATTTTGAGTGCTTACACGAGCTAAAACTAATCGTTGATCTAATGTATCAAGGTGGCATGGCTGATATGCGCTACTCTATCTCAAACACAGCTGAATACGGCGACTACGTAAGTGGCGTAAGAGTAGTTGGCGAAGAGAGCAGAAAAGCCATGAAAGAAGTTTTAAAAGAAATTCAAAATGGTAAATTTGCAAAAGACTTCATCCTAGAGAGAAAAGCAGGATATGTTAGAATGAACGCTGAGCGCGGTATAGCCGAGAGAAGCTTGCTAAATAAAACTGGCAAAAAACTTCGCGCAATGATGCCTTGGATAACTAACGGCAAACTTATAGATCAAAGCAAAAACTAAGCCTTGAGCGAAAAAAAGACTACAAAGAAGCGTCCTGCAAAAAAGAGTGCAGGTCGCTCTCATAATAAAATTTTCCTTGGTATCGGTGTTATCGCTGCCATTTTGATAGTGGCACTCATCGCAGCTCTTAGCATCAAAAACAAAGATGTTGAGCAGATAAGCAAAGTAAATGAGCCAAAGAGTGAGAAGCAAATTTCAAAAAAAGCCGAGCAAAAAGTTGCTAGCAAAGATAAAAAACAAGAGTATGAGAAGAGAAAATACCCTCTAAATTTTGATGAAGATGAAAATTTAAGTAAAATTTTTACCGATCCTAAACACAAAAGCGAACTGGCTCTAAAGCCAAAAACTGAGCCAAAAGATCAAAAAAAGATAACTCCTGAGATAAAACCTGAAGTAAAAGTAGAAGCTAAAAAAGAAGAGCCAAAAAAAGAGCAAAACGATACGAAAAATTTGCTTGCAAATTTATATAAAAATATGCAAAGTAGCGTAGATACAAGCTCTGAAGCAAAGAGTGAAGAAAAGCCTGAGCAAAAGGTCGAGCAAATAATTGAGCCATTTTACGCAGGCAAAAATGAAGTAAAAGCAGATACAAAAACAGAGCAAAACAAAAGCGCTGAAGCAAATTTAAGCATAAAAGAAAATTTAAAGCATGGTGAAATTTTAAAACCAAAACCTGCTAAAAAAAGCGAGACCGAGCCTGGCAAAAAAGATAAGAAGCAAATTTACAGCGAAAAACCGCAAAAAGAGGGTGCGAAAAAAGATGACTTTGCTGTTGTGCCATTTACTCCAAATAGCAGCGTAAAAGGGCGTGCTAAGCTAGTGTTAATAATCGATGATGTGGCGACATTTGAGCACGCAGGCATGATAAAGTCGCTTGGACTAAAGATAACGCCGTCCATTTTTCCAGCGACAAAAACTCACCCAGATACACCTTCGATCGCTAGGTCGTTTGAGTTTTATATGATACATCTACCGATGCAAGCAAAGCACTTTGATAGTCCAGAGATAGGCACTCTTACGATAAACGAGAGCTTTGAGAGCATGCATGAAAAGATAAAAAAGATACGCAAAGACTTCCCGCGTGCAAAATATACAAACAACCACACAGGATCGCGATTTACCAGTGATTATGACGCGATGGACAAGGCTTATAGAGCGCTGATAGAGCAGGGCTTTATCTTTGTTGATAGTAAGACGATCGCTCAAACAGCAGTGGCAAGGGCTGCTAAAAAGTATAATCAGCCTTACATTTCAAGAGATATATTTTTAGATGATGATCCATCGGCTAGTGCTGTCAGACGTGAGCTTGTGGCTGCTGTAAATTTAGCCAAAAAAAGAGGCTACGCGATCGCCATCGGACATCCAAAGAAAAATACGATCGCAGTGATAAAAGCTAGCAAAAACAATATCTTAAAAGATGTAGAAGTTGTTTATCTAAAAGATATTTTATGAAGCTTGAAACCATCCCAGAGGCGCTAAATAGGCTAAAAAATCCCCCAAAAGAGCTAAATTTCATAGGCGACACTTCGCTTCTTAGCATGCCAAAAGTAGCAGTCGTTGGCTCAAGAAAGGCAAGCATTTATACAAAAGAGTGTGTCACAGCACTTTGCGCAGCGCTAAAAAGTGCAAATGTCTGCGTGGTTAGCGGTGGGGCTATCGGTGTGGATATCACGGCGCACAAGGCTGCCATGCCACGAACTATCGGCGTTTTTGCAAATGGACTTGACATCATCTATCCAGCTCAAAATAGGGCGTCGATAAAAGAAATTTATGAAAAAGGCTTGGCTCTAAGCGAGTATGACGAGGGCGAGCCACCGATCGCTTATAGGTTTTTAGAGAGAAACCGCATAGTTGTGGGGCTTGCACAAGCTCTTGTGGTCGCTCAGGCTGATCTAAGAAGCGGCTCGATGCAAAGTGCAAGGCTTGCAAATGAGCTTAAAATCCCTCTCTTTGTCC
>CAUQCU010000082.1:0-8716 GCA_963516555.1 Campylobacter concisus | reverse complement strand
AAAGTTTTTTGAAAGTTTTGGCATTTTATAAAAATAAAACTTTGTTGTCAAGAAACGCCACGACCAAAGTCGCTAAAGTAGGCAAATTTGCAGGCAAAATGACCTGCAAATTTAAATCAGTGCTCGCTTTTTAGTCCAGCGCCACACATCGAGATGATGCTTTTGTCCTCAAGCTTGTGCGATTTTGCGTAGCTTTCGTAGGCAGCGTAGATGGCTGCTGTGGTGTGCTCGACATAAAAGCCATGGCTTGCTAGGAAATTTCTAGCTGGTTCAATATCCTCTTCTTTTATCGTGATCACTTCGCGCTCGCCTGCGTAGTCGCTAGATAAAATTTCAGCGCCACGAGCAGGTTTTGCGATCGCTATACCCTCAGCCAAAGTTGGCTTAGCTTTTATCGCAACTGGCTCGCTTGTCGCCCCAAGAAACGGCGCGCAATTTTCACTTTGGACTATAAAAATTTTAGGTAGCTTTTTGATCACTCCAGCCTCATATAGCTCATTTAGAGCTATCTCGCAGCCTATTAGCAAGGTGCCGTTGCCAACTGGCAAAAAGAGATTTTCAGGGATAAAGCCAAGCTGCTCGTAAATTTCATATATATATGTTTTAGTGCCTTGGTAAAAAAGCGGGTTAAATACGTGGTTTGCGTAAAATATGCCCTCATCTTTTGCCCTTTTTCTGCAAGCATCTGCCGTCTCATCGCGCGTGCCGTCAAAGACAACCGCCTTTGCGCCGTAGTACTCAAGCATCTTTATCTTTTTCTCGCTTGTGCCTTTTGGGACGTAAATTTCACACTCTATCCCAGCTCTAGCAGCGTATGCAGCGACTGAGTTTCCAGCATTTCCGCTGCTATCTTGCAAGATCTTTTTGATGCCATGAGTTTTACAAAACCAAATAAGCATCACAGCACCTCTATCCTTAAAGGAGAGCGTTGGCATCGCATAGTCCATTTTAAGATAGAGTGAGTCATCAAATTTCACGCTCTTTGTTAGCCCTTCGCCAAGGCTGATATCGCGCCAAAGATTATTTTTGATAGGGAAAAATTCGCGGTATCTAAATAGGCTAAACTCGCGTTGATCGATCAAATTTAGATCAAATTTAGCGGGCTTAAACTCCAGATCATAAAGCCCACCGCAAGGGCACGCAAAGATCGCCGTCTCAAAGCCCACGCTCTTGCCGCACTTCGAGCAGATAAATTTAGGCATTTTCGCTCCTTTTAAATTTTTCTATCAAGTATCGCTGTGGCTTCGATCTCTAGCAGGCAGCCAAAGTGAAGTTTGTTTGTCGGCACTACGACGCGAGCTGGCTTGTGCTCGCCAAAAAATAGCGCATACTCGTCATCTATCTCGTCCCAAAAGTCGATATCTGGCGTATAGATGCGGCACATCAAGATGTCATTTCTTGTCGCATTTGCTAGTTTTAGCACATTATCAAGGTTTTTTAAAGCCTGCCTTGTTTGCGCCTTTAGCCCCTCTGGAATTTGCCTAGTCTCTGGGTCCATGCTAAGCTGACCTGAGATGTAGAGGATGCCGTTGTGCTCGGTCGCCAAAGAGTAGTGAGCCTTTTTCTTTTTTGAAATTTCGGTTTCGTAAATTTTCATCTTTTCTCCTTAAGAATTTGCAAAATTATAGATAAAAAATTATTATTACCACTTAAATTTCACAAATTTTCATAAAAAATTATATTTTTTCTTATCGAAAATTTAAAAATATTTTGGCTAAACTTAAACAAAAACAAAAGGCGCCTTATGCATCCTATATTAAAGGCATTTATCCCAACGGCAAATTTGATCCAAAAAAGCTCGCCATTTGCCTGCGAAGTCGTCCTGCACGATCTCTCTCACCCGCAGCGCTCAGTCGTCTATGTAGCTGGCGACGTCACTGGCAGAAAGGTCGGACAAAGCTTTGACCACCTTGTAAGCGAGGTCTTAAACAGCAAAAATTTCAAAGACGACTACGTGGCAAACTACTTTTTTACCAAGGATGAAAAGCTTGTGAAGTCCTCAACTGCATTTATCAGAGACGAGCACGGCGAGATCATAGGGGCGATATGCGTAAATGTCGATGCTAGCGTGGCAAAGAGCCTTTTTGAAATGGCTGGGAATTTCTTAAAAACGAGTGAAAATGAGCCAAAGAGCGAGCAAAACGACGATGTGATGCAGATCGTCTTAAATTTGATCGACAAGATCATCGCCAAAAACGAGGGCAAAAAGCTCAAAAAGGAGCAAAAGCTAGAGCTAGTGGGCTTTATGAACGAAAAGGGCATTTTTAACATAAAGGGCGCTATCGAGGTCGTGGCAGCCAAGCTAAACGTCTCAAAGATCACGATATACGGCTATTTAGACCAGCTTAAAAAGAAGCGCCCGTGAAGTGTAGGTGCGCTCACTGCAAGCAAAGCTTTGATGAAAGCGCGATGATAGAGGCTAGTGACGGGCTTAAGTTTTGCTGCGCTGGCTGCAAAGGTGTCTATGAAATTTTAAATGAAAGTGGTCTTGGCGAGTTTTATGAACGACTTGGCAAAAATACGCTAAATCCTGCAAGTAGCGGCGCAAATGTCAAAAATTTAGCGGCAAATTTTAGCGAGCTAGTGACAAAAGAGGGCGAGTTTTCTAAAATTTCACTTCTCATTGACGGCATAACCTGCTCAGCGTGCATCTGGCTGCTTGAAAAGGCGCTTTTTAGTCTGCCTGGCATTTTGGAGGTAAATATCAACTCGCTTAGCCAAAAGGCAGTCATCGTTTTTGACGAGCAAGAGCTTTTGGTGGAACAGATAATTGAGAAAATTTACGCCGTTGGCTACACTCCAAAGGCCTACGCAGCGAGCCAAAAAGAGGACGAACTAGTCAAAAAAAGGCGAAATTTCTACGCAAAAGCGCTTGTTGGCGTCTTTGCCACGATGAATATCATGTGGCTGGCGATCGCGCAGTATGGCGGCTACTTTAGCGGCATTAGAAGCGACGTGAAGGATCTGCTAAGCTTTGCGCAGTTTGTGCTGGCAACGCCAGTGCTTTTCTACACTGGCAGCGAGTTTTTTAAAGGGGCAAAGATCGCCATTAAAAACGCCTCGCCAAATATGGACCTGCTCGTTATCACTGGGGCTAGCATAACATATATCTACTCGATCTTTGCGATGTTTACGAGAAGCGGCGAGAGCTATTTTGACTCGGTTGCTATGATCATAACCTTTGTTTTTATCGGTAAATTTTTAGAAATTTTAGGCAAGAAAAAGGCACTTGAAACATCAAATTTCTTAAGCGATATGCTGCTTGCAAAAGTGTGCGTTTTGGAGGACGGCAAGGACATTTTAAAAGAGCCAAAGGATGTAAATTTAGGCGAAAAGATCGTGCTAAGAGCTGGCGAAAGAGCGCTGATTGACGGAGTGGTGCTTGGCGGTGAGGCAAGTATCGATAGCTCAAGCCTAACAGGCGAAAGTTTGTCACTTTTGCTAAGCTGTGGTGGCGAGGTTAAAAGCGGTGTCATCTGTCTAAACGGGCAGATCGTCTATGAGGCAAGGCAAATTTTTAAAAACTCATACCTTAATAAGCTTATAAATTTGCTCCAAAATGCAGAGCTAAAAAAGCTAAATATCGAGCTAGCAGTCAATAAAATCGCCTCGAAATTCTCTCTTAGTGTGCTAACTTTAGCGTTTTTTACATTTTGGTTTTGGTACTTTAAATTTAGCTTTTCAGAAGCGGTAGTGACAGCTGTGAGCGTCATCGTGATCGCTTGCCCTTGTGCGCTTGCCCTTGCCACGCCAGTTAGCAGCGTTTGCGCCCTTGGGGTTGCCTTTAAAAACAAGGTGCTTTTTAAGGAGGCTAAATTTTTTGAAAGCTTAGCAAAGTGCGATGTGGCGGTATTTGACAAGACTGGGACGCTCACAAAGGCTAAATTTGAAGTTGGCGAGTTTTTTATAAAAGAGGGTGCGAGTATTGATAAAATTTACTCGCTTTGTCTCATCTCAAACCACCAAATAAGCGTGGCGGTGGCTGATTTTTTAAAGCAAAAAGGCGCAAAAAAAGTTGAGCTTGAAAATGCAAATTTAAGCGTGGCAAAGGGAGTTAGCGCTGATATCTTGGGTGAGCGTTTTGTCGCTGGGAGCAAGCGCTTTTTGGCTGAAAATGGAGTGAAATTTGATGAGAGCGAAGAAAATGTGAGCTTTTTTGTTGGCAAGCAGGGCGAGCTGGTGGCTAAATTTTACCTAAAAGATAGCGTAAAGCCCGAGGCAAAGGCTTTGATGGACGAGCTAAAGAGCGCTGGCATGAAGGTGTGTATCCTAAGTGGTGACGTGCAAAATGTGGTAAAAAATGTGGCAGATGAGCTTGGTATGAGCGAGTTTAGAGCAGGGATGCTGCCTGATGAAAAGGCTAAATTTATAGCTGGTCTCAAGCAGCAGGGCAAAAAAGTGCTGATGGTGGGGGACGGCATAAACGACGCAGCTGCGCTTAGCCTTGCTCACGTGGCCATTTGTATGGGAAGTGGTGCGGCGGTGAGCTTAGAAAAAAGCGACGTGGTGCTACTTGATGATAGCCTCCAAAGCCTTGCAAAAGCGGTGAAAATTTCAAAATTTACCTATAAAACGATAAAGCAAAATTTACTCTTTTGCCTGCTTTATAACGCCCTTAGCCTGCCATTTGCCGTGTGTGGCTACGTCATGCCGCTATTTGCCGCGCTTTTCATGTCGGCAAGCTCACTTAGCGTCATACTAAACTCGCTTTTTATAGTTAGAAAATTTAAGGACAAATAGTGGATACAACGACTCTTGCGATGCTTGTTTTTATCTCGGTTTTGATGGGGGCGGCCTTGCTTTTTGGCGTGCTTTGGGGGATAAAAAATAGGCAGTTTGAAGACTACCGCAAATTTTTAGACGGAGCAAATTTAGATGGCGAAGACGCGCTAAATGAAGCCTACCAGCTCGAACTTCGCAAAAAAGAGGCGCTAAAAAAGAGGCTAGAAGCTAGCAAAAACGAGCATGAAGGCAAGGGCGAGCATGACGAGGCCGACAAAAAATTCTAAAATTTTCCAAGAGATGGGCCTTGCAAAAATGGGCGCTAAAAACCTAGCCAGATAGCCAAGTGAGAAGAAAAAACAAAACGAGGCAAGACTAGCTCCCACGCCAAATATCAAATTTTCATCTTTAAATTTAGTCGAAACCGAGCCTATTAGGATCATCGTGTCAAGATAGACGTGAGGGTTTAGCCAGGTAAAAGCGAGCGTTAAAAGGATGTTTTTCTTTAAATTTGATCTGGCATAATCGCTGCTGGTATCCATGCTAAGGTCCTTAAAAAAGCACGTGTGAAAGCTCTTTAGCGCGTAAAATAGTAAAAATAAAAAGCCACCATATAGGGCGATTTGCTTGATAATAGAAAAATTTTGCACGAGGCTACCAAGCCCAAAAACTCCTGCAAATATCAAGGCAGCATCGCTAATGGCGCAAATAAGGCAGATGATAAAGATATTTTCTCTTTTGATGCCCTGTTTTAGCACAAATGCGTTTTGCGCGCCAATGGCTAAAATGAGCGATAAAGAGGTGAAAAATCCAGATATAAATGCTTGCAAATTTATCCTTATCGCTAAAGTTTGGCTTAAATTTAGCAAAATTTAACTTTATCATAACCATAAATTTATGCCTTTTTTTATAAAATCAGCAAATTAAAATTGCAAAAAGGAAAGCAGTTGCAAGCACTAGCCCTAAAATATCGACCAAAAAATTTTGACGAGCTCATCGGACAAGAAGCCGTAAGCAAGAGCCTAACCCACGCACTTGATGAGAACAGAGTGAGCCATGCCTATTTGTTTTCAGGCCTTAGGGGAAGCGGCAAGACATCGAGCGCTAGGATATTTGCAAAGGCTTTGGTCTGCGAGAAAGGGCCAACTTCTAGACCTTGCGAGGTCTGTGCACAGTGCGTGATGGCAAACGAGTCGCGCCACATGGATATCATCGAGATGGACGCAGCCAGCCACAGAAAGATCGACGACATAAGAGAGCTCATCGAGCAGACAAAGTACGCTCCGACGGCTGCTAGATATAAAATTTTCATCATCGACGAAGTGCATATGCTAACAAAAGAGGCGTTTAATGCCCTTCTTAAAACGCTTGAAGAGCCACCAAGCTATGTTAAATTTATCTTAGCAACGACCGACCCTTTGAAGCTGCCAACAACGGTGCTTTCAAGGACGCAGCATTTTAGATTTAAGCAAATAAGCAGATATGAGATCGTAAAACACCTTGAATTTATCCTTAGTAAAGAGGGCGTGAGCTACGAGAGGGAGGCGCTTGAGATACTTGCAAGAAGCGGCGGCGGCTCGCTAAGAGATACGCTAACACTGCTTGATCAAGCTATTATTTACGGCGCTGGCAATATCACAAAATCAAGCGTGGCAGCGATGCTCGGACTTCTTGATCCAAGTAGGATCGAGCAGATCATCGAGCACGTCGCAAATGCCGATAAAAACGCCATAAGAGTGCTAGTAACCGAGCTTGAGACCTATGAGCCAGAGATGATCATAGATGAAATTTTGGCAAATTTAAAGCAGAGATTTTTAGACAATGACCCGAAATTTTCACTTCTTATATATGAGAGATTTTTTAGGATTTTAGCGCAGGCAAAGTCGATGCTAAGCGTATCAAGCGACAATGGCTTTGTGCTGATGCTTATGCTTTTTATGATGATAGAGGCGCTAAATTTACAAGATATCGATGAAGCCATAAAGCTTGCTAAGAGCGAGCCTAGCGTGGCAATAGAGCCAAAAACTGGCGTGAGTGAGCAAATTTTAGCCATAAAAGAAGCGCCAAAGACGCCATACGAGCAGTTTGTGGCAAAAATTTATGATAGAAGTTTTGAGCTTGGAGAAATTTTTAAAAATCACATAAGTTTTAGCTTTTTAAATGAAAATGAGCTTGGCTTAGTCGTCAATGCAACTGGCGATGAGCTGGCATTTTTCAAAAAAAGCTGGGGCGTAATGCATGAAATTTTACATACAATTTTTGGTAAAAAAATAAAGATCGTAAATGCTAAAACTCAAATTCCTGCCGCAAAGCCTGAGCCGCAAACTAAGCCACAAGAGCCACAGGATAAATATAGCTACCTTGACGAGGAGATCGCTAAGATAAAAGCTAGACAGCAAAATGAGCAAAAAGATGAGCCAGTAAGCAAGCCTGAGGTAGCGCCTGAAACTAGGGGAAATACGCTATCTCAGCCACAAAATGACTTTGCAAAAGAGCTGATGTCGCTAAGTCAGAGCAAGAGCCCAGAGGAGCTTAAAAAGCAAAGAGAAGAGGGCGTGATAAAAGAGGCAAATAGGCTTTTTGGACAGCCTGAAGTGCAAAATAGCTAGGAATTTGGCTGTTTTGTAAATTTGCTTGATTTAGCGCTTTAAATTTGACTTTTTGGTCTAAATTTCTAAATAAAAGTGGTCAAATTTAGCTTTTTTATAAATTTATCTACTGTTGCTATCCTGACTAAATAAAATCTCAAATTTATATTGCAAATTTAAAAGAGCTAGGGCTTGTTAAATTTAAACTTTTAATGATGCAGATAAATTTAAAACTCTGGTAAATTTGACTCTTGTTTGCAAAATCAAATTTAGTTCAAATTTTAACCGCCGTATTAAATTTGGAGTTTCAAATTTATTCGCCATGGCTTTTTTGGATATGGGCTTAAATTTCTAAATTTGCATGAAATTAGGCTTATTAAATTTAACCTTTCTAAAGCAAAATTTCTAAATAAAATTAGTCAAATTTAGCTTGTTGTTTTGTTTTGATGCTTAAATTTAAAGCCAAAATTTATCTGCTATGACCATTTTTGCTAGGCAAAATATCTAAACTAAAAAAATTTACAATGGCTATGACTTGTTAATTTTTAAATTTATCCTTTTGGACAAAATTTCTAAACAAAAGTAGCCAAAATTTAGATAGGTGTTTTTGTTTTTATGTTTAAAGCTTGAAGTCTTAAATTTATCCGCCATGGCTTTTTGGATATGGGCTTAAATTTCTAAATTTGCATGAGTTTGGCTTATTAAATTTAAAATTTATTCTTGTGCGTAAAGCTAAATTTAGCTCAAAATTTAACTATATAGACTTTATATTTAAAAAAAATCCCCAAGCCCAAAAAAGCTTGGAGATTGCGTTTTAGCAAGAGAAGCAAGTCTTAAACTCATAAGCGGTTGGGCGCGCTTCGTAAGGCCAAACCTGAGTTTCAAATTTCATGTGTTGATAAGTGTCGATGAAAAGATCGCTCATTATCGGTTTTAGGTATTCGTTATCGCGGATAAGCGCTTCAAGACTGCCACGAAGTGTGTGTGGTAGCTGCTCGATGCCACGCTCTCTGATCTCATCTAGGTGAAGTTTAAATAAATTTTCATCCATCGGACCAACTGGCTCGTATTTGTTTTTAACGCCGTCAAGGCCTGCCATTAGCATCGCTGAGAAGGCTAGATAAGGGTTTGCTGTGCTATCTGGAAATCTCATCTCAGCCCTAACTGACTTCTCGCCAGCGCCGTAAGGTATGCGGATACTCGCTGAGCGGTTTTGGCTCGAGTAGGTGAGGATAGATGGCGCTTCAAAGCCTGGGATTAGGCGTTTGTAGCTGTTTGTGCTCGGGTTTGTAAAGGCTGCGACACTTCTTGCGTGTTTTAAAACGCCGCCGATGTAGTGCCTTGCAAAGTCGCTTAAATTCGCGTATCCGCCCTCTTTATAAAATAAATTTTTGCCGTCTTTCCAG
>CAUQCU010000081.1:0-8742 GCA_963516555.1 Campylobacter concisus | reverse complement strand
TTATAGATAAACTGGGATATTTGTATGTTCTAAGAAAAATCTTGATGTTCCGCCAAGGACCATCTCCATTAGTCCGTTTTCGCCGTATCTGCTAGCTACGATAAGGTCTGCGTTTCTATCATTTGCAGCTTTTAAAAGTGCCTCGCCAGGTATCGTTGTAGTTGCTATAACTTCAAAACTAGCGCTGATATTATGAACCTTAAAGTACTCTTCAAGTTTTTTAAGATTTAGCTCGGCATTATCGCCAAGGCTTGCTTTTGAAGTGATGCACTGAACTTTTTTAGCGCTCTTTAAAAGATCGATCGCGCCAGTTAGGGCTCTTGAGCTTTGAGTAGTTCCTGTCCAGCTTACAAGGATGTTATCAGCTTTAAAATCACGCATCTTTCTAGGGATAACGATCGCATTTTTGCCGCTTTTTAAAACAGCTGACTCAAATGTGCCAGTGATCTTGCCATCAAGTGGCACTGCAGCTACGACTAGATCGCAAAATTTACTCTCTTGCTCAACTATGGCGCTTCTTTTTCCATTATGGATTGTGAAATTTGCAGTGCAGACATCTTCAATGACCTCATCGCTCACTTTTATGCCTAGCTCTGCGCAAATTTTATTAAAAAGCTTTTCGTTCTCTTCGTGCTCAACCGCAAGCTCTGACTTGGCTGATTTTAAGAATTCCTCAAAAAGCACTCCACCACGAAGCGTCATTTTCATATTATAAACCACGCTTGGATCTAGTTGGCAAGTGAGGATCTCCATGTGAGCTTTAAACCATTGTGCAACCTTTAAAGCACCGTAAATTCTTGGCTCGATATCGTCCCCTGCTCCTATTGGAAAAAGCAACTTTTTGTATTTCATCATCTATCCTTTAAAAATTTATTCAACCAAAGAGAGCGAAATTTTATTTCCTTTTTGCTCGCTCACACACACTTTTACCTGATCGCCTACATTTAATGGGCTCTTTATCTTCGAGATGTGAAGCAGACCATCAACACCGTCTTTTAGCTCGATAAATACTCCAAAATCAACCACGCTTTTTACGCTTCCTGTAAATTCATCGCCTATGTTAAATGTCGGTTTTACGCGGTCTTTGTCGTGTTTAAATGGCTTTTTGCCAAATGAGCGAGAGTTCTCTTTTGAAGTGATAGAGATGATGTAGTCTTTTGCCGCATCGACATTTTTCTTAGCGCCACCTGCTATTTTGACCTCGCCTTTTTCTCTATCAAGGTCGATTGAAACTTCAAATTTCTCGATGATCTCTTTTATCGTCTTGCCAGCTTGACCGATGATATCTACTATCTTGCTTGGATCAACGCTAAATAGCTCAAGTTTTGGAAGCACATCTTCGTTTATCTCTATATTTTTATCAGCCTGTGTCATTAGAGCAAGGATATGCTCTCTGCCGCGTTTTGCTTGATAAAGTGCCTCTTTTAGCACCTCTAGGCTGATGCCTCCAAGCTTGATATCCATCTGAAGCGCCGTGATACCATCACTTGTGCCAGCAACTTTAAAGTCCATATCGCCGTCGTGGTCTTCAAGACCCATGATATCAGTTAAAACTGCGTGTTTATCGCCTTCAAATATAAGACCCATCGCAACACCTGCAACTAGTTTTTGGGTATTGACCCCAGCAGCTCTAAGTGCGAGCGAACCACCGCAAACGCTAGCCATCGAGCTTGAACCGTTGCTCTCTAAAATTTCTGAAACGACCCTTATCGTATATGGAGAAGCTAGATCGATGCTTGGTGCAAGGGCACGTTTAGCTAAATTTCCATGTCCAAGCTCACGTCTGCCTGGAGCTTTAAGTGGGCTTGCTTCGCCGACGCTAAAGCCTGGGAAGTTGTAGTTAAACATAAATTTCTCAACCAAAGGAGCTTTTTCAGTTAGGATGTCATACATCTGAGCGTCGCTATCTGTGCCAAGAGTGGCGACAACTAGCGCCTGAGTCTGACCTCTTGTAAAGAGGCATGAGCCGTGAGCGTTTGGAAGGACATTTGTCTCGATGCTAATAGGTCTAACCTCTTCAAGCCCACGTCCGTCGGCTCTAACGCCCTCGTTTATGATCTGCTCTCTTACTATTTTCTTTTTATATTTACCAAGGACATTTGAGATAACAGCCTCGTCCCAGCCCTCTTTTTGAGCTACTTCATCGCTTGAAATTTGTTTAGCGATCTTGCCAAGCTCGCTAGCACGCTCACTCTTTGCCATTTGGTTGATCGCGTTTTTAACCTCTGCTTTATAAAATTTATCGATATAAATAGCGACATTTTCATTCTCTATCTCTGGTTTTAGTTCAAGTGCGGCGTCCTCTTTTTTATGCTCTTTAAACGCCTCTTCATAAGCGTTGCTAGCTCTTAAGATCGCCTTTCCAGCAAAGTCTATCGCCTCAACCATCATATCTTCGCTAAATTCGTTCATCACTTGCTTTTGCGCCATGCTGTCACTTAGGCTAGGGTCTATCATCGGCTCGATCGCTACCATTGGGATAAGCTGCGTAGTTTGCTGAGGCAAGCTTCTCATCTCGATCATCAAAAGCTCATCTTTTGTGCCAGCCACATATAGGTCGATCGCGCTTTGTTTTAGCTCAGAGTTACTTGGGTTTATAACAAATTTTTCATCTATATAGCCAACTCTCACACCGCAAACTGGGCGATTTACTGGGATGTCGCTAAGATAAAGTGCCACTGAAGCCGCATTTAGTCCAACAACTTGCAGATCAACCTCAGGATCAGCCGAAAGCACCATGACAACGATCTGCGTTGGGTATGCGTAGCCTTTTGGGAAAAGCGGGCGAAGTGATCTATCTATGATGCGAGCTGTTAGCGTCTCAAAGTCGCCTGGCTTGGTCTCACGCTTGACGTAACCGCCTGGGATTTTACCAGCAGCGTAAGCTTTTTCGATGTATTGCACCGTTAGAGGCAAAAAGTCCTCTTCAACTTGCATATCTTCTCTTGCCACAGTTGCTAAAACTACGGTGTTTTTCACTCTTAAAAGCACTGCCCCGCTAGCTTGTTTAGCTACTTTATTAAGGTCAAAAATTTCGACCTGATTATTGACTTCTATACTATATTGCATTATTTTTATCTCCTTGTTGTTTTTGTAACGGTAAATAGTGAGGGCTCTCTTCTAAGATCGACATGATGCGCTCGCTCGTAGCCTCGATCTTTTTCTCGTAATACGAATCCACATCGATAAAATCAGCGATCTTGTTTATCGTGTAAATTTCATCGACCATATCATTTAAATTTGCAAAGACATCAGTGGCTATCATCGGCGTTGCGTATGAGATGGATTTTACCTTCACATCAAGCAGCGTCTTTATGCAGATGAGTGCCGTCATGCCAGTCTCACACCCCTCATCGATCAGTAAAATATTCTTGCCCTTTAGCTCTCCTATCAAATTTCCTTTTCTATATTTATAGACATTTTTTAAAATTTTCTCTTCATATTTTCTATGCGCTTCGCCGTAGATGTAGTCATAGCTTATGTTAAAAGCTTTTATGAGAGGATCGTTTAGTACGATATCCTCAGTTTCGCTAACTATCGCTACGTCACATTCACTGTTATTTGGTGCAGGGATTGGCTCGCTAAAGAGCATCTCATAGCTTAAATTTAGCCCTCTGCAAACCACATCAGTCAGGATAACTGACTCAAGCGACATGCAAAGAACTATCGTCTTAGCGTCATTTAGCTCTTTTTTTGGCAAGATCTCGATGAGCTTATTGGCTGCATCTAGTTGATCTTTAAATTTAACGCTTGCCATTATCTAGCCATCTTATTTGCTACTTGATGAAGTGGTGCTGCTTTGTGAAAAGTCATAGTGCAAGCCGCCCATCGGATAGAAATTTATAGTAAAGTAGATGCCGCTTTTCTTAGTTGAGGCTGAGCCATTTGTCGTTGTTGTCGGCTCGACATCGTGTTGATAAATTAGCCCGTAGTTCCAGCACTTTCTTTGATGAAGCACGCCAACTCTCCAGCTCTTTGTGTAGCTTCTCTCAACATCGTATTGCCAGCCGCCAATTAGGCTATATTGATGAGGGAGCTTCACGCCTGCACTGCTTGTAAAGTAGCTATCTTTTGTTGCGCTGTTTTTAGCCTTGCTGTCGCTCTTTTTCATCGTATGGAGCATATTTATCCAAAATAGATCGTGCGTATAGTAAAGTCCATTTTGCACCTTTTTAAGCTCTCTATCTTTGTGTGAGTACTCAAGCTTGTTATAAAGGCTAAAATTCTCAAACGGATATAGATAGATGGCATTTTTTAAATTTGAATACTCATCATCTTTTGTGTAATATCCTTGTGAGATGCTGTGTTTGACGACCTTTCTGCCACTGCCGTTAAAGAAATACTGCGTCAAATAGCCAGAAACTTCCTCTTTGCTCTGATCTTGAGCTAAGAAATTTTCATACTCATTTAGATCTTTATCGTAAATAAACTCGTCGTCTAAATTTCCTTTTCTATATCCTGGCAGCAAGTACTCAGCACCAAAATTTAAAGTGTGATAAAAGCTCTCATACGCCTTTGCAAGGTCTGTGTGAAGGGCAAATTTATGATAGTTATTTACAAAATTTGCGTGCTTATCTTCTCTTTTGTCATCAAATGAATTTATCTTGTTTTCGTAGTTTATCCTTGAAGCGTAAAGATACTCATAAAATGAAAATGTTAAGCTATCATCAAATAGTGGCACATGCACTGAAGCTGGGAGTGTAAATTCATACTGAGTTGCCCTAACGCCTATCTTTCTATCATATCTGTGTGATTGAAGATCGATTGAATATAAGATATTTGGCAAGACTATATCGTCTGTAAATTTATGATACTGAAGCGATGGAAGCTCTTGAAGTGTATCTTTGTTTTCATTCTTTGAGCCGATCTTTTCGGTATCTATGTAGTATTTCGCATAGGCACCAAAGTAGTGATCGTCATTTGCGATGAAGTAGTTAAACTTAGAGGTCACAAGTGAGTCATAGTCATCGTCTCTGCCCTTTAAATTTAGATAGTCTATGTCATTTAGCTTGGTTGCATCTATCCACATACCCTCTTGCAGATCAGCCTCACTAAGGTATTTTATTAGCTTATCTCTTTCGTATTTTAGACCGACACCTTTATGGGTTTTGTTTTTTAGCTCGGCTCTGTTTGAAGTCTCGCCTTTTTGCTTGGCTCGGTAGCTGTTTTTATCAGTAAATGAACCAAAGCTGATCTCACCTCTTGAATCAGGCGAATCAGTAAATCTAAAAGCACCGTAAATTCCAGCGCCTCTGTTTGTTCTTATCTGCGGATCAAACTCTAGATCCCACTCATTATAAGGCGCAAAATATACTGGCTGCTTATAGTAAAAACCCTCTGACTTGCCGTATCCAAGCTCTGGTGGCAAAAGACCTGTCCTTCTTGTGGTATCAGTTGAGAAGCCAAAGTATGGCAGGTAAAAGACTGGCACATTCGCTATGCGAAAGACTGGGTTAAAAAGGTGCAAAAATTTACTCTCTTTGTTTAGCATGGCTGAGCTTGAAGTGATGCTCCAGTCAGGATCTTGGACATTACAGCTTGAAACCATAGCCTTTCTTACTCTGTAATACTCACTATCAGAGCTGCTCTCGTCGCTTCTCATCCACACTTCCATGTCTTTGTTCATCATAAAGAGCGACTCAAAGGCAGCGTTGTTGTTTTTCAAATTTAGCTTGGCGTAGTTTGAGCGAGAGACCTCGTCTTTACCCTTCATCATATTGACATTGCCAAAGAGTTCGATAATAGAGTTATTTTGATCGTACACCGCGCAATCAGCCGTCACAAGATACTCTTGCGAATATACAACGACATTTTTGTTTGCCGTTACGATGCCCTTATCTTGCTTCACGTCATCAGCTAATAGCTGCACATCTTGCACTGCTGCACTTAAACTAAAAACACAAACCGGAATTAAAAATAAAATTTTACGCATTTATCACCACTGTTTTTGCTATTTTGTCTTGCCAAGTCTGCCTTGCAGGGTTTGAAAGCGCCCACGCAAAGCCAAGATAAAAACAAGCTTCACTAACTATCCTAAAGACCGCCCTAACAAGACTTTGAGTTAAATTTGGCTTATCTAAAATTTCTACATTTATACACATCGTCTTTGTTATCATCTGCCCAGGGCTTGCGCCGTAATACCAAACGAAAAATGTGTGATAGATGACTTTTAGTAGGTTGATCTGCCAAAAAAGATTTAATACTAAATTTCTAGCATCATCAAAGTTAGTGCTAGTAGAAAGTGGCTCCCAATAGATGATCATAAAAAGAAATACAACTATGATCTCATCGATAGAAAACGCCATGATCCTTTTAGCAAAAGGGGCAAGTGAAATTTCTTCGTTTTGAAGCTTCTCTTCTATCTGCATACTCATTTTAGAGCCTGCCACGCGATATCTTTTCTAAAGTGCGCTCCGTCAAATTTGACATTTTCGCAAAGCTCATAGGCCTTATCACGTGCCTCTTTTATACTCTTTGCAGTCGCCACGCAGACTAGCACTCTACCGCCATCTGCGTAAATTTCATCGCCCTCTTTGCTCACGCCTGCGTAAGCTATATGGGCGTCTTTTACATCATTTAAAACTGAAATTTTAGCCTTTAGGCTGCTTTTATAAGGATAGTTTTTGCTAGACATTACGACGCCAACAGCAAATTCATCTTTCAAGCTGATAGGCTTTAGCTCGCCTTTTGCAGCGTTTAATAAAATTTCACTCAAATTTCCATCTATCAAAGGCATCAAGACCTCACACTCAGGATCGCCAAATCTCACGTTAAACTCAAGCACATAAGGCTCATTTTTCACGATCATCAGCCCCACAAAAAGCACTCCGCAAAACGGACTGCCCTCGTTTTTCATCCCTTTTAGCGTAGGTTTTACCACCTCTTCTTCGACCCTTTTTATCAGCTCTTTTGAAGCAAGCGGGCTTGGAGCATACGCACCCATACCGCCAGTATTTGGACCCTCGTCGTTATCAAGCAAGCGCTTATGGTCTTGCGCCACTGGCAAGCTTACGAAATTTTCGCCGTCACAAATGGCAAAAAAACTAAGCTCAAAGCCGTCTAAGAACTCCTCAACCACCACAAATTTACCAGCATCACCAAAGCTAGCTCCGCTTAGCATATCGCTAACTGCCTCTTTGGCTTCTTCTTTAGAATTTGCGATGATCACGCCTTTTCCAGCGCAAAGTCCGTCAGCTTTTACGACCATTGGCACGTTTAATGTATCAATAAATTTAAATGCTTTTTCTTTGTCGTCTGTGTTTAAGTATTTTGCAGTTTTTATGTTATTTCTAGCTAAAAAGTCCTTCATATAGGCCTTGCTAGCTTCAAGTCTGGCTGCTGCTTTGCTTGGTCCAAAGATGAGCAAGCCCTCTTTTTTAAAGATATCCACCACGCCCTCGCTAAGCGGCGCTTCAGGTCCCACGATCGTTAGAGCGATCTCGTTTTTCTTGGCAAATTTAACTAGTTCACGAAAATTTTTTATATCTAAATTCTCACCAAGACGTGAAGTAGCGCCATTTCCTGGCGCAAAGTATAAATTTATATCGTTTTTTTCACTTTTTAGCTTAAGAGCGATGGCGTATTCGCGGCCGCCACTTCCTATTATGAGAATGTTCATATTATCTCCGTAAATTTAAAAACCCGAGTGGGCGTCGCATAAAAGAGTGGCCCATAAACAAAGCCAATCTTGCAAATAGATGAATGCCAAAAGGTTGCAACTTCTCGCTGGTTAAGGCTCAAACGAAGCCACATCGCAAGGCACCCATACCTTTTCGCTAACAAAAAAGTGTTGGACCCCGTAAAATGCTGACTCGCTTCACTCAGGCAATAAAATTATATAAATTCTTTGCTTAAAGTAACGTTTTGGCAAGTGCGATACAAGCGTTTATATCTTGATTTTGGCTCACTATTGGCGTGCTAAATTTTAGCTCTTTTGCAGTGACTTTTCCGATGCTTATCGTCTGATAGCTCTCGTCCCAGCCAAAATTACTAAGGAAATTTCTCACATTTATCGGAGATGCGAATATTAAAATGCTATCTTTTGGTGGTTTTAGCTCCATTTTGCAAGGGTTTAAGACATTTTCATAAGCAATGATCGCCTTTATATTTACGCCGCCATCTTGCAAAATTTCTAAAAAATTTGAAGCACTATCTTTGCCCTTTAGATAAAGCACCTTTTTGCCTTTTAAAAGTGGCAAAATTTCTCTCGCAAAGTCATCTCCATGAGCATTTTGCCCAGTGTAAATTTCACTAAAACCAAACTCTCTTGCAGCCGCTGCGCAACTATTTGCGATAGCAAAAACTGGCAAATTTATAGGCGAAATGCCATTAAATTTTAAAGCCTTAAAGGCATTTTTGGAGGTTGCTACAAGCGCGTCAAATTCGCTTAAATTTATCTCAAATTTCAAAAACTCGATCTTACTAACGCTTAAATTTATAACGCTCTCATCGGCTGTTTTTGTATTTGAGACAAGATAAATTCTACGCAACTCTTTTTAGTCCTAAAAATGAGATAAAAGCAAGCACGCTGCAAGCTAAAATGGCTATTGACGTCGAGTAAAAAATGTCACCAAGACCAACTAGTGGAGAGATGACGCCGCCTAAGAAAAATGGGCAAAATCCAAGCACTGCCGAGGCTGAGCCAGCGTACTCCCTGCCCTCGTTCATCGCAAGTGATGAGGCCGTTGGTAAGATAAAGCCAGTAAAGAGCAAAAGTAAGAAAAATGCGATGATAACGCCGAT
>CAUQCU010000080.1:0-8799 GCA_963516555.1 Campylobacter concisus | reverse complement strand
TAATTAAAACTAATAAATTTAAATGAGATAAAAATCGTATGATTATCAAAAATCATATAAATTTGTAAATTTTTGATAGCTAGAAAGTAAAATGATAGATAGCCCCGTAGTGTCTGACTGAGAAAATAAAGCTTAAATTTATATCAAATATCTCAATGTCATCAAGTGACGGATACCAGATATCGCTAAAAAATTTAGAAAGGTCATCAAAATGCAAAATATCAATGCTCTCAAATTTATTAAAATTTATGCAAATTTCATTTGGCGTGGCGATATCAAGCTCGCTAAAAAGAGCATTTAGATCAAAATTTGCTTCGTCCGCATTAAAGCCATCAAGCCTGCTAAATTTATCTATCTTAAAAAACTCATCTATGTTTTGTAGGCTAAATTTATGAAGTAAATTCTCTCTTATTTTTAAGCACTCACCAGCCGGCAAGCTCCTAATAATAAGCATATCAAAGCCATGTTCTTTGCGGAAATTTTCTAGTTTTATCTGATCCATATTGTGAGGTTTTGGCTAAATCAAATTTAGCCAAATTTCTATTTTAAAAGCTCTTTTGCGTATTTAAGACCCAGCTCGTAAGCTTTAGCATTTGCCTCTTTAACTTTAGCTGGCACGCTTGCTAGCATCTCTTCGCGCACTAAATTTTCATCCATGCACCCACTCATCGCCACAGCCACGCCAAGGGCTACGACGCTTTGAGTGATGACGTTTCCGACCTCGTCTTTTGCGATAGAGATGATAGGAATTTCATAAATTTTCCAGCGCTTTTTGTCTTCGTCGCTTACTTTTACCAAATTTGGCTCGACAACGATTGCGCCACCCTCTTTTACGCCACTTTTAAAAGCATCGTAGCTTATCTGCGCAGTGGCAAGCATAAAGTCTATCTCGCCCTCGTTTGCATAAGGGTATAAAATTTCTTGTTCATCAAGTATGATATCGACCTTCGTTGGGCCGCCACGCACCTGAGATGTGTAGGTAGATGCCTTGACGCCGTATCCGCCCGCCTTTATCTTGGCAGCTGAGAGGATCTCGCCTGCTAGTATGACACCCTGTCCGCCAACGCCGACAAATCTTAGCTGTGACTTCATGCTAGCTCCTTAAAATCTATCGCTTCGCCGCTCATAGCAGCCCTTCTTACCTTGTCGTAAGCTTTGGTATATTCTATCTTTTCATCATCTTTATGAAGCACACCAAGTGGGAAAATGCCTTCTTTCTCCTCATCGCTTAGCATGTCAAATTTGACCTTGCTCGTCGTGCGGCCCTTTACCCACTCTAAATTTTTCACCGCCTCGCCCATTTTGTTCTTGCGGCCTAAATTTATGTGGCAGTTTGAAAATACATCAAAAAAGCTGTATCCATCGTGGCTAAAGCCCTCTACAAAGAGCTTTGTAAGCTTCTCTGGCTCGATGACACTACCACGCGCGACAAAGCTAGCGCCTGCTGCTGTTGCGAGCTTACAGGCGTCAAAGCTAGGGTCGATGTTGCCATACTGCGCTGTGACCGTCCACATGCCCTTTGGCGTCGTTGGGCTAGTTTGCGAGTTTGTTAGCGCGTAGATGAAGTTGTTGATTAAGATGTGATTTAGCCCGATATTTCGGCGGCATCCGTGTATCGTGTGGTTGCCTCCGATCGCCAGTCCGTCGCCGTCGCCAGTTACAACTATGACGTGTTTGTCCGGATTTGCCATCTTTACGCCAGTCGCATAAGCTACGGCTCTGCCGTGAGTCGTGTGAATGGTGTTGCAGTCTAGATATCCGCTAAAACGGCCAGAGCAGCCGATGCCTGAGACCACGCAAACGTCGTTCATGTCCCAGCCCATGGTGTCTATCGCACGGATGAGAGCCTTTAGTATGACGCCGTCGCCACAGCCCCAACACCAAAGAGTAGGCATTTTATCTGTTCGTAAATATTTATCGTAATCAAAAGCCATAAATTTCTCCTATCTTCGCCTCGATCTCGCTTGGGCTTATCGGTCTGCCGTTTGCTTTTAGCAGTTTTGCAAAGTCATCTCTTAAGATGATCTTTGAAATTTCGCCGCTATACTGGCCTAAATTTAGCTCGCAGACTAAAATTTTGCTAAATTTGTTCGAGATCTCTTTTAGTTTTTTAGCTGGGGCTGGGAAAAGTGTGAGCGGCTTAAATAGCCCTACTTTTAGCCCTTTTTCACGTAAATTTAAGATCGCTTGCTTAGCTGAAAGAGCGACACTTCCAAAGGCGATGATACAAATTTCAGCATCATTTAGCATAAACTCTTCAAATTTCTCGCACTCGTCAGTGTGTAAATTTATCTTATCAAATAGCCTATTCATCGAGTGTTCAACTATCTTGCCATCTTCAGTTGGAAAGCCAGTCGCACCATGATGAAGCCCTGTTATATGGTAGTGATAGCCTTTGAAGAAAGGATTTAGCGTGGCTGGCTCGTCGTGCGCAGCCTCGTAAGGCTTATACTCTTTTGGCTCGCCGCTAAATTCTCTTCTTTTATAAATTTCAAGCTCGCTAATCTCTGGCAGACGCACTCTAGCTTGCATATGACCTATCGTCTCGTCAAGTAGCAGCATAACTGGCGTCATAAACCTAGCTGCGAGGTTAAAGGCACGCACGGTTTGCGTATAGCACTCCTCTAGGCTACTAGGCGCTAGCACTATCATATTTACATCGCCGTGAGTTGGGTTTTTAGCTTGCAAGATATCGCCTTGTGCGACACGTGTTGGTAGGCCAGTTGAAGGGCCGCCGCGCATGACATTTACGATGACAAGCGGTATCTCAGCGATAAAGCCAAGGCCTATTTGCTCAGCCTTTAGGGAAATTCCAGGACCAGAACTTGCAGTCATCGCCTTTGCGCCACTCGCACTTGCGCCAAGAGCTACTGAAATGCCAGCTATCTCATCTTCCATTTGTATAAATGTGCCGCCATGTTTTGGTAAAAGCACGCTTAGCTCGTGAGCTATCTCACTGCTTGGAGTGATAGGATATCCGCCAAAGAAGTTACAGCCACACTCGACCGCAGCCCTTGCTACTAGGGCATTTCCAGTTGATACTACCTCTCTCATGCGCTCTCTCCAAGTTTTGCAAATTTATTTGCCTTGACAGCCTCAGCTCGCTCTTTGCTCTCAGGCGTTAGCTTTGCAAATTTAAAGCCTTTATCAGCCACATAAATGGCAAAATCAGGACAATGAAGCTCACAGTCACGGCATCCTATGCATGAGTCGGCATAGACCACTTCTATCATCTTGCCAAGCACCGCCTTTGGCTCGAGCCTCATACCTAGCACGCCTGCTGGGCAGTAGCTCACGCAGACATCACAGGCCTTACACCTGCTCTCATCGACCCAAACTGGGACATTTTCTTTTACGATCATATATCTTCCTACTCTAAGTTTTCTTTTAAAAATTTGATATTTTTTCTAATTTCAGCTTCACTTTTGTTTAGTTGCTCTTGCTCGTCTTCGTCTAAATTTAGCTCTAAAATTTCTTTTAAGCCATCACGTCCGAGCCTTACTAGCCTGCCGCAGCTTAGCTCATCATCGATTAGCACGCTAGCGCTTATTATCTCATCGCTCTTACCAACGATCATCTCGCACATCTTCACAGCTGCAGCCGCTGGCGCGTAGTAAGCCGAAGTGCCAAGCAGTTTAACGATCTTTGCGCCGCCAGTACTCGTCTCTTTTTTAAGGCTTGCTAGCTCATTTTCATTTAAATTTTCACTGATATTGCTGGCTGATACGATCATCTCGTCATTGTGAGCGCCGACGATCTTTGCTCTTAGCTTACTAGCGTCCTTATCTTTTAAAAGCGCTAGCTCATATCTGCACCTTGCGCTGTCTAGCTCGCCAGCCATGCCGATCACTTTATTTTTGCTAAAACCGCTAAATTTATGTGCCGTCCAGACCATCACGTCAAGTGGATTGGTGACTACGATTATCACTGCGTTTTTGGCAAATTCGGCTATCTTTTGCGCAGTTTGCTTTACGACAACGGCGTTTTTAAGTAGCAAGTCCTCTCTAGTTTGACCCTCTTTTCTTGGGCTTCCAGCTGTGACTATGACGATGTCACTGCCTTCAATGAGCACAAAATCATCGCCGCCACAAACGCTAGTTTTTGCGTTAAAGACGCAGCTTGACTGCGCTAGGTCGATCGCTTTTGCGCGCGCCACATCGCCAAATATATCTACAAGCGCGATCTCATCGCAAAGCTCTCTCATACAAAGCGCATAAGCTATGCTAGCACCGACGTTTCCAGCTCCAACTACACTTATTTTCATCTCTTATCCTATTATTTGATTTAAAATTTCACTTGGTCTCATGACCTTATTTGCTCTTGCTTCATCTAGCAGGTAGTATCCGCCAAATTCCACGCTTGCACCATCTTTTTCTCTGATCTGCTTTAGAATTTCGCTCTCGTTTTTTTCTAGCTCGTCTGCTAAATTTTCAAAAACTACGCTTAAAAACCCGCCACTTTTTGCCATCTCTCTCGCCCAAAAGAGTGCCAAATAAAAGTGCGACTCTCTAGTATCAAGAGTGGCATTTGGAGTTTTGTTTTCATCTAGATAGCTAGCAACGGCTCTATTTAGCGCATCACTTAGCTCTTTTGCCTCTTTTTTTTGCCTAAAAAACGCTAGATGTTCAAGCGAAGCACTAAGCGCTAAAAACTCGCCCAGGCTGTCCCAAAGCAGGTGATTTCTCTCTTTTAGCTCTTTTACAAGCGTTGGAGCCGTTCCACCAGCACCAGTCTCAAACATCGCTCCACCAGCAAGTAGTGGCACTACTGAGAGCATTTTTGAGCTGCCACCTAGCTCAAATATCGGGAAAAGATCGGTTAGATAGTCTCTTAAAACGTTGCCAGTGACGCCTATAACGTCTTTGCCAGCTCTTATTGCTTCAAGCGATTTTTTAGTTGCTTGCTCGTAGTTTAAAATTTCAAATTTCACGCCAGCATTAGTAAATTTATCTCTAAATTTTTCAAATTTAGCTATCAAATTTCTATCGTGAGCACGGCTGCTATCTAGCCAAAATATAAGCTCATCTTTTGAAATTTCGCCTCTTTTTAAAGCAAGCTCAAACCACGCATTTATCGCGTCTTCTTTAGCCTGCGTCATCCGAAAAATGTCGCCTTTTTTAACACTAAATTTAAAGACACTCTCGCCAGCTTCGTTACAAACAACAAATTCTCCGTCCTCTTTTGCGATGAAGGTCTTATCATGACTGCCATACTCCTCGGCCTTTTTAGCCATAAGCCCCACGTTTGCCACGCTGCCGATCTTGCTCACATCAAGCGCGCCATACTCCTTAAAGTCCGCTACGCAGGCCTCATAAACCCTAGCGTAGGTCCTATCTGGGATCATACAAAGCGAGAAATTTAGCTCGCCGTCCTTATCTTTTACCTTGCCAGAGTTTCTAATGAGCGCTGGCACGGAGGCGTCAATGATGACGTCATTTGGCACGTCAAAGTTGCTGACACTTTCATTTAGTGCCCAAATTTTTGCCTTTTTGCTCAAAATTTCATCAAATTTAGCCAAAATTTGATCTTTGTTTTTAAGCTGAGAAATTTTAGCAAACATATCTTTTAAGCCGTTTTTTGCCTCAACGCCGTGAGTTTTAAAATCCTCACCAAATAGCTCAAAAATCTCTTTAAAATAGCTCTTTATCGCGTGAGCAAAGATGACTGGGTCGCTAACTTTCATCATCGTGCATTTTAGATGAAGGCTCAAGGTCAAATTCTCTTTTAGCGCGCTTTCAAAACAGCTTTCATAAAATTTATCTAGCTCATCTACACTTAAAAAGGTAGCATCCACGATCTCACCACTTTGAACAGCAAGCTCTTTTAAAAGCTCTTTTTTGCCATCTAAACTTATAAAATTTATATAAAATTTTTCATCTTTTTCTGCGATGATTGAGTGCTCATTTTCATAAAAATCGCCCTTTTGCATGTAGCAAATTTTAGTTTTATTTGCCTTGTCCCAGTCGCCGTTGCTATGTGGATGCTTTTTGGCAAATTCTTTAACCGGTGGCAAAACTCTTCTATCTGAGTTTCCTTGTCGTAGCACTGGATTAACAGCACTTCCAAGCACTTTTTGGTATTTTTTAGCGACCTCTTCGTCGTAGTCTGTGATGATCTCGTCTGGATAAAATGGCACGTTTATGCCCTTGCTTCTTAGCTCCTCAATTGCTGCTTTTAGCTGAACGAGCGTGGCTGAGATGTTTGGCAGTTTTATGATATTTGCCTCTTTGTGCGCGGTTAGCTCGCCCAAAAGCTCTAGCTCGTCAGCCTTGTTTAGCCCAAGCTCTTTGCTAAAAAGAGATAAAATTCGCCCTGCTAGGCTTATGTCAGCCCTAGTTATGCTAATGCCAGCGCGTGATAAAAAGCTCTTAACGATAGGAAAGAGAGAGTAGCTTGCAAATAGTGGTGCTTCGTCGGTTTTAGTCCAGATAATGTCACTCATTTTAGCCCTTTTGATTTTTTGAAATTTATCACGTTTTTTATTAAAGCTAGTTGTATTTTAGCCCTATTTTGCGATATTTTGATTGTGCTCGCTTAAGGTTTTTGAAAAAATGTGTTTTTTCGCCTTTTTATCAAGCACAAAGTATAGATAATCGCTCTTTGCAGGGTTTATCGCCGCTTTTATCGCACTTATAGAGACGCAGCAGACTGGACTTGGCGGTATGCCGTCGTTTAGATAGGTGTTAAACTCGCTCATGTCGCTTCTTATGCGCTCAGCCGTGATCACATCGTGCGAGTAGATGCCATAATTTAGCGTGCCATCCATATGTAGTCTCATGCCCTTATCTAGGCGGTTGTAGATGACGGAGGCGACAAGAGGCATCTCAGCGTCGTTTGCGGCCTCTTTTTGGATGATCGAGGCGATGGTTAAAATTTTAAACCACTTTTTCTCGTTGTACTCGCCAAAAATTTTCCTGCTGACCTCGCTTTGCGCCTTTTTAGATGAATTTACAAGATAGTAGGCTAGATGTCTTTCACTAATGCCTATTGGAATTTTATAGGTATTTGGCATTAAAAAGCCATCGCTCACTGGCGCAATGGCGTTATACTCGCTATTTAGTTTAGCTCCGTCAAGTCCTAGCTGGGCAGCGATCTGGTTTAAAAAAACGATCGTAGTCTCGCCAGGTATTAGCGTGATCTCGGTCATCGCAGCCTTTGCTTTGGCAAGTTTTTTTAAAAAATCAATCCTTGAAATTTTATCTTTACCTATCTCGATCCAGCCTGACTGAGGCGAGCCGATAAAGCGCATGGCGTACTTGTCGATCGCACTTAAGTTAAAGTTGCGATTAGCTAAATAAGATATAATTTCGCCCACACTTCCCTTTGGCACAAAGACGACCTTGCTCGTGTTTATGGGGCGTGCCAAATAAACAAATACGCTTAGGACAACGATGAGTACGATATCAAAGAAAATATCCAGATACGGCTTTTTTATAAAATTTTTTATCATTTTGATTCTTTCGCTTCTTTTGCTTTTAAAATACGGCATAAAAATTAACGATTTCGAGTTTTACGGCGTAAAATTGGAGCAATTATATATAAAGTTAGATAAAAAAATAATTGTAAGAGCAAAGCAGATCAAGCTACCTAAATTTAAACAAAACGCAGAGCAAAAAGCCAGCGACAAGCAGCTTTTAAACCTTAGTCAGGGTGTGGATTATCTTGACACATTTTTTCAAGAAATTTCGCTTGAGAGCGTGCAAATCGGCGATGATTTTAAGATCAAAATTTTATTTTTAGATGATATATTTTTCGTTGATAGCCCTTATCTAAACATCGATATCAAATTTCAAAACGAGCAACAAAATGGCGTCGATCGCTTCATAGTAAGAAATTTAAGCCTTAAAGATTTTAACGTAAGCATTAGCGGCGAAGGCAGTGCAAATTTTGACAAGGATGATTATAAATTTGATGGAAATTTTACCTCGCACGAGCTAAATGGCAAGCTTAGCTTTGCCTTAAAAGATACACTTTTAACATACAAAGCCTATGACGTAAATGCTGGCAGTATCAAGGACTTCATCGCTGAGCTTGATAGTCGCATACACCTAAACAGCGAGGTTAAAAACTGGATATATGGCTATGTCGTGGCTGATGACTACCACCTAAACGAGATAAACGGCAAGGCCGATCTAGCCAAAAACGACTTTTATCTAAACGACCTAAACGCGACTGCAAATGCCAAAAATTTACTTGTTAAATTTGATAAAGACCTGCCCGCTGTAAATGTCGCTGAGGCAAATATCACGCTTAAAAACTCAAAGCTTAAATTTGACCTCATAGCACCTGTTTATAAGGGCAAAAAGCTCGATGGCTCAAACGTCGCGATCAACAATATCTTTGATGAAAAGAGTGCAAATTTAGAGCTTTTTATAAAGACAAATTCTATTTACGATGAGGCGATAAATGAGATACTAAGAGCTTATAAGATCAACGTGCCAGTTAGGCAGCTAAGCGGCAAAATGGACGCTAGCTTAAAAATTTTGATAAAACTTGACGAGAAAAGCTTAGAAAATTTTGATGAAAAAAGCGTCATTGCAAATGGCGAATTTAAGATAAGTGACGCAGTTTTAGATATCGCTGGGAGTAAATTTAACGCTAAAAGTGCCCTTGTAAAGCTTGTAAATACTTCGGTGCTAAACATCGATGCAAGCGGCTTTGGACTTGACTTTTTCAGAGCAAATGCAAAAGCAGATATAAATTTGCAAAAAAGCACTGGAGAGATAAAAGGTGTCATAGAGAGTTTTGATCTAAAAGAGAAAAATGATGAAATTTTAGCCTTTAAAAATGAGCCATTTA
>CAUQCU010000079.1:0-8874 GCA_963516555.1 Campylobacter concisus | reverse complement strand
GCGCAGCTTAGCGGTATCTTTGCACCAAAATTTGTTGAGCTTTACTCTAAAAATTTGATCACGGACCTCATAAACGAGGCTAAATTTTCAATGAAGGTGATCGCCTTTGTGATGAGCGCTCCAGCCGCATTTTTCGTCGTTTTTGGGCTGGATTTTTACACGCTTTGGCTACCTTTTAAAAGCGCAGATGAGGTTAAATTTATCTACAACGTCTCGATGATCACGCTAGTGCCGATCGTCTTTATAAGCTTTGTTTTCTCGCTTTTTAACCTTGATAGCGCGACAAACAAGCTTCGCCGTCCAGCCATTGCCAACACTATCCTTGGCGTTAGCACGATCATAGCGCAGATCGCACTGCTTAAATTTAGTGACTACGGCGTTTATGGCATCGTCATCGTCGCAGCCATTTTTTATAGCATAAGAATTCTCGGCTTTGACCTTATAAACGCTGCTTTAAATTTAGAGGTGAAGCTCACCACGTTTTATGGGGTTTATTTTAAAAATTTAGCCGTTTTTGCGCTCTGCGTGCTTGCGATGTTTGCCTGCAAGGACTTTGTGAGCTTAGATAACTGGCTAAAATTTGCTATCTTTGCTGCGATATACGCTGGCGCAGCTTATGTTTTGGGATATTTTTTGTTTTTTAATGCCTTCGAGCGAGGCATAGTCTGGCGTAAAATTTTAAAAAAATTTAAAAGGTCTTAAATGGATGAAATTTACCTGATCTCTTTGGCAAAAGACACTAAAAGGCGCGAGCTTTTGCAGCAGAAATTTGGCTCTTATGATAGCTTTAAGCTAATAGACGCAGTTGATGGCAGGGAGCTAAACGCGAGGGAGTACTATAAGATCATTTCGCCATCATTTAAAGCTTACGGCAAGGTTTTAAGCCCAGCAGAGGTTGGCTGTTCGCTCTCGCACGTGAAGGCTTATGAGGCGTTTTTGACAAGTGATGCGAAATTTGCACTCATCTTTGAAGACGACGTGATCGGAGATGATGAGGCGATAAAAGAGGCCTTTTTGGCAGCTAGCAAGATACCAGAAGAGAGCGTGCTCATATGTGGCATGCAAGATGGGCTAGAGGGCAGATTTAGCGCCTTTGGCAAAAAGGTGGATACTAGCCTAAGCAAGCCACTTTGGCAGGTCTCAAAGCACTCGTTTTCAAGCATTTATAGAGCAGGAGCTTATGTGCTAACCAAAAAAAGCGCTAGAAATTTGCTTGAAATCCATAAGCGTGCGCTTTGTACGACCGATGTTTGGGACTATTTGCTAGGCGTTAATGATATGCAGATGTATTTTTGCGATCTTTTTTCGCACCCAACAGATCTTAGCGGCTCAAACATCGAGGGCGAGCGCCTTGAGAGGGGATACAGCGCAAATTTAAAGGCCTACATAAAAACATTTAAATTTATACTTTTCTCACGACTTGAAAAGCTTCAAGGCTATGAGAGAATTTTTAAAAGGGGCTAAATGAGTGAGCCATTAATTAGCATAGTAACCGCGACTTATAAGCGTCCAGAGCTTTTAAAAAAGGCCATAAAAAGCGCTCTAGTTCAAAGCTATAAAAATTTAGAAATAGTTGTAACTGATGACGGTGATGACGAGAGTGCGAGTGAAATTTGCAAGAGTTTTAACGACGCAAGGATCAAATTTGTAAAAAACAGCGCTCACAAAAAGAGCCCAAATGGCAACAAAAATAACGGCTTTGATAACGCAACAGGCGAGTTTGTCTGCTTGCTTGACGATGACGATGAGCTTTTACCAGATGCGATTGCTGAGTGCTATGAAATTTTAAAAAGCGGCGAGTATTCGTGCGTTTTTGCAGACGCGATCTGCGAAAAAGATGGTGTGATGACCGAGGTCGTGGCTGGTAGAAGCCCATATAGCAAGAGTGGGGCGATGAGTAAGGTTGATTATCACTGTGGGCGGATAAATGGCGAGTATTTTAAGCTTTTTTCGCGTGAATTTATAGACGGCTTTAGGTTTGATGAGAGTAGTTTTGGCGGCGAAAATGAGCTTTACATCCGCTTTTTTGAAAAAAATGTCTTCTATCTTAAAAAGCCACTTTACATCTACCGCATCGCAAGAAGCGATAGTGCGACGCTAAATGCCAGCAAACACGCGTTAAATGTCGCAAACGCCTATATAAAAACGGCAAATTTGCACTACGACATCGCTATAAAAAATGAGCCAAAATTTCTAGCCTTGCAGTATAAAAACGCCGCTTACTACGCCAAAATAGCAGGCGAATATGGCTTGATGTTAAGATGTATATTTAAAAGCCTTAGCATTAAATTTAGCAAAGAGGCGCTTATATTTTTGCTGCTTAGCCCGCTTCCAAGTGGCTTTTTGCCGGCACTTTCAAAGCTTAGAGTGAAGATCAAGCAAAGGTTTGGCGTATGAAGATATTATTTGTCACATCAACGCTTAGAAGTGGCGGTGCGGAGCGAGTTTGCGCGGTGATCGCATCAAGATTTAGCGTGGATTACGAGGTAAGCCTTGTTAAATTTGACAAAGATGAGCCATTTTACGAGCTGGCAAGTGGCGTGAAGCTCATAAATTTAGGCGTTGGGGCTGATGAGCTTGGCTTGGTTGGAAATTTAAAAAAGAGAGTTTCAAAGGTGCTTGCTTTAAGAGCGCTCATAAGAGAGGGCAAATTTGACGCTGTTATATCTTTTTTAGACGCCGTAAATACCTTGGTGCTATTTAGCTCAGCTGGGCTAAAAACGCCTATAATAATAAGCGAGCACACAAACTACCTTGCGCCAAAAAGGGCGATCTTTAAGGTGCTAAGACGCCTTAGCTATCCATTTGCAAACGCACTTAGCGTCTTAAGCAACGAGGATCTTGGCTACTACTCGAAATTTTGCAAAAATGTGATGAAAATTTACAACCCACTCTTTGAAGAGATACGCAGTGAGAGCTTTGATAAAGAAAATTTAGTCATCTTTGTTGGCAGGCTAAATAAGATAAAAAACTGCGAAATGTTTATAAGAGTGGCTGCAAACTTAAAGCAAAGCGGCTATAAATTTGTTGTCGCTGGAGATGGCGGCGAGAGGGTAAATTTAGAAAATTTAGCTAAAAATTTGGGTGCAGAGGTGGAGTTTTTAGGCAACGTTAGCGACATTGCCTCGCTTTATAAAAGGGCAAAGGTGCTGCTCTCTTGCTCAAATTTCGAGGGTCTTGGAAACACATTGATAGAGGCAATAAACTATGACTGTGTGCGGGTTGCGACAAGAACTAGCGGGGCAAAAGAGCTTATAAAAGATGGTTTTGATGGCTTGCTTTGTGAGATAAATGACGTTGATGATATGAGTAAAAAGCTTGCAAATTTGGTGCAAGATGAGGCAAAAATGGGTGAATTCGCTAAAAACGCAAGAGTTAGACTTGATGAGTTTAGCGTGGAGCAAATTTATAAAAAATGGCTGGAGCTTTTAAGGCTTGGAGGTGTGAAGTGAAAATTCTTTTTGTCATCGCTGCGCTTAGAAACGGCGGAGCCGAGCGCGTGCTAAACGTGCTTGCAAATGAGCTTTGCAAAGACAATGAGATCACTATCGCCCTGCTTGAAGAGGACCTTGGACTTTATAAATTTAATGAAAAGATAAAGATCATAAACCTTAATGTGAGTGGCTCGGGACTGGCTTTAAAATTTAAAAAAATTTTAGCCCTTAGAGCGCTTTTTAAGGAGCAAAAAGCTGATCTCATAATGAGCTTTATCGACTGGACAAATGTCGCTTGTGTGCTGGCAAATTTGGGGCTAAAGAGCAAACTAATAGCAACTGAGCATCACGAGCATAGCTACTTAAAAAGTAAAGTCGCAAGCGCTATGCGTGACTTTTCGTATAAATTTGTAGATGGTTTAAGCGTGCTAAGTAAAAGCGACTACGACTACTATAAATTTGCCAAAAATCGTGAGATCATCCACAACCCACTTTTTATCGACGTGCCTGAAATTTGCAAGAAGCAAAACGTCATCTTAAGCGTAGCAAGGCTGGAGGCGGTAAAGGGCTATGACGTCTATTTTGAGGCGCTTAGCAAGGCGGATAAGAGCTTGCTTGGTGGCTGGGAGATAAAGATCGCAGGCAGCGGCAGGCAAGAGAGTGAGCTAAAAGAGATGGCTTCAAATTTAGGGCTTAATGTCAAATTTCTAGGTCACATGAGCGACGTTAGTAAGCTTTATAGCGAGGCAAAAATTTTTACTCTTTGCTCACGAAGCGAGGGGCTTTCAAACGTGCTAATAGAATCAGGTGCCTTTGGTTGTGCTAGGCTAAGTAGCGACACTGTGGGCGCAAGAGAGCTTATAAATGACGGCACAGACGGGCTTATCTTTAAAAATGGTGATAGCAATGATCTAAAAGAGAAGCTTGAGATGCTTTTAAAAGATGAAAATTTAAGGCAAAAACTAGCAAAAAACGCCAGCGAAAGTGCAAATTTATTTAGCAAAGAAAATATCATCAAGCAGTGGCGAGAATTTATAAAAAAGGTTGTTAGCAAGTGAAAAAATTAGCCGTTTTTTTATATTCGATGGGGCCTGGCGGGGCTGAGCGAAATGTGGCAAATTTGCTCCCTTTTTTAGTTAAACATTATAAAGTTCATCTCATCTTAATGAGTAATGTTAACGCTTACGAGATCCCAAGCGAGGTAAATATCCACTTTATAGAAAATAGCGATCCTTATGAGAGCGGACTAAAAAAGCTTGCAAGGCTCTTTTTAGCGATGCCAATGCTTGCGTTTAAATATAAAAAGCTTTGTCAAAATTTGGGCATCGACACGCAGTTTGTGCTGATGAACCGCCCATGCTACATCGCTGGGGTTGCTAGGATTTTAGGGCTAAAGGCTAGGCTGGTTATCAGCGAGCGAAGTTGTCCGTCGATCCTATATAAAGACGATCTAAGCGGCAGGGTTAATAAATTTTTACTCACTCATCTTTATAAAAAGGCTGATCTAATCCTCGCAAATGCAGCTGGCAACAAAGAGGATCTGGTGCGAAATTTTGGTATGAGCGAGGCAAAAACAAAGGTGCTTTATAACGCCCTTGATCTAAAAACTATAAATTTACTAAAAGATGAGCCACTTGAGAGCGACTTTAAGCCATTTTTCATAAACATAGGTCGCCTTGATAGCGGTAAAAATCAAGCCATGCTAATAAAAATAATAGCTTCGATTAACGACCCTCGTGCCACGCTTGGCATCCTTGGCAAAGGACCTTTAAAGGACGAGCTACAAAATTTGATAGACAAATTTGGCGTGGGCGAGCGAGTAAAGCTTCTTGGCACTGATAAAAACCCTTTTAGGCATATAAAAAACGCCTCTTGCTTGCTTTGTGCTTCGCGTTTTGAGGGCTTTTCAAATGTCTTGCTTGAAGCACTAGCATGCGAAAAAACTATCATTTCAACCGAGCACAAGAGCGGCGCAAAAGAGCTTTTGGGCGATAGTGAGTTTGGCATCTTAGTGCCAGTTGATGACGAAAATGCGATGAAAGAGGCGATGATAAAAGTACTTAACGAGCCAAAGATAAGGCAAAATTTTGAAAATGTTGCGTATAATCGGGCTAAATTTTTTGATAGTGAAAATATAGCGAGCGAGCTTATAAATTTTTTGGAAAATCCTAATGAATAGAAATTTGTTTTTTAAAAATTACTCTTTATACCTTATGATATTTGCCGCAGTCATCTTTGGCATGGTTTGCAGGCTTTACTGGGTCTTTTGGGCGAGCGAGTATCCGGTATTTTTCTGGAACAACGAGCTGATGATCAGCACAAACGACGGCTACGCATTTGCCGAGGGCGCAAGGGATATGCTGGCTGGCTTTCATCAAGAAAACGACCTTAGCTACTACGGCTATCCACTCTCGACACTTACTTACTGGATCGTGAAATTTCTGGGCGTCAAGCTTGAGACGGCTATGATTTATATGAGCGTCTTTTTCTCGTCGCTTGTGGCTGTGCCTGTTATCTTGATCGCAAATGAATACAAAGCAAAAATGGCTGGCTTCATCGCCGCACTTCTTGCAGTGGTCGCAAATAGCTACTACAACCGCACTATGGCAGGATATTACGACACTGACATGCTCATCATCCCACTTAGCGTCTTTGTCGTTTGGGGGCTTGTTAGAGTGCTTGAGAAAAAGGATGCAAAGAGCCTGATAATAGCACCTTTAAGCGTGCTTATCTATATGTGGTGGTATATGAGCGCCTTTTCGCTTATTAGCATTTTAACTGGACTATTTTTACTTTACACGCTCATTTTTGATAGGAAAAATCCACTTTTTTACCTTGAAATTTCTCTGCTTTTACTTGCTATCTCAAACCTTGATCTAACTCTTAAATTTATCGTTGTTATCGTTATTTACGCACTTTGCCTATTTAAAAAAGATGTGATAAATTTAAAAATTGCTCTTGGCATTTTGGCGGTTATCTTTGTCGTTTTTGTCATCCGTGGCGGGCTAAATCCTATAATCTTTCAACTTAAATTTTACGTCTTTAGAGATGCGCCTGAAGTTGGTGGCATGAGTTTTCACTTTTTTAATGTCAATCAAACTATCCAAGAGTCAAGCGTCGTTGATTTTACGCTATTTTGCGAGAGGATCAGCGCAAATGTCATCACATTTTTGATCTCGCTTGTTGGTGTTGCTCTTTTTTGTTATAGACACCGCTCATTTGCCGTATCACTTGGCATGCTCGCACTTGGCTTTTTGGCCTTTAAAAGCGGCCTTAGATTTACCATTTATGCCGTGCCTATCATGGCGCTTGGTTTTGGCTACTTAGTGGAGTTTGTGCTTGCAAATTTAAAGCTAAAAGGAGCCGTTTTAAATATCATAAGAGCGTTCATAGCGGCTCTTGTGCTTGCTCCAGCACTCATTCACATCTATGGCTACAAGGCTGAGCCAGTCTTTGTAAATAAAGAGGTTGAAATTTTAAACAGGCTAAAAAGCATCACAGGACGCGAAGACTACGTGGTTGCGTGGTGGGACTATGGATATCCGATTAGATATTACAGCGATGTTAAGACGCTAATTGACGGCGGAAAGCACCTTGGGCGTGAAAATTTTGCCGTGAGCTTTGCGCTTGGAAGCGACGAGATGAGCTCGGCAAATATGGCAAGGCTTGATGTTGAGTATACGGAGCGAAATTTCAAGGAGAGATTTAACGGCAACTTGGCTCAAATTTTAAAAGATAGAAATTTAAGCGTTGATCAGTTTTTTAGCGAGATAAAAGAGGCAAATTTTAGCCTGCCAGCAAAGAGCAGAGAGATATATTATTACCTGCCAGATAGGATGCTTAGCATTTTCCCGACCATTTTGCAGTTTAGCAAGATCGATCTAAAAAGCGGTAAAAATTTAAACAACGGACTTTTTGTCACCACAAGAGCGATCTCGCAAAACGAAAAGGGAATTAGGCTAAGTGGCGGATTTACACTAACAAGCGATGTCACAAGTTTGATCTATGATGGCAAGGTCTTACCGCTAAGATCTTTTATAGAGACCGACTACAACGAGGCTGGCAAGCTAAATGTAAAAGAGTATAAAAATAACGAAATGTCAAACATTTCTGTCATTTATATGAGGGATTATGGCAGATTTATCATCCTTGATGAGAGCATTTTAAATAGCGCCTACATCCAGCTTTTCGTGCTTGAAAGATACGATCCAAAAGTCTTTGAGCCAGTCATACTTGATGGGGCGGCAAAAGTTTATAGGCTAAAGAGGTAGAGATGGCAAGGATAGGATTTTTAAGCCATGCTGATATGAGCATACACTTTTTTAGACGCCCTATAATGCAGGCTTTAAAAGATATGGGGCATGAAGTTTTTGCTATCGCTCCAAAAGGAAATTTCACTAATGAGCTTGCTAAAAGTTTTCACACCGTCACCTACGAGCTTGACAAGGCTAGCCTAAATCCACTAACTGTGATAAATAACTCAAAAAAACTATCTCAAATTTTAAGCGAGCTAAATTTAGACCTGCTGCAAACTGGCGCTCACAAGTCAAATGTCTTTGGCACATTTGCTGCTAAAAACGCTGGCATAAAACACGTGATAAATTTGGTTGAAGGGCTTGGCAGCTTTTATATCGATGATGATATTAAAACAAAGGCCGTGCGTTTTGTCATGGAGAGCCTTTATAAGCTCTCTTTTGCAAAGGCTGATGCTTGCATCTTTGTAAATGACGCAGATCCAGACTATCTGATCTCTAGAAATTTGATAGATAAAAGCAAAGTGTACCGCATAAAAAGTGTCGGCGTGGATACTGCTAAATTTGATCCAGTTATCACGCAGGCAGCTGATCTTGGTGAAAAAAAGGTCATTTTAATGATCGCAAGAGCCATGTGGCACAAGGGCGTTCGTGAATTTTACGAGGCAGCAGAAATTTTAAATGGCTACAAAAACTGCGAATTTGTCTTTGTTGGCGAAGGCTTTGCTGGTAATAAATCAACCGCGGATGAGAGCTTTTTAAAAGGAGGCAAAGTGCGATATTTAGGAGCCAGAAACGATATCCCGCAGCTTTTAAAGGCTTCTTATTTACTTACTTTGCCAAGCTATAAAGAGGGCTTTCCAAGAACGGTTTTAGAGGCGATGAGTATGGCTAAAGCAGTCGTTGCAAGTGACGTGACAGGCTGCAATGAAGCTGTAAAAGAGGGCTATAACGGACTTTTATGCAAGGTAAAAGACGCAAACGACCTAGCAGATAAAATCAAAATTTTGCTTGATGACGAAGCGCTTTGCGTAAAACTTGGGCAAAATGGTAGGGACTGGGCGGTGAGCGAGTTTGACGAGAAGCAAATCGCAAAAAGATATATAGAAATTTATAGGAAATTTATAGATGTATAGAAATTTTTTAAAGAGGGCGATTGACATTTTGGGAGCTTTGTTTTTGCTCAT
>CAUQCU010000078.1:0-9080 GCA_963516555.1 Campylobacter concisus | reverse complement strand
CCTGGTGAAGCATTGCATAACTTGCGTCAGCTATATCTGCATAGTCTTTAAATTTTATTATTTGTTCTTTTGTTGAAATTTGGCTCATTCTCTACTCTTTATTTATTTTTCTAAATCTTCTATATAAAATTTATTTCCACCTTTTACATATCTAGTCTCTTTTCTCGATAAAGAAAAACCCCTACCTTCATCTCCATAGAGACCGTATTTGGTTACTTCGAAATCATAACCAACCGATATGCTTATATATTTAGGTTGTTCATTGTCATCTATATATAGGTATAGTGGCAACACAGTGGCATATTCATATCCTTTTTGTCCGACTACCTCTTTTATCTTATTTTCATAAAATTTATCTATGTTTGGTAGTGTTTTTTTAGTTTGTCTTTCGTAGTCTATCCAACTAACATAATATTGTTTGCCGTTTGAGAGGGTTCGTGGAAATTTTTCATTAATAGGCTTTGGATCAACAGCATAAAGACCATCACCCAAATCTCTACCTTTCATTTTTTTACTTAGCTCTTTTCTTTCAGCTTCTCTTTTTTCTATCTCATCATAGAATTTCTTATTAAATATATAAACGCCACCATATTTTTTACCAAGCTCTTTTATTTCAGAGCTACTTATCTTGTTGCTTGCTTGATTTGCAGAGCAGGCTATTAAAAATATGCTTGTTAGTAGTAGAAGTATAATGCCTATAAATTTCATCCTATATCCTTTTAGAAAATTTATTTTGGGCATTTTATTGTCTTTTAAATTATAATATTATTAATTTATTACACGATGAATCAAATTTCGTTTGAGGATTTTTTAAATTTGACTAAAAATTTAAGCTGCTTGCCTATAGAAATTTAGCAAATTTTATAGACAAGCAAAGAGTTTTAGTCCAAAAGGTCGCCCCGTTAGACCAAATTTATTATAGAGTTACAACAACATCCTCTTTGATATCTACGCTTATCGTAGAGCCTGTTACCGTGTATGTTTTGTAGCCATCATGCGAGCCAGCCTCTCTAAAGCCACCAGTTAGCGTTACTTTATCGCCTTCTTCGCCGTCTATCTTAAGCTCATTGTTTCTAAAGATATCATCTTTAGTTAGCGTGATATTTAAATTTTTATCAGCTCCACCAAGCTCAAGGCTTGTTATTTTCTCAACCTTACTAAAGTCCACAGAGCTGTCTTCTATGGTAAGTTTGCTAACTTTTATACCGTCGTTAGAGCCAACTACTTTACCATTTATAGTAGAGCCTGAAATTTCGATCTTACTATCACCGCCACTAGTGCTGCCCTCTACGTCACCTTTTACTGTGGCATTTTTGATGATCACTGTATTTTTATCAGAGTCTTGAGCACCGCCATATACACTAGGGTTTTCACCACGACCGCCGCTTACATATTGATTTACAGTGGCTCCGTCTAAAATTCTAATAGTATCAGCGTCTTCGTTGCCCTGTACATACTCAGTCACAGTAGTGCCAGCACCTGTTACAGTTATGTCGTCATTGCCCCATCTACCAACTATGCCATCAACCGTTGCTTGGTCGCTAACTAAGATAGTATCTTTGCCACCTCTGCCGTTTACTGCGCTTGTGAATGTGCCAGCGCCAGTTACAGTTATGATATCGTCTCCCTCGTCTGCTTGGATGAGTTCAACATGCGCGCCTTTTTCTACTGTGATAGTATCATCGCCGTTTCCACCACCTATATTTTTCACACTAGTTCCTGTACCACTTATTATTATGGTGTCATTACCAGCGCCGTTATCCGTTATATCTAAATTTGGCTTTACTTGTTTTTCATGCATATCGTTTTTAGTCTTTGTATCGCCAAGCACCCAGCCATCTACCTTAGCACCGCCTTGAACTACTATCGTATCTTCGCCAGCGTTACCAAATACATTCTTACTAACAACAGAGCTATTATCTATCGTTATAGTGTCTTTTCCGTCGTTTCCATATACGCTTTTAGCAACTTTTGAGCCATTATCTACATTTATAGTATCGTCGCCATCGTTGCCCACAACTATGCCAGTGATCGTAGTTTTGTTTAGATCGACCACGTCATCGCCCGAGCCACCAGAGATGTTGCTAAGCTTTGCAGAATTTATACCTGAAATTTCATCAACACCAACGCCGCCGTAGACGTTATTTATCTTCGCATTATCTACAACTATTTTGTCGTTGATATCTGAGCCAAAAACATTTAGCTGTGCATTTGGAGCTACTATCTTTGCAACAGTGCCATCATCTGGGTAGTTGCCCTCATTTGCGTTGCTCGTTACTGCTAGCTTTTTAGCCTCGTCTTGGCCGATAGCTAGCTGGCCGTCGTTACTCACGTACCAGCCATTGTTATATGTAAATTCATTCACACCATCATCAGGCACTAGATAGCTTCTGCCGTCAGCTTGCTTTTGTACGCTATATCCGCTAGGTATCTTTGTTGTAAATGCCTGTATCAGCTCAGCCGCTGGGTCCTCGCTCTTGTGAGCTGAGAGTGGGATTTTGATTATTCCATTTGGTTGTGGTGGCAATGGTGGTTGTGGTAATGGTTGTGGTTGTGGTTGTGGTTGTGGTTGTGGCACTACGTTATCAGCAGCCGCGCCGTCACCTAAATTTTCACTTTGTCCGCCGCCGACTGAACTAACCGGAGCTTCAAACGCAGCATTTAGGTCGCCAAGATCATTAAAATTCGCACTTATATTTGAGTAGTGACCACCCTGTGCAAAGCTAGCAGCACCAAGACTTACTCCATCACCTCCAGCGTTACCACCAGCTTGGTTCCCACCAGCTGCAGTCTCTTCTAAAGCGTTAAGGTCTTGTCCGCCAAGTATTGATTTTTGAAGTGAATTTATATCTGCTGTTGTTTGAGAATTTTCACTAACACTTTGGTCTAAATTTATTGAGTCTTTGCCTATTAGGCTTATCTCTTTTCCATCTGCTTTTGCTATTACTACTTTTGCGTCAGTTGATTCAGTGACTATCTTTTCACCTTGATATACTATGTCACCTACTTTTAACTCTCTGCTTTCACCTGTTAGACTTACAGCTTTTACGCTTCCTTGCGTTACATTTTTTACTACGCCTATTTCCTTTGACATGTGCCTCCCTTTTTAAATCTTTTCGTAAATTTAACAGTTTTATCAAAATCAAACCATTGTACTTTGGTACAAGTGTGACATATTTATGACTTGAAATTTTGCAAATTTAGATTTTGTTGAGATTTGAAAAAGTTAGAAATTTTAGATATTGCAAAGAAATTTATATCAAATTCCTTTGCAAATTTGGATTTATTTTACAAAAAACTCTTGCGCTAGCTTTTTATCTTCAGGTTTGATGATAAATTTCTCATTAGCGATGCTAACTTCAAATTCATCTTCTCTGCTTGCTTTTGTATAAGCTAACGCAAGCCTTGCGGCAAGCTCTTTGTCGGCTTGGCTAGCGTTTTTGCTTATGAAGCTAACAGCTCCCACGATGTCGTCGCTCTCTTTAAATTTTACCTGCTCAAATTTATCATTTGGGTGAGCTAAAAGTGCGTTATTATCGCTCTCATCACGTCCTATTATCATTTTAGCGCCATCTACCAAGCGCAGATGCCTACCAAGCTTTAGCCAAGTAACATCGATATCTCGCATCTCTTTATCAAATTTCAAGTAGTCTTTTATCTTGACTGCAAAGCTCTCGATCGTTAGCAAACAGCCACCTCCAGGCGTTGCAAAGTCTTCAAAGCCAAATTCCTTTGCCAAAGCAAGCTGCGGTTTTCTATCGCGCCCGCTTATGTCAAGTAGCTTCTCTCTATCGACCCAGCCCTCGCGCTCTGGCTTAGTTGGCGGCAAGAGCTTAGCGCACATCGGACGAAGCACTAGATCATCCTCATCATCAGCTAAGCGCTTAACCTGAAAAAGTGCGTCTCTGCGCTGGCTCATCGGCCTTTGCCCTACGACTTCGCCTGTGATTATAAAATTTGCATTTTCGCTTTTTAGCATATTAAGAGCTGTTTTAAACATATATCCGTGGCAGTCGATGCAAGGGTTAAACTGCTTGCCGTAGCCGTATTTTGGGTTAAAAAGCACATCACGAAGATACTCGTTTCTCATATCAACCACCTTTAGGCTAGCCCCAGCCAAGGCTGCACGGCGCCTTAAAACTTCGTGCTTCTCCTCATCCACGCCAAATCCAGTATCCATATAAAGTGCGACCACTTCGATATTTTGATCGCTTATTATTTTCATAGAGAGCATGCTATCAAGCCCTCCGCTAAACAAAGCTAAAGCCTTCATTTTTGTCCTGAAAGTAAAATTTAAAGCCTAAATTTACTAAATCTAGGCTTTTATGAAGTTTATTTAGCAGCGTTAATTACGATTTTTTTAATGACTTCGCTTGAGGCTTTTAGGCTGCTAACTGGCAAGTACTCGAAGATAGAATGAAAGTTATTTCCCCCTGTGAATAAATTTAGCGTTGGCACGCCCTTTGCAGAGATCGCAGCACCGTCGTATCCGCCACGCATCGGCTTTATGTTTGGCGTGATATTTAGCTCGCTAAAGGCATCTTTTGCTAGTTTTATCGGGAGCGAATTTTCATCTTTTAAAAACTTAAAGACATTTTCATAGCGTGTTGTTAGCGTGATATCACAGCACTGCCCATAAATTTTGTTAAAAGAATTTGCCATATCGCTTAAAAACTCAAGCCTTTTTTGAAATTTCGCCTCGTCAAATTCTCTTATGTCGATCTTAAGCGTCGTTTTTGCGCTGTTTCCGCTAAGCTCTTTCACCCAGAAATAGCCCTCTTTGCCCTCGGTGCACTCTGGCACTTCGCCGCCTGGCAATAGCGAGATAAATTTATGCGCTAAAAGTAGCGAATTTACAAGCTTACCCTTTGCATTCATCGGATGAGCTGAAACGCCTTTAAAGACCATCGTGCAGTCAGCCGCGTTCCAGTTTTCGTATATTAGCTCGCCTATCTCGCAGCAGTCTAAGCAGTAGCCAAAACTAGCTCCAAGCAAATTTACATCAAGCGCCTTTGCACCAAGCAAGCCCTGCTCCTCATCAGGCACGAAGCAGATCACGATCTTGCCGTGCTTTACATCAGGATTTTGCATGAAAAAGCTAGCCATATTTACGATGCTAGCGATCGCAGCCTTATCATCAGCGCCAAGTAAGCTAGTGCCGTCAGTCACGACTATATCATCGCCCAAGTATTTTTTAAGCTCTGGGTTGTCGCTAAATTTAAGGTAAATTCCCTGCTCTTCGTTTAAGCAGATGTCGCCGCCTGTGTATTTTACTATCTTAGCTTTTGTGTCGTTTTTTTGCTCGCTACTTGTATCTAAGTGCGCAAAAAAGGCGATACTTGGGGCGTTTTCGCAGTTTGCAGGAATTTTTGCTATCAAGATGGCATTATCTTGCAAGATGATATCTTTTATGCCAAGCGAGCTAAGCTCATCTTTTATAAAAAGAGCCAGCTCATACTCGGTTGGATTAGAAGGCATGACGCCTTTTAATCCATTCTCTTTATTTGTCGTGGTGTTAAATTTCGTATAGTTTATAAATCTCTCTACGATATCCATCTTTCATCCTTAGATGACGAAAAATGCGATAACCACAACCGAGAGAAACATGCCTGTAAATGTCCTTTTTGCAAGCTCGACCGGGCTAACCATAGCGATACCAGCACAAACGATAGCTGCACCAGCGATCGGAGAAGCTGAACGTCCAAGTGAGCCAGCGATGGCTGCAGCCATGCCAAGCTTATCTTGCTCAAAGCCAAGAGCAGCAGCGTTTGTTGTGACAGCTTCGTTAAATGCAAATGTAGCAGCGTCGCCTGAGCCTGTAACTATACCCATGATAAATGGCACAAATGTTCCGCCAAATTTAACGTAGCTTTGATCTGTTTTTAGCCACGCTATGACCACATCAACGGCTCCACACGCCTTTAGACCTGCGACAAAGACGCCAGCTGCGATGATGATACCGATAACATCAGCGTAAGCGTGACCCATGCCATTAAAGAACTCTTTTGTGATCTTTTGTGGGTTTGTAAGAGTAGCAAAGATAGCTATGATAGCACCAAGTATCATCGCCTCAGCAACGCCCATCTTTGTCCATGCCAAAAAGCTATAATCTTTTGCAAGGCTAGTTCCGCCGATAACCAAGATGACAAGCGGGACAAGTGGCATAATAGCGTAGATCAAATTTACTTTAAACGCTGACTTCTCCTCGCTAGCTGCGCCATTTTCAAGAGTAAAATTTGTACCTTTTTGATAGTCTTTAAAAAGTATTGCAACGATAGTTAGCATGACAACTACGATAGCAAGAGCTGTAAATGCGCTAGGAATTTGCACTTTTATGATGTCTTGAACTGTGTAGCCCTCAACTGTCTTTTTAACAAGGTCAGCCACATATATGTTGTGCGCAGAGCCTGGGCTTAGGACTGAGCCAAATGTACCTGCAAAAACAGCCGCACCAGCCATCGCAGGGCGAACGCCTGATGCCATTAGAAGTGGTATAAGTGTCGCACCAACAGCAGCAGAGCAGCCAGCAGCTGAAGGGATAGCGATATTTATAAAGTAAGTTAGCACGGTTGTTGCAGGGATCAAGATAAATCCCACGTTTTTAAGTGGCTTTGTAAGAAGCGCAACAAGGTGCTTATCGCACATTGTATATTTCATAACGAAAGCAAAACCCATACTAGCACAAATAGCCTTTATAAGACCAGCTTTAGTCATATAGTCAGTAAAAGCACTTAGTGCCCCCATCGGTTTTAGCGCGATTATACAAAGCACCAAACCAACACCTATTAGCACTGTTCTCGTCTCTTTTTTTAAGACTAGAAGTGCTACAACTGCAACGATGCCAAGAATGGCAGCAATTAGCTTGAATGATTCCATACCTCTCTCTCCTTGTTTAGATTTTAAATTTAGTTCCAACTTCTATTTTTTCTATCTCTTTTTGATACTCAAATTTTAAAATTTCGCTATATCCTATGACCTCAGCTTCGCTACCCTCTATAAGCAAAGCCGTGCCCTCAGGCAACGCGTAGATAGTATCTTTTGGATTTGCTATCAAAAACTCCTCTAGCCTCTCCTCCCTGCTCTCGCCGTTGTGACCTGCTAGCTTGCCACTTATGAAGTGCGGATTGATCTGATATGGGAAGATATTTAGGCTCTCAAATGACTTTGGCATGATGATAGGCATATCATTTGTTGTCATCATAGTCTTACCAGCGATATTTGCGCCAGCTGACCAGCCAAAGTATTTTGTGCCGTTTGTCACAGCCTCTTTTATAGGCTCAATTAAATTTAGCTTATAAAGCGTGTAAAGCAGCATAAAGGTATTGCCTCCGCCAACCGCGATACTTCTGGCATTTTTGATAGCTGAAATTTTATCCTCGTAGTGGTGGATCGACTTTATATTTTTATTTTTTAGGCGGTCTATAACCTTTTGCTCGTATTCGTCATTTGTTCGCCTAACTCCAGCATAAGGGATAAATAAAATTTCCTCCTTGCCTCTCTCACCCAAGAAGTCCTTAACCCAGTTTTTGCAGTGTCTCAAGTAGCCAGTATCTTGGTAGCTTGAAGCGCTGATTAGTAAAGCATTTTTCATTTTTTAGCTCCGTTTAGTTTGTAAGCAGCCCTTAGATATATATCAACCCCAGCGACCAAACACTCCTCGTCAAAGTCAAATTTGCTGTTGTGATGTCCTGCTTTTAAATTTGTACCGATCATCATATATCCGCTCTTTGCGCCCCTATCTTGCAAAGCTCTCATAAAGTGAGCGAAGTCCTCGCAAGCGCCAAAGTCAAGCTCTTTAACGATCTTATCGTCATCTATAAATGGGCTCTCTTTTGCTGCTTCATAGAAAATTTCAGTCACCTCTTTGTCGCTATTTGCCCCACTTGTGCCCCCAGTCATCACGACCTTGCTCTCAACGCCATAAATTTCACTCACGCCTTTTACGATATCCATACATTTTTTATACATAAACTCATTTAAATTTGTATCCTCGCCCCTTGTTTCGCAGGCTAGATAGCCATTTGGTGCGATGACATTTCTGCCCTCGCCTGCTCTTAAAACGCCTACATTTATCCTAGTCACACCCTTTGCGTGCCTTGTGATGCCATGCATATTTAGAGCCATTTGAGCAGCGGCTAAAAGGGCATTTGCTCCCTCCTCTGGCGCTCCTGCTGCGTGAGCTGAACGACCAGTGATATGCACGTCAAATTTAGATGTTGCAAGCAGTTTGTTTGTGCCACAAACTATGCCCCCATTTGTTTCTGCTTGAAAGCCGATGTGTCCGCCAAGTAGATACTCGATGCCCTCAAGCACCCCAGCAGCCTCCATAGCCACGGCACCTCTTGTGCCCTCTTCTGCTGTTTGAAATATAAATTTAAATTTGCCGTTAAACTCGTCTAAATTTTTAGCGATCAGCTTTGCAAGTGCTAGACCCATCGCCATGTGTCCATCGTGCCCACAAGCGTGCGTGATACCAGCGATATCTGAACCAAAGCCCTCTTTGCAAGGTCTATGAGCTGCCTCTGCGCTCTCTGTCACATCAACGCTATCGATGTCAAATCTAAAAGCGCTAAATTTACCAGGCCTTTTTGTGTCGATGAAGGCTGTTAGCCCAGTTAGGCCATCTTTCATGCATTCAAGGTATTTTGCCTCGTCAGGATTTAAAAGACTTCTTGCCCGCTCGATCGCCTTTTGGCACTGCTCTTTGCTGCCAACGCCCAGCCTTGCATCGCTCTTTACGACCTCTTCGCCAAGCTTCACCTCATATCCTAGATCACTAAGCCTTTTTGCTAAAACTGCTGTCGTAAAAAAGGTAAACCAGCCAGTTTCTGGATGCGAGTGAAAGTACCTGCGGTCTTTGATGAGCTCATCTTTTAAAGATAGTGCTAAATTTGCTATTTTATCCATGACTACTCCTCGTTTGAAAGTCTAATTAGTGCGTTTGTCAAAATTTTTGTTGCAGAAACGGCGTCTTTAAAATTTATCGCCTCTTTGGTGTTGTGGCTGATACCATCAACACAAGGGATAAAGAGCATGCCAACACTGCTTGCAAGCTTTGTTAAATTCATCGCATCATGCCC
>CAUQCU010000077.1:0-9159 GCA_963516555.1 Campylobacter concisus | reverse complement strand
AGATAATCTAACAAAAGAGAATGTGGTAATTGCCAACCAAGCAAACGAAGTAACAAGCGATGTTGATAATATGGCTAAGACAATAGTAAGTGAAGTAAGAAAGAATAAATTTTAATCAAACTACTTCATCAATCTTCATAAATTCCAACCTAGTTTAAGCTGGGTTGGAATTTTAATCTTTTAAATTTTGAACTTTAAATTTAATCTTTTATTTAACTGCTTTAAATTCTGAACTTTAAATTTAACATACAAAAAGCTTCAGATAAATTTTAAAATTTATGAACGAGCATATCACGCTTCTAAATTTAGTAAGTTGCTAAGGCGAGTGAGTAAGTTTTTAAAATTTGCAAAGACAGCTTAATTAAATTTCTAAATTTGCTTTATCAAAAAGGGGAGACAAGGGGACTTGAATTACGAAGCCGTCCCCTTATCCCCCTTTTTAAATCCCCCAATCCCCTCGCACGTTAGAGGTGGCATGCAATGGTGCTGGTGCACTGCATGCGATTTGCTATGTTAAATTTGAAATTTGTTTGGGCTTACTAAAGTTTAAATTTACACTCCAAAATAAAAATTTAAATTTATCTCACCTTATAATGCACGCTACCGCCATATGCGATGTCTTCGGCTTTTACATCATCGCTTGTTAAGATTTCGCTTATCTTGCCGTTTGCTTCAAGCCTCTCTCTATTTTCCTTAGCGTCTTCTTGGTAGCTATAAACCATCGCAACGCTCACCACGCCGCCAATGCCCTCTATCATCTTAAAAACTCTGATCTCATCTTCTATGCTCTCTGAGCTAACGACCACAACGATTCTATCATCTGCGTCAGTGATGATCTCGCACTCTTTTAACTTGCTTATCTCGCTTTTTACGCTCTCATTTTTATTATCCGTATAGACTATCAGGCTTGAAATATTCATCTAACTCTCCAAAATAAAATTTTCTTCTCATAAGCAGAGGTCACAACCTCGTTGTCGCTTATGAAAATTATGCTATTTATCGTGCTTTGCCCAGTTTTTAGCATCGCGATATTTTCTAGGCTTGTGCTATCAACTAAATTTACATCGCTCATCTCATCGCTCATATATGCAGCAATCTTGCCGTCACTACTAAGCCCCACGCCATAAACCAAAAAGCCAGTATTTATCTTTTTTAGCGTCCCAGCTGAGAAGATGCCAACGATCCTGTCGGTACCTCCACTTATCATGACGCCATTTTTATAGGCGATGTCATAGATATTATCAGTGTGGATATCTAAAATTTTGTCCATTTTTTTAGTGCGAACATTGTAAAAATAGACCTTACCACTCTCGCAAGCGATCGCTAGCGTGCCTCTATCCTCGCTTATCTCCATGTCTGAGAGCATGGCTATAGAAATTTTAAAATGCTCGTAAATTTCACCGCTTTTTAGGTTTAAGAAGTAAATTTCATTGCTAATCGAGGCAAGTGCTATGTGCTCACCGTCTAAAAATAGAGCTTTTTTTATCGCTTGATTTGTTAAATTTATGCTTCTCATCTGCCCATTTTCTCTTATATAAAGCACCTTTGTAGCGTAGTCGCCCTCGCTTAGGATGAGTATCTTGCCATTTAGTTCATCGACATTTAAAATTTTTGGCCTCTCATGGTCGCTAACGTAGGTTTTTATATCATCCATTTTAATAATCTCGTCAAATTTAGACTCTTTTGGATCATAAATTTCAACCGTGCCACCATCAGTTGCGATAAAAAGTTTGCCTGAAATAAGCGTCGTACTAAGCACGTTTGCGCTGGCTTCTATCTCTTTAATAGGCGTTGTGATCTCGTTTGCAAAGATAAAATTTAACAAGCAAAAAAGAAAAAATAAAACTCTCATAAAGCCTCCATCTCAAGCGAATTTTTAAAACAAACATCAAAGCACTCGCCGCAGCTTACGCAATTTTGATTGATTATAGGGCGAAAAACACCAAGAAACTCAACCGCTTTAAATTTACAAGCATCAAGGCAGTTGTAGCAAATCGTGTCGTTCCACGCTAGGCAGCTAGTGACGTTGATGCTAACCTTTGCGTTTATGCTCTTTTGCGAGTTTAAGCTTAGTGTCACGTGAGCGCTACTTTGACAAGCTTTCGCGCACTCTTCGCAAAAGTCGCAGCCTAGCTTTTTAACTTTAAAAACAACTCTTTCATTTTCAAAGCTAAGAAGCTCTTTTTCACACGCACTTACGCAGCCAGCCTCACAGCCGCCGCACTCAAATTCACCGCTAAAAAATGGTGGATCTATAAATTTGGGAGCAGGTTTTGCCCCCAAAATTTTACTAATTAGCTCTCGCCTACTTTGCATTACTTAACGCCGTCATTTAAAACGTCTAGTAAATTTGACTTATGTGAGCCGTTTTTATCTCTAAAGTCAGGCTTAAATTTATTGCCAACAAGCTGAGTTACACCATTTTGTTGTTCGACGTGGCAAGTTGTACAGTTATATCTCTCATCATCAAGCTTGCCTGCAAGATCTTTTTTGTTTCTGATGTCATAAAGGTGAGAAGCTGGGATAGGAGTAGCTCCGCTATCTTTTGCAAACTCAGGCATGTGGCAGGTTACGCACATATTTGAATCTTTTGTGATAGGCACCAAGCCCTCAGTGTCGTGTGGGATAAATGGAGGTGCGTTTTCAAAAGATCTGTCAAATCTCTTTGCCATACCCGCTGGCTCTTTTGTATAGTTGATGTCTTTTAAAACAACGTCTTTATCATCTAACAAATCGACATTTCTAAGTCCGATTTGCGAATCGCTAATGCTTGGATTATTCAATGCACATGCCGCTAAAAAGGCAGCGCATAGTGCTCCAAGCGCCATTATTTTCATTTTCATTTTTCTCTCCTTAAATTTCTAATACTAAAATTTAACGCCCCGTCACCGCAAACGTCGATGCATCTACCACAGCTTATGCACTCGCTTGAGCTAACTGCGCGGCTCTCTTTGCCGATCATGTCTAGCACTTGCACCTCTGGGCAGATGAGTTTGCATTTCATACATTTCGTGCAAGACGAAACATCGTGTTTTACTCTAATAAGAGCAAATTTTGATATCACCGCGTAAAATGCACCAAGCGGGCAGACGTGTGAGCAAATTCCACGCTTTAACACGAACATATCAAAGGCCACTATGCCAAGGGCGATGCCAATGGCGCTAACTGAGCCGTAGATAATGCCACGCTGGATGATACCAATAAAGCTAATGCTCTCAAACGCTGGCAGTGACAGAGCTAGGCTTAAGATAAGAGTGAGCGCTAGTAAGTAGTAGCGCAAATTTTTACTTACGTTTAAAATTTTCTCACCCTTAAAGCCAAATTTCTCTCTTAGCTTGTAAGCAATGTCGGTTAGTAAATTTACCGGGCAAACCCATGAGCAAAACGCCCTTGGAGCGATAAGTGCGTAAAATGCAAAGACGATGATCGCACCTATTACTGCATTTATGCCTACGCTAAAGCTTGCTAGTAAAATTTGAAGCACCGCAAATGGATCGCTTAGTGGAATTTGTCCAAAAAGCGAAGATGAGCTTAAATTTCCGCTAAGTATCTTAACTCCATAAACATTTCCTAGGATAAATAGCACTAGGATAGAAATTTGAGTTATTCGTCTTAAGATTAAAAATTTCATAGCTCACCGCCATTTAGATAGTCAGTCGCCTTTTTGATGTCGAGCTTTATCTTGCTGTTGGCATCATCCACGCGCCTTTCATCCTCTTTTATCCAGCCTTTGACGTAGTTATCGCCAACTTTGCCAAGTACAACCTCGCGGTTTAGCACGGTAATGGCTGCTTTTTCGGTGATACAGGCTCGCTCGCACACGCCACAACCTGTGCAGATATCGCTATCAACAACTGGTAGCAAAAATGCATGCTTTTGCGTCCTTTCGTTGCGGCGATACTCAAGATACAAGGCCTTATCTATGAGCGGACAAGATCTATAACAAGCGTCGCACTGTATGCCCCAGTATGCCACGCAGTTTTTCATATCGACCACTGCAACGCCCATTTTGGCTTTGTTTATGTCTAGTTTGCCAGCTGTGCTAACTAAATTTGCGTCCAGTGCCCCGGTCGGACAGGCTGGCACGCAAGGGATATGCTCGCACATATGACAAGGAATTTTTCTAGGCTCAAAATAAGGCGTACCGACGCTTATACCATCTTCAAGAGTAGCAAGTTTTAGCGTATCAAATGGACAGGCCTCTACACAAAGCCCACACCTAATACAGCTTTTTAAAAACTGCTTCTCCGCTTTCGCACCAGGCGGTCTAAGAAGTACAAGCGGTGAGGCTTTGGCACTAAGTGACCATATAAAGCCTCCACCAAGTGCCAAAATCGCTGCCTTAGCTCCAAATTTCAAAGCTTCACGCCTACTTGAAAATTCCATATCAGCCACTTTTACGCCTTGTAAATTTTAACCGCGCATTTTTTATAGTCAGTCTCTTTTGAGATAGGGCAAGTAGCGTCAAGGCAGACTTTATTTATAAATACGTTTTCATCAAAGAAAGGCACATAGACAAGTCCTACTGGTGGCTTATTTCTACCTTTTAGATCTACTCTTGCTTTTACTTTGCCACGGCGTGACTCGACCCAAACGATCTCGTTTTGAAGTACACCAAGTTTTTTAGCGTCATCTTCGTGCATGTAGCAAAGCGCCTCTGGGACGGCTCTATAAAGCTCAGGAACACGCATAGTCATCGTACCTGTATGCCAGTGTTCTAGAACACGGCCAGTACATAGCCAGAATGGATAATCTTTGCTTGGCATCTCGCATGGATCCATGTAAGGGCGGAAGAAAATTTTTGCTTTGTTTGCAAGAGGAGTTTTCTCTTGATTTTTCACACCTTTTAGATCGCCTGTTGGAAGAGCTGCATTTTTGTTGCCGTAGAATGCAAATTTATCATTTGGAGCAGCTTTTTTAGCGTATGGGTCAAATTTAGTGTTAAACCTCCACTGAGTCTCTTTGCCATCAACGACTGGCCATCTAAGACCTCTTACTCTGTGGTAAGTGTCAAAGTCAGCTAGGTCATGGCCGTGGCCAACGCCAAATTTTCTATACTCTTCCCAAAGATACTTGTGGATGAAAAATCCATATCCTTTAAATTCTTTACCATCTGAGCCGATCACTTTTCTGCTGTCGCCAAAGACTTCTGTATTATCATAGTTTTCCATGATCGGATCGTTTGCGCTAAATTTCTTAGCATCTTCATTTGCAAAAAGCACGTCAAATAGCGTATCTTCTTCGCTATATCCCATAGCTTTTGCAGCCTCAAGCACGCTTGGAAGTGTCACTTTGTCATTTAGCTTTTTCTCGCCCCAAACATCTTTTAGTTTAAAGCGCTTACTAAACTCAAGCATCTGCCAGATATCAGGCATCGCTTCGCCAACAGGGAGTACTTGCTGTCTCCAGTGCTGTGTCCTTCTCTCGGCGTTGCCGTATGCGCCCCATTTTTCGTAGATCATCGCAGTTGGGAGGATAAGGTCAGCTACTTTTGCAGAAATTCCTGGATAAGGGTCACTTACGACGATGAAGTTGTCCATTTCGCGAGCTGCTTTGATCCAGTGGTTTGCGTTTGCAGTGTTTTGCCATGGGTTATTTACTTGAACCCAGATAAATTTGACCTTGCCATCTTCAAGATCACGCATCATTTTTACGTAGTGTGAGCCTGGTACGGCATTTAGTGTGCCAGCAGGTAATTTCCAAAGTTTTTCAGTGATCTCTCTATGTTTTGGATTGCCAACAACCATGTCAGCTGGCAAGCGGTGAACGAATGTTCCAACCTCTCTTGCTGTTCCGCACGCACTTGGCTGGCCAGTTAGAGAAAAGGCACCTGAGCCTGGAAGTGCTTGCTTGCCAAGCAAGAAATGCACCATATAAGCTTGCTCATTTACCCATGTGCCGCGCTGGTGTTGGTTAAAGCCCATAGTCCAGAAGCTAACGACTTTGCGGTTTTTCTCGATGTAAAGATCAGCAAGTGCTTTTAGTTTTTTCTTAAATTCATTGATATCTTCGTTTGGATCGCCTTTTGCTACCTTAGCTGTAAAGTCAAGTGTGTAAGGCGCAAGAGCTTTTTTAAACTCTTCAAATGTTATTTGCCAGTGTGCATCAGCCTTGGCAGCATTTTTGTTTTCTAGTGTATCGCCAGCTTTTAGACCAAGATAAGAAAGTGTAACGCCCTCAGCCTCGCTTAGCACCTTTGATTTCTCAGTCGCAGCTGTGTCTAGCTCGCTTGGAGCATATTTTTTGTGATGGATGTCTGGGCGAAGGCCATATCCGATGTCAGCTGGACCAGTTGTGAAGACACAGTGTTTTTTAACAAATTCTTCATCGATCATCTCAGGGTGATTATAGACTATCTCGCGAGCGATGTAGTTCCAGATAGCAAGGTCAGATGACGGAGCAAAAATGATCTCGATATCGGCTAAATTTGATGTTCTAGTTGAGTAGGTGCTTAAATTTACGACCTTTACTCTATCAGGATCGCTAAGCTTTCTATCACTGACGCGCGCCCAAAGGATCGGGTGCATCTCAGCCATATTTGCGCCCCAAGCTACGATAGTATCTGTAAGCTCGATGTCGTCAAAACAGCCTGATGGCTCGTCTATACCAAATGTCTGCATAAAGCCAACAACCGCACTTGCCATACAGTGTCTTGCGTTTGGATCGATGCTGTTGCTTCTAAAGCCACCTTTCATAAGCTTAACTGCTGCGTAGCCCTCTGGGATTGTGTATTGACCAGAGCCAAGCACGCCAACGCCGTGAGGTCCAAGCTCGTCATAAGTCTTTCTAAACTGAGCTTCCATCACATCAAATGCTTGCTTCCAGCTTACTTGCTTAAATTTGCCTTTTTTGTCAAATTCACCCTTTTCATTTACACGTAAAAGTGGATGAGTGATCCTATCTTCGCCGTACATGATCTTAGCGTTAAAGTAGCCTTTGATGCAGTTTAGACCGCGGTTTACTGGTGCTTCTGGATCGCCTTTTACAGCTACTATCTTGCCATCTTTTGTAGCAACCATGATGCCACATCCAGTTCCACAAAATCTACAGGCAGCCTTATCCCAACGCCAGCCTTTTTCAGCTTCGCTTGCCGCACTTAGCGAGCTTGGCACAGCGATGCCAGCACTAGCACAAGCAGCACTAGCTGCAGCACTTTTGATGAAATCTCGTCGATTCATTTTTTCTCCTTAAAAGATTTAAAACAAGGTTATATAGATATTAGCTTTGAAAAGCTTATTTATCCCTGATTTACGTAGATAAAAATTTCAATAAACTTAAGATATAAAATTACATATTAGTTTAAGAAAATTTATATAAATAGCCCATTATAAAAGAAGTAAGATGATAACTTAAAGCAATTTTTTTACATATCTATAGGTATTTTACAAGTAAATCTTAAAAAAATAAATTATAAATTTATTTAAATAGTTGAGTAGAAAAGTAACACATAAATTGGGCTAAATTTATCTTTTATTTAATCAAATTTATGCACGATGGAACAAGAAATTTTAAAATTTATAAACGAGCATATCACGGCTCTAAATTTAAATTTTATTGAAATCATCCACATGCAGTGCGAAGCACTGAGACATACCACCTCTAACGTGCGAGGGGATTGGGGGATTTAAAAAGGGGGATAAGGGGACGGCTTCGTAATTCAAGTCCCCTTGTCTCCCCTTTTTGATAAAGCAAATTTAGAAATTTAATTAAGCTGTCTTTGCAAATTTTAAAACTTTACTCACTCGCCTTAGCAACTTACCAAATTCAGGTCTCGTTATCAATTGCCACTGAATTTAGAAGCGTGATATGCTCGCTCATAAATTTTAAAATTTGCTGGAATTTTCTTGAGTATTAAATTTAAAGCTTAAAGTAAAAAACAAGTAGTTTAAATTCACATAGCCCTCTAATGCTTCAGAGAGCTATGCTTTGTATTGTGCTTGGGTTTGTTTGTTTAAAACCTCTTCTTCCTAACCTCTTCAACTATGGCTTTAGCCATCTCATCTACTTCTGATGTTACTTCGTTTGCTTGGTTGGCAATTACCACATTCTCTTTTGTTAGATTATCTATTTGAGCAACTGATTGATTTATCATATTTATGCCTTCACTTTGCTCTTTTATAGATTCACTCATCTCATTTATTGATTGAGCTAATACATTTGTATTTGCTTCTATCTCACCAAGTGATTTTTGAGTACGTTCAGCTAGTTTTCTAACTTCATCAGCAACAACGGCAAATCCTCTACCATGTTCTCCTGCTCTTGCAGCTTCTATTGCAGCATTAAGAGCAAGCAAATTTGTTTGATCTGCTATATCTCTAATGATAGTTATGATGTTTTTAATTTCATCACTTTGTCTTATAACATCAGCTGTCTTTTGAGAGATGGCATTCATTGAGCTAGACATTTGCTCAACTGCAGCTGCAGATTCTTGTAAGCTATTTGCTTGAGTGTTTGCTGAGCTAGCTACTTTAGATACTGAGCTAGCTAGAAGTTTAGCTTTTTCTTCTAGTACTTGAGCTTGGTTTAGATTGTCATTTAGCATTTTAGATATTTCTATGCCAAGAGAGTTTATACCACTTGCTATCTTACCATCATCATCAAGTCTTTTTGTAAAGTCTTGGTTTTTATAAGTGTTTAGTAGATCAAGTACATCTTTACCATTACTTGAGATTGCATTTTTAAGAGCAAGTTGTAGATCTTTAAATGTGCTTTTTAGTTGATTTAGAGCTGGGTTGTTAGTATCAGCTTCTAGACTTGCTTCATAGTTGCCATCTTTTATCTCATTTACAAAGGTGTTGGCTTTTTGGATGAAGATACTTTGATCTTTCATACCATCTTCAATGGCCTTTGTGTTTTTGTTTATTAGCTCTGCCATTTGACCAAATTCATCTTTAGATGTTATCTCTATAGGCTGGGCTTTGTTTGTCTTGTGATTTAGTAGATCAAAGAAAGATAGTAGGCCTGTTTTTAGTTTGAGGATGATTTTTAGGAGATATGATGATAGGTAAAGTGAGAGTAATAGTCCTAAAATAAGCACCACTACAAGCACTCCAACAGATGCATATGCAAGCGAGTTTAGATCCTCTAAAAGCTCATCTTTGTCTAGCTCGCCGATAAGATACCAGCCCATACTTTTGATATATTTTGAGCCGATCAATA
>CAUQCU010000076.1:0-9179 GCA_963516555.1 Campylobacter concisus | reverse complement strand
CAGTCTCTTCAAGTTTTGTTAGATCGCCACCATTTAAAATAGCATTTTGTAAAGCGCTTATATCAGCTAAGCCCTCAGCACCTATCGTATTTGGATTTAAAGAAAGCGTGTCACTGCCTAGTACAGTTAGCTCTTTGCCGTTATTTGCAACAATAGTTACTTTGTCGGCTGCATCGCTAGTTTTGACACTCTCGCCCATATAAACGATGTCACCAACTTTTAGTTCTCTCTCGTTTCCGTTTTGATCAACTGCGACCGCCTTGCCACTTAGCGATTTTACTACACCCGCTTCTTTAGCCATAAAACTCTCCTTATATAATTTTTCGGCGATTATATAATAAGAGTGAGGCTGGGGATATTAAGTAAAATTTGGGTAAATTTAAGTTTATTTTTAGTTATTTAATACTCTTTCATCACACTTTAATATTTTTAAAATTCCCCCTAAAAAAGGCATTTTGTGTAACTTTTTTGTAAAAAATTTTTTAAAAAATTTTTATATGGTACATGTACCTTTCGTTTCATAAAAGCGTTATTCTGAATGCCTTAAAAAAGAGTATCTTTTAAGCTAACACGAAAATATTATGCGATTTTTAGCTACTTTTGCCAAAAAATTTTCTTGCCAAAGCCTAGAGTGTTGCTCGTAAATTTAACCTTTTCAAGGCTTATAGACCAAATTTTTGGATCCATAGCTTTTGCATAAAAAAATCTTTTAAAGTAAATTTCTCGCTCACTTGCGCTAGCCTCTCTCATCACCCCTTGAAACTGCACACCCTCTATCTTGCCAACGATCTTCGTATCAAGAGCGACCGTACCAGCAACGAGCTTTGAGTTTTTTAAAAATTTAACATGCGAGCTCTCATCGGAGCTAGCTAGCAAAAGGCAAAAATTTAGCTCATCAAAGGCGTAAAACGCGCTAAAAGCGTAAGGCTGCCCCTCATCATCAATGGCGCAGACACTTGCAAGGTGCATCTTTTTTAAAAATTTAACTATCCTCTCATCCATCTAAATTCCCCTAAAAATGTCAAGAATGGTTTGAAATTTAAAGATGACTATGGCGATTATCAGCACCCAAAGCGTAAAAATAATGAGCTCTATTAGAGTAAATTTATCTTTTGCAACCTTTTTAAAAGCAAGCATTGTTAAAAACGCCCCAAAAAAGCCACCAATTAGCGAAAAATAGTGGATAGCATTTACCTTTACAAAGCTTGGCAAAAGCCCTTTAAAAAATAATGAAAACATTAAAATTGAGAGTAAATTTGCAAGTATCAAGTAGTAGCCAACAACTGGCAAAACAGGGCAAAACTTAGCAAAAACGAAGCTTAAAACAGTGATAAGCATCAGCAAAAAGATCCTAGTCCCAAAACAACACATCGCCCGTCCTTTTTTGACGCATTTTACAAAATTTTGCTTTATGAAATTAAAAATTTGCCGATTTAGCCTCAAAAGGATTTAAAAATGCAAACAAATTTTTACTCTCAAGGAAGCTACAACAACATGAGCTTTTCGATGAAAACTAGCTCAGGCGACGAGATAAGCTTTTCGATGTATGACAACAAAAGCTTAGAGTTTTCAAGCCAGAAAAATGGCACTTCAAGTCAAAAAAGCCTAACTCTCACGCACGAATACGGCTATGAGTTTTTATATAAAGGCAACGGCATAGACGAGCAAGATATGAAAGAGATCGAAGAGGCGATGAAGCAAATTCGCCCACAAGTTGATGAGTTTATGAAAAATGTCAAAGAAGGCGACAAGATCGCAGGTAGCAGCCAAAGCATAAGCGATCTTTCAAACAAGATCAAGCAGATGTTACCTGACGCAAAAGATATGGATCACAAAAATTTCATAAATGATAATATGCTAAAGATGTTTGACGAACTTTTAGCTAAAAATGATGCCAATAAAAATCTACTAAATGCCACAAAAAGGCTATTTGACACATTGCTTGATGAGAGCAAAAAAGTATCTTACTACGCATAAATTTAGAGCTTTTTGGCTCTAAATTTTAACTAGTGCCTCTCTTTGATAAAAGAGGTGCGACAAGACTATCACAAAATAAAGCTGAAAAAATAATCCCACAAGCGGCACAAGCGAGATGAGATAAAATAAAAGTGTAAAAGCAATAAATTTAACCCCACCGCCTTCAAGCAACGCTAGCTCAAATTTATCGCTATCAAGCGTGTTTGAGCCAACATCTATGAGTAAAAGCTTATAGTAGATGTAAAAAAACGGCACGTTGATGATGAAGAAATTTACAAATGGCACAAACAAAAGTGGCAAGCAAACGAGCAAGATCCCAAGAAATTTCATGATCTCAACCGTCATCACCTTTAGCACTCTAGCCGTGCTAGCCTCGCTTTTAAGCACGTAGTTGTAGTGCCTTTTGTTTATCTCTTTAGCTACGACTGGCGTTAAAAAGCCAGCTACGATTAGGGCGATCACGATGCTAATGATGATAGTTAAAAAGGTGCTTAAAACATAAAAAAGTATGCTAACTATCCACTTCGTAGCACTAAAACTTAAAATTTTAATAGCTATAAAAGATAGCGTCGAGTTTGTCTCCAAAAAGGCAAAATTCTCGTTTTTAGCGCCGTCACTTAAAAGGTCAAATATCTCGCCGCCTCCCCAGATCGTAAGCCAAGCTAGGCAAAGTATGCTAAGACAAAGCGGTAAGATCGATAGCGTTATAAATTTGGCTGTAAAAAAGTCTTTAAAGCCAAGGCGAAGAAGATTTATCATTTTATCTTTTTGTACTCACGCTCAAGTGCGGCGTAAATTTCATCTATCTTACTAACGCTATTTGATAAAATTTCGCTCATCACTTCGTTATCTTCACGTCCGTTCCAAATTTTCTTATAACTTCCCTCTTTGTAGCCGTTATTTTGACGGAAGCGATTTAGTACGTTTTTAGCAATGTAGCACTCATAAAGCGAGTATAAATTTACGCCACATTTTAAAGACATTGAGAAATAAATTTTAAAGATATCAAAGATGTCATAGTCAAAGCCGCTGCACTCATGTATAAGCATCTCAACGTCGTTCATGATCTCATAAATGCTCTCGTCTTCGACACTTAGTGGCTCTTTGCAAAAGTCGCTAAAACCGCTTGCTTGGCAAATATCCTCAGCCAAAGTTTCAACATCGCCAAGCTGTTTTGCCTTGTAAATTTGTAGTGCTAGGCTCATTATAAAGTGCCAGATATCGACAACCTCGATGCGTAAATTTTGCTCATCAGTCTTAGCATCTATGCTCTTCCAGTGCTTCCACGCAAAGCTGTCGATAAGCTCGGCGCACTCCATATATATGCAGCGCCTCCAGCTTATGAGTTTGTTTTTATTTGTATAGCCATTTTCCCAACCAAGCCCGTTTGTCTCGTCGTTTAGGCTTTGTTGCATCTTTAACATCTCTAAAACAATAGTTCTTTCATCCATTTTTAAACCTTTTAAATTTTAAATGATTATAACAAAAAACATTTAATGCTTAAGCGACAAGCTTGACCCAAATCATCTTAATGCAAGCTTACAAGATGTAAAATCACCCAAAATTTCAAAGGAGAAAAGATGAGAGAGAAAGATCTAGTAGTTTGCAACGTTTGCGGACTAAAAAGCAGCGATGATAAAAATGCAGTTTTCATCCACGCTCACAAAAACGGCGAAGAGGTCGATATCTGCACAAGCTGTATCCCAAGCGTGATACATGGCTCAGGCATGGTCGTAAAATCAAACGAAGAGATAAAGGCTGAAATTTAAATATCAGCCACCATGTGAGAATTCTGCCTTAAAGAATTCTCAAACTCCTCCGCACTCATCGGACGAGATAAGAAATATCCTTGCATTTCATTACAATTAAGCTCTTTTAAAAGCTCTTTTATCTCGTGGCTTTCCACGCCTTTTGCTGTCACTTTTAGCCTCATTGATTTTGCTATATTTATTATAGCAGCGACTACTTGCATATCTTTTTTGTTGATCACTGACTGAGCGACAAAGTCATTTGCTATCTTTATGCGGTCGATCTTATACTTTCTGATATAGACAAACGACGTATATCCAGATCCAAAGTCATCTATACAAACATCTATGCTATTTTTCTCTAAAAGTGAGAAAATTTTATCAAGCGTCTCTTGGTCGTTTTTCCAGATATCTTCGCTAAATTCAAGCTCAAACTGCTTTGGATTTAGGTGGTGTGAGTTTAAAGTTAGCATAAATTCATTTACAAATTTTTCAGATGTGCTTTGAATTTGCGCTACGTTTATGCTTATTTTTGGCACTTTTAGCTTTTTGTTTTGCCACCTTACGGCTTGCTCTACTGTTTTTGAGACAGCAAGCGTGCAGATGTCATTTAAGATGTCGCTATTTAAGCTAGCTATATCCATAAACTCGCCAGCCTCTTTTTGCCCATACTCTTTTGACTGCCATCTAAGTAGCGCTTCTACGCAGATGATCTTTAAATTTTTAATGTCATAGATCGGCTGAAAATATACCTCAAAATCCTCTTGTAAATTTGCTTTTTTAAGAGCTATCTCTATGTTTGAGCTTTGTTGTATCTCGCTATCTATCTCATTATTATAAACCATTGGGTTTTTAGCTGGATTTTGCTTAGCGTAGTACATCGCCATATCGGCTTTTTTGATGATATTTCTAGGATCGCTGATGTTATCTCTTGTTACTACGTGGATACCAACGACGCTCTTAATCGCAAAGTGATACTTATCTATTTGCAAAGGTTTTTCTATCGTATCTCTTAGCTCCATACCAAGCTTCATGCGTTTAGTGTGGCTATTTTCTTCCATTTTTGAAAGCACGATAAACTCATCAGCGCCGATCCTTGCGGTGACCTCTTGTCTGTTGCACGCTTCACGTATGCGCTTTGCTATCGCTTTTAAAATTTTATCGCCAACCTCATGTCCATAAGATGTATTTATATTTTTAAAGCGACTTATATTTATATAATAAACTGCGATCTCTTGCTTCTCGCCCAAAACACTACACATACCTTTTAGCTCATTTAGCAAAGAGTCTCTGTTGCCAAGAGAGGTTAGATAGTCTTTTTCAGATACACCCTCTAAGCTTAAATTTATCATCTCAAGTTCGTTTGTCTTTAGGTGTTTCTCTTTGTTTTTAGCATCATGTAAATTTTGCTCTGCGTTATATATCTCTTCGCTTTGATCAAGCACTTTCATAAAATAGCTAATAACCGCCCCAGCTACAACAACAAAAATTATAAGCAGATCAACATAAGATGAGAGGTCAGTTTTTATTAGTATTAGTGCAGCTGAGATAATAGGCACGAGCTTAGATGTTGTTTTTATGCCAACATCTGCTGCGCTTATACGCTTGTTATCACCCCTTAGGTAAAAAGCTCCAAGCATCAAGAGAAAAAATGGCACAAGGTAGATAGAGTGCAGAGTAAAATCATGCCCTTTGTTTATAAGCTCATTATAAAAAACATATAAATTTAATAGCGTAAAAATCGCACTTGCGATTATCAAGAAAAAGCCACTATGTCTAATATAAAGATGGTTGCTATTAAAAATTTCACTAAGAGTAATAAATAAAATAGACAAATTTACAAAAATAGCAATGCTAGCAGCAAGCTCACTAGGGCTTTTAGGATGGATCAATATATCAAAATCACCCATATCCCCAACAATACAATAAGCAAGCGTGAAAACTAGCAAAAGAACGTTAAAGCTATCGGCTAGAACTATGATCTTTTTATCGCTAGCTATAAATTTGACCACAAAAAATATACCAACAGCGGCCAATAGTAAAAACATAGGGAGTAGATCAAAAAAATGAAGATAAGAAATTTGCTCTTTGCTTCTTAAAAGAAAGTCTTCATTGACACTTCTAATGGCATCAATAATGGTCCAGATAAAGACTCCAAAGCATGCAGCAAGCCAGTGCATAGCTTTAAGCTTTGATCTATTCATAGAGATGTAGATACCAAGAACTACAAGACCAAAGCCCAAAAATATCAACAAATTTTCAAAAATTTTATAGTTTAAGATGCCGGCAAACTGAGAAAATATAAAAAGAGCTATAACGGCATAGAAAATTTGCTTTTGTCTTACGATAAGTGACGAATTTGACGTAAAAAAAATGTTTCTCTCCATTGTTTATTCTGTTTCAAACCTTATTTTTAGTTATAATTTTGCAAATTTTTCTTTAAGGTTTATTATGAAATGTAATATCGTCTTATCTGGAGAAAATTTAATAGACTACCAAGCATTTAATCTATTTTTCTCAAAAAAGGCTAGAAAACAGTATTTTATAAATGTTTTTATGATTTTTACGGAGGCTATTATAGCTGGATTTGTCGCTGATATGCTTTTAAAAACCAAAATTTTTACTATTATTGGCGTCATTTTTGCTATTTTTTGGATCATTTTTTATCCAATTTTTTTAAAAAATAGACGAAAATCGGTGCTAAAAAGCTTAGAAATTTCAGACTTTAAAAAAGAGATGATCTTTGAAGTAGATGAGAAAAATTTGGCATTTTACGAAAATGAGCCAAAAGAAAATGAAATTTTTTACATAAAAGATGTAAGTGAAATTTACGAGCTTAAAAATATCTTTGTCATCTTTATAAATGAAAAAATCCATCTTGTCTTGCCAAAAAATAAAGAAACTTCAGAGCTAGTAAAAGCGCTTATAAAAGAGAGCAAAAAAGAGCTACTACTTTTTGAAAATTTAGATTACAAAAGCGTTATGAGCTAAGCTTGTAAATTTACAAGCTTAGATGTGATCAAGCGTGCTTCTTATGAGCTCTTCAAAGTCTTTAGCGTTCATCGGCTTACCCCAGAAATAACCTTGTATCTCATCGCAGCCTAGCTCTCTTAAAATTTCAAGCTGAGTTTCATCCTCAACACCCTCAGCTATCGTCTTTAGCTCGATATTTTTAGCTAGAGTTATAACGCTTTTTACAACGTCTCTATCGATCTCATTTATAGCGATGTTATCAACTAACTCTTTTGCGATCTTTAGCCTATCTAGTGGATACTTTTTGATGTAGTTCATCGATGAAAAGCCAGTGCCAAAGTCATCGATCGAGATGCTCATGCCTTTATCTGAAAATTTCTTTAAGACTGTTTGCATGATCTCTTCGGCATTGACGAGGCTTGCCTCTGTAAGCTCGATATCAACGCACTTTGGATCCATGCCAAATTCTTCAACATAGCCAAAGATATCTGATGCAAAATTTACATTATCAACCTGTTTTGGCGAGATGTTGATGCCAACTTTTAGGCTGATGCCATACTTTTTGTTCCAGTAGCTCATCTGCCTTATGGCCTCTTTTGCCACCCATATTCCTATTGTATTTATAATTGAGCTTTGCTCTGCTACTGGGATAAATTTAGCCGGACTTACAAAGCCTTTTACCGGAGAATTCCATCTAATTAACGCCTCAGCGCCTATTATCTTTTTACCATTTAGTAGATACTGCGGCTGGAAATTTACGCTAAATTCCTCGTCAAAATTCATAGAATTTAGCAAAATTTCTATGTAGTTTTTCTCCTGAATGATCTCTTTTATATCATCGTAAAAGACATATTTTGTATTGACATCTCTTTTGGCTGCATCAAGTGCGGCTCCAGCTTGCATGATGAGATCATCAGCTAAAATTTCGCTTGTTTGCGTTGAGCTAACGCCAACCTTTGCTCCAAGAGCTATCTTATAGTCGCCAACTGAGATTTGCTCGGCTATGATGTTTAGCAGATAGTATAAAAATTCTCTATAATGCCCCTCATTTTTTTGCTTTAAAACTATCATAAAGTCATCACCGCCAAACCTTGAGATGATAGCACCTTCTGGCAAGATAGCTTTGATATTTTTTGAAAGTTTTAAAAGTACCTCATCGCCCACGTAGTGACCGTATGAGTCGTTTATGGCTTTAAAGTGGTTGATGTCGATGCTATAAATATCTATCTTCTCGCCAAGCGCTTTGGTCTTTATCATCTCTGAAAGTTTACTTAAAAATGACTGCCTATTTAAAAGCCCAGTGAGTGAGTCAAATTCACTAAGCTGCCTTAAGCGCTCGTTTTTCTCTTCAAGCTCTCTTAAACTATCTTGGATCTCTTCATCTATCTTAGCGATGATATGCCTTTCAGATCTAGCCAGATCCCTCATAGCCACTGTGCTTGAGATACTATAAATTAGCGCTGCATAGGCTAGCAAAACCATAAGTAGAAAAACTATCCATACAGAGTAAATTTTATCGGTATTAGCAGCTCCCAAAAAAAGTAGAGAGATGAAAAGCAAGGTAACAAATTTATATATAAGCGCCCTTGTGTAGTCTTCTCTGTAGCTTCTTATCTTGATATTTGCCTCGTTTTCCTTTAGGTGCAAGCAAGCTACAAATATAATAAAAAATGCAACTTTAAAGAAAAACTCGTAATGAACATTTGTGCCGCCATGTGTCAAAAAGGCCTTTGACGAGTAGTATGCATCGCAAATGCAAATGATAAGCAAGGCTAATAAATATAAAAGTAGGCTAACTCTTTTATAGCTAAAAATTGGTTTTTTTGATACAAAATTTAGTGAAAATGCGACAACAAAGACAAAGCAAAAGATAAAAATATCCATTATGATGTATGAAAGGCTAGTCACGAATTCTTTATTAAGCGCTACTGCTAGACTTCTATCAAAAATTACAAACCAAAAAAAACTAACCGTTATAAGCATCAAAGCAAGCGCATCTACCACGACTTGCTGCCATATCACTCTTTTTAAAATTCTTGCAAAAAAAACAATAGCAGATACAAGAAACATAAAAAATGGGATCAAATATAAAATTTGCATAAGATCCGTGCGGGAGATGTTTCCTGGCATAAGAAGCGATCTATCATAAAGCAATAAAAGGATATCAGCCAGCGCCCAGCTCGCGATAGCTAAAAATATATAGGTCCAGTATGAGTTTAAATTTCTACTACTTTTTAATAAAAAGAACAAAAATATGGCGATCACTACATCAATGCCGACTGATATGGCTGTCAGATAAAGCTGATCTCCCAGATAAATAGCAGAAAAATAAGCAATAATCAGGGCAAATATAAATAAAAAAGAGCCGTTGTGAAAATTTGTTATCCTATCAAGCACGGCCACTCTCCGCTTTCTGGGCTAGCTTTTGCCACCTTTGCCACTCGCCACTATCATCGATGTCGTTACCGATAGCCTCGTACC
>CAUQCU010000075.1:0-9200 GCA_963516555.1 Campylobacter concisus | reverse complement strand
GCATAGTCCAGTGCGCTTGCATTTGCAAGGCTTGCAGCTGCAATGGCTGCTAAAAAAAGTCTAAATTTACGCATTAATATCCTTCGTAATGCTTTGTTTTTGGTAAAAGCAAATTTAAAACTATACCAGTAACCGCGCCAAGTCCGATACCTGAAAATTTAACCGCTCCAAGGTCAAGCACCATGCCGCCGATGGCGAAGATGAAGATGAGGGCTACGATTATCATATTTCTAGGATCGGCAAGATCGACTCTGTTTTTTATAAGTGTCTCCATGCCAACGCTTGCGATGATGCCAAAAAGTAGCAGCATGATGCCGCCGATGACTGGAGCTGGGATGGTCGAGAGCACCGCGCCAAGCTTGCCAACAAAGGCTAGCACGATAGCAGTGATCGCTGCAAAGGTCATGATCGCTGGATTATACGCTTTTGTAAGGCTAACTGCGCCTGTGACCTCTGAGTAAGTGGTGTTTGGCGGACCACCAAAGGCAGCAGCTAGCGAGGTGGCTAGGCCGTCGCCTAAAAGGGTGTTTTTAAGACCTGGATTTTTCAAAAAATCCTCTTTTGTGACGTTTGAGATAGCGAGCATATCGCCGATGTGCTCGATCGCTGGGGCGATGGCGATAGGTATCATGTAGATGATCGCTTCGATTTCAAATTTTGGTGCGCTAAAGCTTGGCACTCTAAACCAAGGGGCGTTTGCGATGGCGCTAAAATCAACCATGCCAAAGCAGTAAGCCACGATGTATCCAGCGATGATGCCAAGTAGGATCGGTATGAGCCTAAACATCCCGCGTCCTAGCATCATGACAACGATAGTGGCGATAAGCGAGGTGGCTGCAACTATCATCGCTACGTTTTGAGTGTAGATATGGGTAGCTGAAGTTGCCATTTTGACGGCATTAGGAGCTAGTATCAGACCTATGGTCATGATGACTGGACCAACGACAACTGGAGGCAAAATTTTATGCAAAATTTTCTCTCCGCCAAAGCGAACGACAAGACTTAGCGCGACGTAGAAAAATCCAGCAAATATAACGCCGCCCATCGTCACTGGTATGCCCCATTTTTCGATTCAGTACTGAAGCGGAGCGATGAAGGCAAACGAGCTTGCTAGAAAGATCGGCGGGACGTTTTTTCTAGTTATTAGCTGAAAAAGCAGTGTGCCAAGACCTGCTGTAAAGAGCGCGACGTTTGCATCAAGCCCCGTAAGGATAGGCACGAGCACGAGCGCACCAAAGGCGACAAACAGAAACTGCACACCGATCAGGCTTTGTCTAAGATCAAATTTATACCCCTCATACCTTTGCATTTAGCATCCTTTTTGCGTATTCTCTAACCTCTTTATCAACTTCATAAATTTCATCTACGCTTGAAATTTTAAGACTCTTAAATTTTTTAGCTGAACCTAAAATAAGCCTTGATATATCCAAAAATGAGCACTTTTTCTCTAAAAAGCTAAACACTCCAACCTCGTTTGCAGCGTTTATGACGACACCTAGATCAGGACTAGCCAAGACTTCGTCTTTTAGAGAAAAGACTGGATATTTTTTATGGCTGATCTTGTGAAATTTTATATTTTTTAGATCAAGTAAATTTGCGTGAGAGACGATGTTCTTATCTACTTTTTCAAAGATGGCGTGAGCTATGGCTAGCTTCATATCAGTGCGAGAGAGGTGCATCGTGCTTGAGCCGTCGATAAACTCGACTACGGCGTGGATGGCTGAGGTTGGCTCTATCACGGCCTCAATATCTTTTATGCCGTAAAGCCAGTAGGCCTCCATCACCTCAAAAAGCTTGTTTGTCATCGTCGCGCTATCAATCGTTATCTTTGCGCCCATATCCCAGTTTGGATGTTTTAGAGCGTCAGACGGCGTGGCATCTTTTAGAAATTTGATCGGTTTTTTATAAAATGCCCCGCCACTTGCAGTGATGATGAGTTTTTTGGCTGGAGTTTTGTTTTCTAGTAGAAATTTAAGCCCAAAATGCTCGCTGTCTATTGGCAAAATTTCTCTTGTTTTTAAAAACTTGCCGCCGACAACGAGGCTCTCTTTGTTTGCAAGTGCGAGCTTTTTACCAAGTGCTTGCGTCTTTAGACTAGGAGCGAGCCCAGCAAAGCCAACAAGGGCGTTTATCACCTTTTTTGAGCTTGAAATTTCAAGCATTTCCAGTAGGCCTGCTTCGCCAGAAAAGATATTTCTTGGCTCAATATTTTTTACATTTTTAGCTAGCTTTTCATCGCCCACGCAGACAAATTTTGGCTTAAATTTTAAAATTTGCTCATTTAGTAAAGCTACGTTTTTAGCGCAACTTAGTGCCTCGACGCTAATGTCAAATTTCTCGCAGAGCGCTAGAGTATTTTTGCCGATCGAGCCAGTTGAGCCAAGTATTACCACGATAGCGACCAAAGTAGCGCAACAACGCCAAATAAATAACCATCTATCCTATCAAGCATACCGCCGTGACCTGGAAACAGCGAGCCACTGTCTTTGATGCCGCAAAGTCTTTTTAGGTAGCTCTCAAAGAGATCTCCCCAGACCGCAAAGACGCAGACTAAGAAGCTTGAAAATAAAATTTGAAATCCCTCTCTTGCAGAATCTCCAACTATGGTACCAACTATAGTACCAACTATGGTACCAACCACCATGCCGCCAACTGCACCTTCTATGGTCTTGTTTGGTGAACTTGGACTAAATGGGTGCTTGCCAAAGGCTTTACCAATAAAAAATGCACCACTATCGCTCGCAACTACGCTTAAGATAAGCCATACAAGGTACTCAATCCCATATTGTAATAAAAGCATCCACATCATAAGAATAGGTATAGTAGGATAGATGAACGGTGCCACTATCTTTAAGTTTTCATTTTTTTGATAAGCTAAAACAGAAGCAACAAACATAACTGCTACTATTGACAAAAAGATCGGATCTGTAAAAGGTAAAAATCCATAAATAATAAGAGCTGCATAGGTTAATTTTTTATTGCTTATGCCATAAAGATCTAGTGATTCTTTAAATGCAAAACAATAAACTATGCCAAGTAATATGTAATTTAAGTAAGGATTGTTTTTATATACAACAATTAAAAATAAGGCAAACAACAAAACGCCAGTAATTATGCGTGATCGCATACTTTCTCCTTAAAATCGTTATTTTGCCGTAATTATAACACTTAAAAGTTAGACGGCGTTTATAAGAGTGAAATTTGGTTTAAAATGTGTTTGAAAATTTGATACGAGTATGGAAGGATGTTTGATAGAGCTTAACATTGCATGCGTTTTATTGAGACTCCAGCAAATTTTAAAATTTCATGAACGAGTAATTTCGGCTCTAAAATTTGAGCTAAGCGATAAGCGAAGCCAAATTTTAGTAGTCAATTCTTGCGAGCGAATGGAATTTTAAAATTTGTAAAAAAGCTATTATTGAATTTTAAAATTTGAATTTTTGCATAAAACCAAGGCAAATCCCTACTCTACCCTGCCCCTTGCCAAAACTGGCACTTTTTCGCAGATCTCATCGTCACTTACGAGATAGGCGTAGTCGTATAAATTTACCACCGGGCAGATGTGATTTGGATAGATGCGCACGAGATCACCCACACGCACGCTGTTAGCAAATTTCTCGTTTAAGATGATCGCATGCTCGTCAAACAAGCTATCTATCCACACTTCGTGCTCTGCGATGAGCCCCATGCCAGGCGTCGTGCAAAAGCCCTCGCTGCGCCTCTCTTTAGTTAGCGCCTTTGCCCCAGCATCAAGGATCGTACGTGTCGCAGTCGGCCTTGAGATCACGACGCTAAGCACGCTAGTAGCGTTCATATCAAAGCTACCATAAGCATTTGCCTGCGACGCATCCATAAATATATATGTGCCAGGGCGCAGCTCCGTAACGCCTTTTGGTATCTCAAAGTCGTTTATCAGCGATGGCGTCGAGCCTATGCTAACAGTAAAATTTTCATACCCAAACTCACGCGCGATATCAGCAAATTTTAGCGTTCTCTTGGTTGCCACCCTAAAAATTTGCTCGCACTCACGCTTATCTTTTGCCTTGTACGAGTGACCATCATGCGAAAAAACACCGCAAAATTCCGCGTTTTTGCACTCTTTAAAAGCGCCCATCAAAGCTCTAAAATCGCCCTCTTCTATGACGCCTGAGCGGTTTTCGCCAACTTCTATCTCGACAAGCAGCCTAGCTATCTCGCCAGCCTCGCCAAAGACCTCATCAATGAGCCTTAAAACGCCCACGCTATCGACGCCAAAGCTCACTTTTGTGCCAGATCTTAAAAGAGCTATGATGCGAGCAAATTTCTGCCTTGTGACGATCTCATTTGCGATGAAAATGTCGTTTAGCCCCTCTTTTGCCATCACTTCAGCTTCGCCCACCTTTGCCACCGTGACGCCCTTTGCGCCGCGCTCTACTTGCAGTTTTGCAAAGTATGGCATCTTGTGCGTTTTGGTATGTGGTCTTAAGCTTACGTTAAATTTATCAGCATATTTTTGCATTTTGTCTAAGTTTTTTAGCACTATCTCTCTGTCTATGAGCAGCGCTGGAGTGTCTATTTCAGCGATTTTCATGAGCTATCCTTTCTTTTTTCTTAGATTTTAACTCTAATTATTTAAAAAAGGATAGCTTTTAGCACTTTAAAATTTCAAAGTGTTACTTTTAGGCCTTTCTTGCGGCGATCTTTGGTGCGTCAAACGCCCTGACACGCTTTGGCGTGCCCTTAAATTTCTCGACCTCGACAAGGCTCGTGTGAGCGGTGTTGCTCTGGCTCATCTTGCTTGATGGCACGTCTTTTGTGAGCACGTTTAAATTTCCGTGCAAGCAAAGGCTCTTCTCGCCTGGCACATCTGGGTCGTACCAAGCGCCCTCGCTCACGATGACGACGTTTTGTGGCACGTCCTCGGTCACAAATGCACCGCACAAAATTTCGCCCCTGTCGTTGTAAATTTTCACCACATCGCCCATTTTTATCCCTCTAGCTTCAGCTGTTTTTGGGTTTATGAGCACTGGCTCGCGCTCCGCGATCTCGTTAAAATGGCGAAGCACAGAGTTATTTAGCTGCGAGTGAAGTCTAAATTTAGAGTGCGCGCCGCTGATGGCGATAGGATATTTTTTATTTTTTGCGCCCAGCCACTCAAATGGCTCAAGCCACGTCGCATGCGGTGGGCAGTCATCATAGCCAAAGCCAGCGACCGTTTCAGAGTAAATTTCTATCTTGCCAGATGGCGTTTTTAGCGGATTTGCCACTGGGTCGTCGCGGAATTTCTTATAGTTTGTAAAGTAGCGTTTTTTCTCATCGACCTTGTCAAATCTAAAATAACCCTTCTGCCAAAACTCATCAAAGCTTGGCATGCTCTCATACCCAAGCCCAGCAGCCTTTTTAACGGCATCTTCGTAAATTTCTTTGACCCAATCAAGCTCGCTTTTGCCCTCGCTAAATGCCTCTTCCCTGCCCCACTCTTTTGCGATCAGCCTTGCGATCTCGAAGTCGCTCTTGCTCTCGCCAAATGGCGTGACAAGCGGCTTAATAGCAAAGAGATATTCGTTAGTTGAGTTTGCCATCTCGATGTCCGTTCGCTCGCACTCAAGCGCAGCTGGCAGGACGATGTCGCTAAATTTAGCCGTGCTCGTCCAAAATGGCTCGCAAGTGATGATCGCTTGCACTTTTTGCATAGCTTTTATCGCCCTATTAGTCTCTGGATGTCTCGTAAATGTCGAGCCGTTGGCGTTAAACATCACTCTGATCTTTGGTAGCTTGTAGCTCTTGCCATTTCTAGTTATCTCCTTACCAGGGCTTAAAAGCGCGTCTATGAGCCTTGAGTTTGGCAGCTCGTAGCCCTTAGTCTTTGGCACAAGACCGCTATCAATGAATTTTTGTGGCACCTTCGTCTCAAAAGCCGCTAGTTTAGGTGCTATGAAGCTTTCATCGGCGTTTTTGTGCATGCCGTCATTTGTGACAAAACCACAACCCTCTTTGCCGATGTGTCCAAGCATCGCATTTAGCGTCACAAGCGCCCAGTAGGCCATCTCGCCGTGATCTTGCCTTTGGATGGCGTAGCCGCTAACTATGACTGAGTCGTTTTTGGCTAGATCCTCGCTAAATTTCGCTAGCTCTTGCTCGCTCACGCCACAAATTTTACTTGCCCAAGCTAGGTTTTTATTGACCCCGTCTTTTGTGCCGAGCATATACTCTTTAAATTTATCAAAGCCAACGGTGTATTTTTCTATAAATTCTTTGCTATAAAGTCCCTTTTCAAAAAGGTAGTTGCACATACCTATCATCATCGCCGTATCGGTGCAAGGCACGACTTCAAGGTACTTTGCGCCAAAATATTTTGCGCTTTCGTTGTGATAAACATCGACGCTATAAATTTTCATCTCGCCGCTCTCGCCTTTTTTTCTGATCTCATCGTAGTATTTATATGAGTTGTGAAGCGGCACGCCAATGGCGATCTTGTTTGAAACGACTGGGTTTGTGCCCCAAAATACGATCGTTTTAGCATTTTTTAAGATAGCTTCCCACTTTGTTGGCGCTAGTGTTGGATCGATCGAGCCAGTGATGTGAGGCATGATGACAGTCGCTGCGCCGTATGAGTAGCCGCCAAGCTCATTTACGTATCCGCCAAGCACGTTAAGTAGCCTCTTTGCGGTCTTTTGGCTGTGGCCAACTTTACCAAGGCTACCCCACTGATAAACCTGTCCGTATATCGCTTCAGAGCCGTATTTATCAAAATTTTCTTTTAAAATTTTCGCACTTAGTTTTATCGCCTCGTCCCAGCTCACACGCACAAATTCCTCTTTGCCGCGAAGCTCTGGCTTTGGGTTGTTTGGGTCAGTCAAAAAGCTCTTTCTAACAAATGGATATTTTACACGGCTTTCGTTTTGGATATGATCAAGAAGTGCGTTGTTTAGCTCATTTGGGCACGCATCACCCTCAAATGGCTCGGTCTCTACCACGCGACCTGCGATAGTTTTTACATAAAATGGGCCAAATTTGTTCGCACTTAGGCCGCTTTGCTTGTCAAAAAGTGCCTGAGCTGCTCCGTCAAGTTCTTTTGCTTGAAGGCTTGCTGCGCTTAAGGCGCCTAGCTTTAAAAAGTCTCGTCTTTTCATTTTTTCTCCGATATTTGGTTAAATTTGTTTGGTTTTATGAGTTATAAATTTAGTATTTTGTATCATCTTGTCATGAAAAGGCCTTGTAATGTAATACGCAAACTTGCGTCTAAATTGCGTTATTTTAGCCAAAAAATATTAAAGGATAGGCAAATGGTAGGATTTTATGTAAATGTAAAGTTAAAAGCTGGATGTGAGGCGAAATTTGAAGAAATTTTAAAAGAGATCGTGCCAGCTTCAAGAAAAGACAAAGGCTGCATAAGCTACGAGTGCGGCGTAGTTGCAGGCACTAAAAGCGAATACTGCTTTATGGAGAGCTGGGAAAATTTAGAAAGCCAAAAAGAGCATATGAAGAGCGCTCACATGGTGAAAAACGCAGCTGCTCTGGAGGCTTGCAAAGAGAGCCAAGAGGTGAAAATAATAAATTTCGTGGACGCAAAGGAATAATATTTGCTTAGAAAGGGGCAAAATTTAGAAAAATGAGCGAAGAAAAGATGCTTGAGATGATAAACGCGACTGCCGATATTATGTTTATGGCTATACTTAGAGGGCGTGTGAGCCTTGAGGCTTGCAAAAAAGATAAGGAATTTATAGATGCCCTAAGAGAAGAGCTACTTAGCAAAAACCCAAACAAGCTCAAAGTCGCGCAAGACTCACACCAGATGATCGCCATTTTCGAAAAATACCGCAATAAAAAATAATCCCACTTAAAATTTAAATCCATTTGCCGATATTGTGCTAGAAGGATCTGGCATGATAAACGCACTAAATGGACTTAATCAAAGCTTTAACTATCAAGACGCTTTTAATAAGCAGCCAACGACTATCGCAAATTTAGGCAAAGTAAAAATTTCTCCTCAGACCATGGATATCAAGCACCTATCGCTCTCTGGCTACTCGTCAAATTATAAAATTTCTATCTGGGGCAAGATAAATGGCATCGATAGTTCTATGAGTAAAGATGAAGTGGCTAGCCTTAAAAATTTCGTTGATAGCACGAAGCTTTGGAGGTTAAATTCCATCCTAACCAGCGAGAAAAACGGCTTTAGCGTAGATGAGTTTAACAAAACCTATCACATATCCGCTAATGCCACCAAAGCTCTTGGCGCTCTAATCAATCACGACATTGGCGTACTTCATCTAAGTCGTGAGGCTAGAAATTTGCTAGATTCTGATCTAAGCGTCGATAAATTTAAAGACAAATGGCTGGAATTTACCGCCGAAAGGATACTTGGCGAGCATGCAAATGTGAAAATTTCTTTTAAAGACGGTGCCTTGCACTACGAGCAAACATCGGCTAAAAAACGCATAGAAATCATAGGTCAAGCGACGCCGCAGCGTGTAAGCTATGCTGACAAAAACAGCAAAGATGAGTTTTTGAAATTTCTAAAAACAAGCTATGAAAAGGGCGAAAATATCGCTGATGTGCTACAAAATATCGCTCTTGTGCCAGTTAGAGAAGATGGCGATGAGGATATAGAAGAAGAGAAATTTAAGCCTATGCAAGTTACCAAAAAGAGCGTGACCTATACGGACAAAGATATAAAACGTGAGTTTTTTGAGGAATTTATCAGGCGCGAGGTCGAAAATGGAGCGAGCTTTGATGATCTGGTGCAAAAGCTAAACAAGTTAAAACCAAAGGACATACTGGCTTAGCTTTAGAGTTTAAATTTTGGGGCTGGCTTGGTTCTTAAAATTTCTACTCAGGTTTAAATTTAAAAAGCCTGTTTAACTCCCAAAAAATCTACTCGGGCTTAAATTTAAAGAGCTAGCCTAGCAAACTAAATTTTTATTTAGAGCTAAATTTCTGGAGGCTGGCTTTGCTACTCAAATTTCTGCTTAAGTTTAAATTTCTTGAGACTAGCTTAGCTCTCTAAATTTCTACTCGGGTTTAAATTTTAAGAGCCAGTTTAACTCCAAAAAAATCTACTCGGGCTTAAATTTAAAGAACCAGCCAGCCTAGCCCAAAAAATTCCTACTTCGGATTATTTATACTTATCACCATATTTTTCTCATCAAGATATAGGCTAGCAGCCTCTTTGATGTCGTCATTTGTGAGCGCTTTGACCGCATCTATATACTCATCAG
>CAUQCU010000074.1:0-9321 GCA_963516555.1 Campylobacter concisus | reverse complement strand
AAAGCAAGCTTGGCTAATCACGTAAAATGATAAATTTGGCAAGCTTTCTTGCCAAATTCTCTCTTTAAATTTCCCTCATTTTTTACTTCAAATTTACAATGGCTAATTTATAAAGAGTATCAATTTAACAAAAGTTTTTTGCCCTAAAAATCTTACTTTCAATGAAAATTATAAGAAATTAAATTTCAAAAAGATATAATCAAAGCATTCAAAATAAAGACGAAAGATTACGATGAAAAAAAAGCATTTTTGTTGCCAAATTTTTGGTAGTTTGGGTGTAAATTTAAGTGAGCAAATAGTATTAGTCAAAGTTGGCAGGGCGTCAAAAAGTCCTTGCCAAAGCTATGTTAACTAAAGAGGATATTAGGAATTTACTAGCACGTAGATTTTGTAACGACATACACAAAAAACTTAGTGAAATTCCAACGCCAAGCGCTCTAAAGGATATCTACAAAGGCGCTAATCGCATCAAAGAAGCGATCGAGAGAAATGAACACATCGCTATTGTTGGCGATTATGACGTTGATGGCGTGGTTTCAAGTGTGATTTTAGCCGAGTTTTTTGACGATCTTGGCGTAAAAAACTACCTAGTAAAGATCCCAAACCGATTTAAGGATGGATACGGCTTAAACCCTGAGATCATTGACGAGCTTGCAAGCGATGTGAGTCTAATAATCACCGTCGATAACGGCATCTCGGCAAATGAAGCAGCTAGCATCTGCAAAGAAAAAGGCATCGATCTTATCATCACAGATCACCATATGCCACCAGCCGTTCTGCCTGAAGCCTACGCCATAATCAATCCAAAACAAGAGGACTGCAACTTTCCAAATATCGAAATTTGCGGTGCTGAAGTGGCTTGGTATTTGGTTGGAGCGCTAAAGGATGTTTGCAAGCTAAACTACGATATGAGCAAGTTTTTAGAGCTTTTAGCCATCGCGATAATAGCTGATATGATGGAGCTAAGAGATATGAACAGGATGCTTGTTCGCATGGGTATTTGCAAGCTAAATGCCTCGAAGCGCTCGGCATTTTGCGTCATAAAAGAGTTTTACGGCAAGGATAAATTTGAGTGTGATGATATCAGCTTTCTTATAGCGCCTCTTATAAATTCAGCCGGACGCATGGACGATGCGATGAATTCATTTAACTTCTTGCGTGCAAAGAGCATCGAAGAGGCTTATAACTACCTTGATACGATTATCGAGTTTAACAACTCCAGAAAAGAGGAGGAGCGCCAACTCTTTGAGTGCTCGCTAAAGGACGTAAAAGAGGACGATGAGGTCATCATCACTTGGGGAGAGCAGTGGCATGAGGGCGTGATAGGCATCGTGGCTAGCCGCCTGGCAAAACACTTTGCAAAGCCAGCTATCGTCTTTAGTATCGATAAGGGCCGAGCAAAAGGCAGTGCTAGAAGCGTTGGCAAGCTTGATATCTTGTCACTCATCGCAAGCCACGAAGATCTGCTAACAAGCTATGGCGGTCACAAAGGTGCAGCAGGGCTAACGCTTGCGCCTGAAAATTTGGAAAAATTTAAAGAGGCGATAAATAAAAGCTGCTCATGCTTAAACATGCAAGAGTGTAAAAGCTCTGACGAGCTACTTGGCGACATAATGCCAAGCGAGATCGACTTTGAGCTGCTTGAAATTTTGGAATTTTACGAGCCATACGGACAGAAAAATCCACGTCCAGTCTTTAAGATAGAAAATGCCGTCGTTAAAAACGAGAGGCTCATAGGCAGGGATCAAAACCACTTAAAACTTATCTTGCAAAAAGACAACAAAACGCTTGAGGCACTGTTTTTTAACTTCACAAGGCATGTTAGAGTGGGTGAGATGGTGGATATCATCTTTTGCGTGTCTAAAAATTCGTTCCGCGGTCTTGTTACGCCACAGCTTCTTATACGAGAAATTTTATAGCTTTCTGCCTAGTCGTTTGAAATTTAACGACTAGGTATTACTTTTTAATAATTAAAAATTTTATAAATTTATCTTTATAAATCCCTAAAATACGTACTATATAAATAAAATAAATTTATCAATGCTTATTTAATATTATAAATTAATAATATTTTAAATAAAAATCCGTAAAATTACATTTACATTATATTTTTAAAGGATTGAAAATGAAAAGTTCATTTTTGAAAGCTAGCATGATTGCATGTGCGGTTTGCTCATTTGCTATGGCAGAGGGAGCATTTATTGGTTACGAGGGCGGATACTCTTTTGCGTCAAATTGGAAATAGAAAGCAGCAGACGGCGAGAGCGCAAGTGTTAAAAAAGGTCAATTTAACAGCGGCGTAAAAGCTGGTTATGACTTTGATAGCTTCAGAGCTTATGGTGCTTATTTTTATAGCTTTCAAACAAAAAAACAAATAGAAAATGATGATGACAGATTTACTGTTAAATGGAAAAAACATAGCTTATTAGCTGGAGCTGACTATACTCCAAGCATCACTGAAGATATTAAGCTTGTTTTGGGTGGCTACACTGGTGTATCTAGACTTTTGATAAGCAGAGATGACACAGATCATAAATTCTATGACACAGGATTTGTTTTAGGTGCTAAATTTGGTGCTGAGTACCTACTTGATCAAAACAACATCCTAGAAGCTGGTATGAAAACTGACTACACTTTATATAAGGCAGATGATGTTAGCAGAGTTAGAGAGAGCAACATCGGTCTTTACGTAGGCTACACTTATAAATTTTAATATTAAACATTCCCTCCTTAAGAAATTTGCGCCCTAGTTTGGGCGCAAATTTATCTCCTTAGTGTTTTTACCACTAAATTTAATATACTTTCCAAAAAAGGCTACAAAATGAAAAAAATAATATTGTCTCTATTTATACTCTTGACGGCTGCGTTTGCAGTTGATTGTGATAACGCATTTATTAAAGCTGTTGTAAGCATGATCGATGAGCCAGCTCCCACAAGAGTCGATGAAAATAGCGTAATAATGGGTGCTACATGCCAAAATGAGACCCTAAAAACCACCTTTGTTATAAATGATAGCGAGGATATTAAATTTAGTAAATTTACCAAAGAGCAGGTAGATGAGTTTAAAAAGTTGCAGACTGAAATGCTAAAAGAGGACTTTTGTAGCAGTAAAAATCCTCTCATCGATAAAGCCTCGTGGATATACAACTACGCAAATGGCAAAAATTTTACTGTGATAAATTTGATAAAAGAGGATTGCAAGTAAATTTTCTGGGGTTGCCCCCCCCAGAGATTTAGGCTTTTTTGTCTTCAAGCTCTTTTAGGTGTGCTTTTACAAACTCACCAAATTCATCTTGAGTTAGCACTCTTTTAGCAAGTTTTTCCTTGCATTTTTTGCCAAGCTCGCTTAGTGTTGCTCTATTTTTTTGGCTTTGTGATTTGCCAAATTTTGAAAGGATCGCATTTAGCTCATGCTCTTCACCGAAATTTACTAGCTCTTTATCTAGTGCCATTTTCTCTCCTTTGATGAAAATTTCTTCTAATTTTAAAATTTAATAGTAAATATAAATAAATTTAAATTTTAAAGACTGAAAAGAGCGAAAAATAGGGCTTTGTTAAATTTAAATTTCATATAGATTAAACGCGTAATAGTAAAATCACGAAAATTTTTAAAGGAGAAATATGAAAAATTTACTTGTAACTTCAGGTTTGGTTTTGGCTTTAGCTAGCTCAGCAGCGCTTGCACAAGGTGCATTTGTCGGTGGTGAGGGCGATTATTCGTTCAACTCAAAGATAAAAACTAAAAATATCGCAAAAAGCGAAAAAAATAACTTCAACAAAGGTCACTACGGACTTGGCTTTTATGGCGGTTATGATTTTGACAGCTATAGAGCGTATGGTGGCTACTACTACGACTTTAAAGCTAGAAAAAATGCTGGCGAAGCAGACGCAAAATGGAGCAAACATAAGCTTATAGCAGGCGCTGACTACACTCCAAACATCACTGAAAACTTTAAAGCCGTACTTGGCGGTTACGCTGGTCTTGGTTATCTAAGTGTTAGACAAAGCTTTGAAAACGAAACTAGCAAGAAAAATTTTAAAGGCTTGCTAGTTGGCGCAAAAGCTGGTGGTATCTACTCATTTGACGCTCACAACGCGCTTGAGTTTGGCCTAAAAGCTGATAAGACATTTTATAAGAAAAATAGTGGCGCTCAGCTAAGGGATACAACCGTGGGAATTTACACAGGCTACACTTATAAATTCTAATAAATTCTATTTTATGGCAAGGCTTAGGCTTTGCCTCTCCTAAAAACTCACATTTATTTTTAAATTTATAACTCAAGCAACCTTTAAGTGACGCGAGGTAGAATGGCTCTTATTTAAAAAGGAGAAAAATGAAAACCAAATCGCTTCTTGTCATTGTGCTCTGTGCCGTTTTTGGTAGCTTTGCCTTTTGCGAACCAAAAAGCGAGCCAACGCTAACAAAAAGTAGAAATTTAGTTGGTCAGACGGTGCCAGGCGCTATTTTGGGCGTTAAGGTGCCAAAGGAGTATCAAGCGAAATTTGATAGCGCAAAACCTAGGATGCAGGAATTTTTAGCAAATATGGCATGCTATAAGGCTAATAAAAATGATAAATTTATGGAAGCAGGCACAAGGGCACCTGCGCTACGAAGAGATGATAGCCATTTTAAAAGGGCTAGTGGCACTTGTAGCGACAACGTCGATATCTTGAGTATAGAAAATGTGAAATTTATCGCCAAAAATGCATTTAGTTTTAGCGTTACATTTATTACAGCAGATGGCGAAGAAACTACAAAATTTGATGATTTTATATTTACGCAGCACCCTAGCGGCGAGTGGCTAGTTAGGTGGCAGTAGAGGTAAAAGCTTCTACTCTCTGCCCTCAAGAAGTGGCACAAAAAGACACTCGTCTAAAAACTCTTTTTCCAAATTCCCACTCTCGTCTTTTCTAAATTTAGCGATAAACTGCTTGCCGTCTTTTTTCATCGGAGCGACCAAGATGCCGCCATTTTTTAGTTGAGCGAATAAATTTGGCGATATCTCATCAGCAGCAGCCGAGAGTAAAATTCTATCAAACGGCGCGTAGCTTCGCCAGCCGTTGTTGCCGTCATCATATCTTACGTGCACGTTTTTGATCTTTAGCGCCTCAAAGCGTTTTTTTGCCTCCATGGCTAGCTTTTCTATGCGCTCGACGCTAAAAATTCTATGCGCGAGCTTGCTTAGTATCGCTGCTTGATAGCCGCTGCCACAGCCTATTTCTAGGATGTTATCCACGTTTTCGCACTCTAGCACCATCGTCATCTTTGCCACAGTTAGCGGCGAGCTGATCCATTGATTACCAAGTATCGGCTGCGCGTCAAGCTTGTAAGCATGTGCTGGGATAGGCACGAAAATTTCACGCTCGGTTGTTGATATCGCGTCAAACAAAAGCGGACTTAGCATGATTTCGTCGGCTATGTCGCTAGCTAAATTTTGGCATTTTATCGCTTCTAATTGGGTCAAAATTTCTATCCTAAACAAATTTTAAATCGCTATTATACGATTTAAAGCTTATCTTAAAATTTATAAAAGCCCTAAATTTTTCTTTATCTGCGCTATCAAATTTGCGTCGAAAACTGCGCTTGCTTCTAGCATACCATCTGGCAAAAAGACCCCAGCGGTCTCAAGATCTAGTGAGCTTGAGATCATGACGTAACAGTTATTTGCGATGGCTAGCGCCTTGCAAAGGCTAAGGTAGGCTTCCTCTCTGGCCTTGCCCCACATGGCTGGCACCATGATGATATCGCACCCCTTTAGCTTTGCCCAAAGCCTGCTATCACGCAGCTCAAAGCATATCAGCACGCCAAGCTTTAGCCCTTTAAAGGTAAAGGCATTTATATCGCTCACTTCACCGGCAGCAAAGATCTCGTGTTCTAAATTTGGCCTAAAAAGCTCAGCCTTAAACTGCGAATGAAAGACGTTGTTTGAGTTAAGAAGTAAAAATTCATTATAAATTTTTGCCTGGTGTGGGGCTAAATTTGAAATTTGAGCGAGTCCTGCGCTTTTGTTTAGGCTAGTAAGGTGCGTAAAACCAAGAAATTTATCTGGGCTAAGTGCCTCTTGCAAGCGTTCAAGCAACATCGCATCAAAGCTGCCTATCATGCCACCAAGCATAGCTTTGTTCGCCCCAGCAAAAAAGCCGTCGAAATCATAGCCGCTGATGCAAAGCTCGCTTGCAAGCAGGAGTGAATTTGCAGGTGCAGCCTCAACTAAATTTGCAAGCTCTTCTAGCCGTTCGGTAGCATTTTTTGCCTTTAAAGTTAGACTTATTAGGTTTAAATTTTCGCTCATCTATTTTTCAAATACAAATATCATAGGTTTTTCATCATGGCAGTCTTTTGGAATTTTGTAGTTTATATCCGTGCCACCGATGTTTGGCGTAGCTTTTAAAATAACGCTTATAGCTGTGGTTTTGTCTTCCCTCTGCGAGAGCGGGTCGTTAAAAACCCAGACCTCAAAGCCTAGACCTCTAACCTCATCATGCAAGACCACTCTTATCTCTTTTAGGTCTTTTGATTCAAAGCCACACTGCTTGTTTATGCCAAGCATCACATCATTTCCTAGAACAGATCCTAGCGGTGCGAAACTTGGCGCAATTTCCCCATTTGGCATCTCTTGATAGACTTCCGCTTGGCTTGTCTCTTTTACTTTAACAAGTTTGTGGGCGGGGAAATTTACGAGATTATCTCGGTTTGCCATGTCAACGATCATTTGGCTACTACTCGCACACCCTACAAAAAGCACGCAGGCAAGGGATAAGATACTATTTTTAAAAGTCGTCAAAGCTGATACTTCCTTTGCTGTAGTTTGTCACCTTTGCTTCAAAGAAATTTGACTTTTGGTCGTTAAATTTCGCAAAGTCATCGACCCATTTGATCGGATGAGCGACGTTGTATTTGCGTTTTAGGCCGATCGCAACTAGGCGCTGGTCGATGAGATAGTGGATATACTGCTCGATGATATCGTCGGTAAAGCCCATTATTTGGTTTTGAGTGATGTATTTGCCCCATTTTATCTCTAAATTTCCAGCTTTTTCAAACATATCATAAATTTTCGCCTCAGTCTCAGGCGTGAAAAGATCAGGCCTTTCCTTGCGTACTGAATTTATCATGTTTTGAAACAAAAGCAGGTGCGTGATCTCGTCGCGTTGGATGAAGCGGATCATCTGCGCCGAGCCTAGCATCTTGCCAGCGCGAGCTAGAGCGTAGATCGCTGTAAAGCCGCTGTAAAAATAAATGCCCTCTAAAATTTGGTTTGCCACCATCGCAAGAAGCAGCTTCTCGTCAGTCACTTCGCCTGCAAGCTCCTCGTAGACGCTTGAGATGTAGTCGTTTTTCTCGCGCAAGACGTCATCGTGCTTCTCCATCTCGTAGATGAGGTCGGTGTTGTCACAGATCGCCTCGACCATGACGGCGTAAGACTTGCTGTGGTTCGCCTCTTCGTAGGCTTGGCGGCTTAGCACGGCGTTGATCTCTGGTGCGGTGATGTAGGGGTTGATGTTGTCAGCTAGGTTGTTTGTCTGAAAGCTATCCATCGAGATGAGCTGGCTCCAGACAAGGTCGTACATACGTTTTTCAGCCTCTGTGAGGTTGTAGGTGTAGTCGCGCACGTCGTCTGTGGTGTCGACCTCTTTTGGAAACCAGGTGTTGGCCTCCATGAGGTCCCAAAGCTTTAACGCCCACTCGTATTTTGCCTTGGTGAAATTTAAAATGCCGTGTGGGTTGCCGTTAAAGACTCTTCTATCAGTCAAATTTTCATTTGAACTTGGGTTGTAAATGCGTTTTCTGTTCATAAATTTCTCTCTTGTTTGTGGTAAAAATTTCTTAAAATCTTACCCAAAGCAAGGTAAAAATTTACTTTTATTTAGACGGCTTTGCTCCTTTTTATAGTCATCAAAAAGCCAGTTATTATTAGTAAAACTGCGATCACGCAAGAGATGGCAAAGACGATCTGACCGACCTCTCCAAAGATCTCTCCAGTATGCAGGCTAAGCACTTTTCGCCCAGCCTTTTTAGCCTCTGGGATGCTATCACTCTTGCTAACAAGCTTATTTTCTTTTATCTTGCCAGCGCTTGCGTCAAGCTTTAGTTTGCCCACTTGGCTCTCGGTAGTTTCGTAGTTTATGGTGTAGGTGCTTTGGTTGTTTTCAGGTACGTTTATCGTGAGTGATTTTAACTCTAGCGTGACATTTTCTTTAAAAATTTGCTCTGCAGTCTCTATCTCTTTAAATTTTTCGCCACTTATTGGGGTAAAATTTCTTTGTGGCATTGCTCTTTGTGCTTGGCTTGGCTTTAGCTCGAAAAATGTGCTATTTACGCCGCTTCTGACCCAGTCATAAGACCAGTAAAGGCCAGTTAGCGACATCACGACAAGCAGGATCGCCACGTATGTGCCAAGGCTCGTGTGGAGGTTGTAAAAGCAGGCATAGCCCTTTGCACTTGGCTTGATTTTGAGCGAATTTAGCAAATTTCGCTTGATCGCTGGGGCGTAGAGGATGAGGCCGCTTATGGCAAGAAGTGCCATGATGATCGAGCTAATGGCGACTATTTGCTTGCCGATGTTGGCTGGGACTTTGCTATCAAGCAGGGCAAGGCCTAAATTTCTATGCAGGCTTAGTATTATCATGCGAGTTTTCTCGCCCCAGTCCTCGCTGATCACCTCGCCATTTCTTGGATCAATGAAGAAATTTAAGAGCTTTTTATCTTTGGTGACGCTGATGCTATAAGCTTTGTTTTCACTGCCGATTTGTACGTTTTCAAGCGTGTCAAATTTGATCTCACTTTTTGCCTTGGCGAGGATCTCGCTTAAGCTTAAATTTGGCTTTTCGCTAGGTGCTAAATTTATATATTTTTCATTTATCGCAGATTTTATCTCCTCTCTATAAGAAGCAAATGGTGCTGCAAGTGTCATGATAAGTAGCGGTATAGTGGCGATCAGACCGATTATTAGGTGGATGTTGAAAATGATTTTGTTGCGCTTGAAAAGCATATATATCCTTTTAATTTTAATAACGAATATTAATTTATTTTTTGTTAAGCAGAGATAAAATTTAGAAGATTATTTTTAAGTTATCTGGATGTGATTTTGGATTTTGCGGCTGGCAAAAGTAGCTCAAATGTTGAAATAGCCGCATTTAGATCTTTTTTATCTAAAAATTTAAACGGCTTTAGTAGGTGATAAAACGGCTTAAATTTTACTATTAAGCGCAAAGAGTGCTCGTAAATTTCGCTACCATTAGCTTTGATGTACTCATCAATCGCCTCTTTTACAAGCTCGTTTGAAATTTTTTGTCGGTAGAGCTCGTGGATAAAAACTAGCA
>CAUQCU010000073.1:0-9328 GCA_963516555.1 Campylobacter concisus | reverse complement strand
GCCTGAGCTTAGGGTTAATTTCACGCTATCTATAAACATTTTTTACCTTAAATTTATCTATTATTTAGTTTGAATTTTAGGCGAGATTATATCTTTTAAATGATTAAAATTTGTTTTGCGTTTAAAATCTCACTTTGTTTTTAGCATCTTATAAATTTAGAAAATCAGCCAATTTTTTGCCTAAATTTCATAAAATGGCGCAAAAGGATAGAGAATGAAAACACTTACGATTATTGATACTTTTGGCTTCTTTTTTAGGCTCTACTACGCTATGAGCGGGCTTAAAAACAGAGATGGCAAACCAAGTGGCATGATAAGTGGCTTTGCAAATTTTATAGCGAGCCTAAAAGATGAGTACCAAAGCGACTACCTCATCTTCGCACTTGATAGCAAGGGCAAGACCCTGCGCCATGAAATTTTGGGCGAGTACAAGGCAAACAGGAGCGAGCCGCCAGCTCAGCTAAAAGAGCAACTACCAGTTTGTATAGATATGATAGAAAAAATGGGGCTTTACAGCCTTAGCCGCGAGGGCTACGAGGCCGATGATATCATCGCAAGCGCGGTTAAAATTTGCAAAGATAAAGATATATTTGTGCGAATAGTCACGCATGATAAAGACCTTTACCAGCTCATAGAGGACGGCAAAGTGAGCATCTACAGCCCACAAAGCAAGATCGACCACGATAGCGCTAGCTGCTTTGAAAAGTATGGCGTCTATCCAGCGCAAGTGAGGGACTTTCTAGCGATCGCTGGAGACAGCTCGGATAATATCCCAGGCGTCAAAGGTATCGGTGCAGTGGGAGCTAAGAAGCTTTTGTCCGAGTATGGTAGCCTAGAGGGAATTTATGAAAATTTAGCCCTTCTTAGAAACGAGCGCACCAAAAATATGCTAGCAGCTGCAAGAGACGAGGCGTTTTTGAGCAAAAAACTAGCCACGCTCTTTGATGACGCCATCACTTCGCTTGATCTTGAGCACTCTAAATTTCCAGAGCAAAATCCTTTGATAAACATCTCAGAAATTTTAAAAGAGTACGATCTAAACAGGCTTCTTAAAAGCTTGCAAAAAGAAGAAAATGCTGAATTTAAGCTTGGCTTTAGAGCAAATTTACTACTTGACGAGACGAGTGTTGAAAAACTGCTTGCCGACATCACGCCAGAGACCATCGTCGCCTTTGACACCGAGACCACGGGCGTTGATAGCAAGAGCGCAAAGATCGTTGGCTTTAGCTTTAGTTTTAACGACGAGGACGCCTACTACGTGCCGGTAGCTCACAACTACCTAGGCGCACCAAAGCAAATAGACCTAAATTTTGCCACCTGGGCGATAGGGCAAATTTATAAAGGCTGCGTGATCGGACAAAATTTAAAATATGACTTTGAGATCGTGAAAAACAACCTTGGGCTCAACCCTCCAGCAAATTTTAAAGACACGATGATACTTGCGTGGCTTAGCGATCCAAACTCTAGTGTCGGTATGGACGCGCTAGCAAAGAGGCTTTATGACTATGACACGATCAAATTTGAAGATGTGGTCAAAAAGGGGCAGACTTTTGGCGATGTGCCACTAGAAAATGCCGCTAAATACGCGAGTGAGGACGCTTGGATAACTCTTAAATTTTATAAAACTTTTCAAAACACGCTTGATAAAAATTTACTAGCCCTTGCCGATACGCACGAGTTTCCTTTTATCCTCACGCTCTTTGACATGGAGCAAAACGGCATCAAGATAAATGAAGCTAAGATGCAAAAGCTCATCCTTGAAAACGACACCAAACTAAAGGCGCTAACAAGTGAAATTTACGAGCTAAGCGGCGAAAATTTCAACATAAACTCAGTAAAACAGCTTGGCGTCATACTTTTTGAGCACTTAAAACTCCCTACCAAAAAGAAGACAAAAACAGGATATAGCACCGATGAGAGCGTGCTAGCTGAGCTTACGGACGCTCATCCAGTGATAGAGAAAATTTTAGCTTACCGCGAGCTATATAAACTGCAAAGCACCTACTGCGAGCCACTTTTAGCGCTTGCGAAAAAGGACGAGGGCTCACGAATTTACACGAGCTTTTTGCAAACTGGCACGAGTACTGGCAGGCTTTCAAGTAAAAATCCAAATTTACAAAATATCCCAGCTCGTGGCAGCCTCGCAAAGGATGTCAGAGAGTGCTTTGAGGCGCGCGAGGGGTATAGCTTTGTGGGGCTTGACTACAGTCAGATCGAGCTTAGACTGCTAGCTCACTTCAGCCATGATCCTGCACTACTTGAAGCGTTTAAAAATGACGAGGATATCCACGCAAGGACGGCTATTAGCATATTTGGTAGCAGTGACGGGCAAAATAGAGCCGTGGCAAAGAGCATAAATTTTGGCCTCATTTACGGCATGGGCTCAAGCAAGCTAGCCAATCAAGTAAATATCACAAGAACCGAGGCAAAAGAGTATATAGAGCGCTATTTTAAGGCTTTTGAGACGATCAAAGAGTTTTTAGAGAGCATAAAAATTTCAGCCAAAAACGACGGCTTTGTGCAGACACTACTTGGCAGAAAGCGCTACTTTGACTTTAAAAGTGCCACACCTATGCAAATAGCTATGTTTGAGCGCGAGGCGGTAAATACGGTCTTTCAAGGCTCAGCGGCAGACCTTGTCAAGATGGCGATGGTAAAAGTTAGAGCAAATTTAGATGAAAATGCAAAAATGCTACTTCAGATCCACGACGAGCTAATTTTCGAGGTCAAAGACGAATTTGCGCAGGAATTTGGAGAAACGACACAAAAGACGATGGAAGAAATTTACACGTTAAATGTGCCACTTAAAACATCGCTAAATATCGCCAAAAACTGGGGCGAGCTAAAATAGAGCAAATTTTGGCTAGCCTATCTAAATTTAAATGAGCTAGTCCATTTTTCTCTTGTAATTTAAGCGGCATATATAAATAGGTATAAATTTACCAAGCTTTGCTTTTTTGCATAGATAAATTTTCAAACAAATAAGCTAAAATGCAGCCAGCTAAGTAGCAAATAATGTCCGTCCAGTCAAATGTCCCACCAAAAATTATCCGCAATGTGGAGCTTTTCACACCTAAAATTTCAAGAATTTTGAGGTATTGCGCGGCTTCTATAAAAAGCGAAATGACAAAGACGCAAATGGCTAAATTTATAGGAGCCATCCTAAATATAGCTCGCCCAAACGCATAAAGCATCGCAGTAGCTAGCACATCGCCGATATAGTGCCTTATAAAACCGCCTTTTATAAAGATAGCGATGTAAATTTCTATCGCCAAAATAATAACGCCGGTCACCGCCCAACCTACTCTTCTTTTTTGGCTAAACTCATCTTTTTTTATAGGCAAATTTATGGTTTCTTTAGCATCTTCTTTCAAATTTATCCCTTTAAATTTATCTCGTAGATTTTAACACAGATGATAGCGCCTCGCAACTTTTTACAACTATATAAAAGAAAACTTAAATTTTTATATTAATAATTTTTAAAAACAAAGCATGAAAAATTTAGATTTTATAGTTTATACAAAGTAAAATTTATAAATTTAGAAAGAGTGACAATGATACAAAAATTTAGACCAAGATGACCTATCAGCAAGCTTTCAACTAATGCAAAACTCTCACTTTTGTCAAATTAATCTTAAAATATAAGTTTAATCTCAATTCATAAGAGATATAATCAACATTAAATTTACATTTAACTTAGGAGGTTTCATGGATTTTCTCATGAATTTAAGTGAAGGCGTGCAGTTTGCTATCCAGCTTCTCATCGTCCTTATCTGTTTGTTCTACGGAGCTAAAAAAGGCGGTATAGCGCTTGGTATGCTAGGCGGTATCGGTCTTATAGTTTTAGTTTTTGGATTTAACATCGAGCCTGGCAAGCCTGCTATCGATGTTATGCTAACCATTTTAGCCGTTGTTGTGGCTAGTGCTACACTTCAAGCTAGTGGCGGTCTTGACGTTATGCTTCAAATAGCAGAAACCATACTTAGAAAAAATCCAAAATATGTAAGTATCCTAGCTCCATTTGTAACATGTACGCTTACTATTTTATGCGGAACTGGACACGTTGTTTATACTGTGCTTCCTATCGTTTATGACATCGCTATCAAAAACGGTATCCGCCCAGAGCGTCCTATGGCTGCAAGCTCGATAGCTTCACAAATGGGTATCATCGCTAGCCCAGTTTCAGTCGCTGTTGTAACCCTTACTAGCTTTCTTATCAACGCTAAAACTCACTTAGCTGGTTTTGATGGATACTTAGACCTTTTAAAGATCACTATCCCATCGACATTTTGTGGCGTTTTGGCGATAGGTATTTTTAGCTGGTTTAGAGGTAAAGACCTTGATAAAGACGAAGTCTTTCAAGCAAAACTTCAAGACCCTGAGTTTAAAAAATACGTTTATGGCGATAGCGCAACACTTCTAGGCAAAAAACTTCCTATGCACCAATGGGCTGCAATGTGGATATTTTTGGGCTCTATCCTTGTAGTCGCACTTCTTGGATACTTTAAAGATCTTCGCCCAAGCTGGACTACTTACAAAGACGCAACAGTCGTTCAAATAGTAGCAAACCTTCCAACTGAGCAAAAAGTCTTAAAAACCTTAAAGATAAAAGACGCAAGCATCCAAACAGAAGCTGCTGAGTTAAAAGTTTCAAACGACAAACTAAATGCAAACCAAAAAGCTCAATCAGTGAAAATTGTCGGCAAAGACGGCACACAAACTCTTACTCGCACAGCTGATGGTGCAGTAACATATATAAATGAAAAAGGTGCAAAAGAGGAATTTCAAGGCGCTTATATCAACATAAGCAACAAACTAGCCTCTTCAAAGAGCCTAAGCATGGTTCATGTTATCCAAATTTTCATGCTTTTAACAGGTGCCATCATCTTGATATTTACTCCAACAGATGCTAGCAAGATCGGTAAAAACGAGATTTTTAGATCAGGCATGATCGCGCTTGTTGCGGTATTTGGTATCTCTTGGATGGCTGAGACTATGTTTGCAGTACATACTCCGATGATGAAAGAAGCCCTTGGTGGCATCGTAAAAGAGCACCCTTGGACCTATGCGGTTATGCTACTTATCATCTCTAAATTTGTTAACTCTCAAGCTGCAGCCTTGGTTGCATTCGTGCCATTAGCACTAAACATCGACGTTAACCCGGCTGTAATCCTAGCCTTTGCGCCGGCTTGCTATGGATACTACATCCTACCAACATACCCAAGCGACCTTGCAGCTATTCAGTTTGACAGAAGTGGTACAACGCACATTGGTAAATTTGTTATCAACCACAGCTTCATCTTGCCAGGACTTATCGGCGTTTTAGTCTCTTGTATATTTGGCTATATCTTCGCTACTGCGTTTGGCTATCTATAATAGATAAATTTCTTGCTGCCTTTTGGTAGCAAGAAATTTCTTAATCAAAGCCTATCTTTAAATTTCTGCTTATTACTCATATAAACAAAGCTTAGCACTTCAGCCACTGCTCTAAAAAGGTGCGCTGGTATCGTATCATCGACCTCACAAACTCTATAAAGCTCCCTTGCAAGAGGTGGATTTTCATAAATTTGCACTCCGTTTTCAACCGCTACCTTTTTTATCTGAAGCGCTAAAAAATCAACCCCTTTAGCAAGTATTATCGGTGCCTCGTCACGGCTCTTATCGTATCTGATCGCCACGGCGTAGTGAGTTGGGTTTGTGATGACGACATCAGCTTGTGGGATATTTTGCATCATTCGCCGCTTAGCTGCACGCATTTGCGCTTGGCGGATCCTGCCTTTTACCTGTGGGTCACCCTCCATCTGCTTATACTCGTCCTTGATCTCTTGCTTGCTCATGCGAAGATCCTTAAAATACTGAAAACGCACGATAAGCAGGTCAGCAAGGCCGATCACAAAAAGTATAAAAAGCATGACGCTAACTAGGATGATGAGTTTTTCCTTTAGCCACGCAAGCTGGTCAAACATAGAAAAAAACAGCGTGTGCGGAAGCTCTTTGATAAACTGCAAGAAAAAGTAAAATCCAACTCCAAAGACGATGCTTACTTTAACGACGATCTTGACGCTCTCGATCGCCTTTTTCATAGAAAATAAATTTTTTAGCCCTTTTAGTGGATTTATCTTGCCAAAATTTGGTGTTATGGGCTTTGTGGTAAATATAAAACCAAACTGCATTACATTTGCGATTATGCCGGCAACCGCGACGCAGATGCAAACTGGCAGGATCATCAAAAGCGCCCTGCCAAAGGTATTTACGACGATCATTTTTACCGTTGGCAATGTCAGTGGCTGACCGATAAATTTAGAGTAGTAGATATAAAGCGAGATGATCTGATCTTTCATGAAATTTAGCATCGCAAGCAGGACACCAATAGCAATGACTAGGGTTACAAAGCCAGATAGATCCTGACTTTTGGGGACGTTGCCGTCATTGCGGGAGTCTTCTATCTTTTTGGAGGTGGGTTCTTCGGTTTTTTCTTGGTCTTCGCCTGCCATTTTTGTCCTAAGCTCGCTTAAATTTGGGGCGATTATAGCCAAAATGCGGTTAAAATATCCGCTAAATTTAACTTTTTGTGAGCCAAAAAACTAAGCCATTTTAGGCGTTTTTGGTTAAAATTAGTAAAAATAAGGAGACACAAAATGTCATTTTTAGAAGGCTTATTTAACATTTTCAAAGTCAAAAAACCATCAAAAAGCGATGAAGAGCTACTTTTAGACGAGTATGCAAGCATTTACGCCGAGATAAAAGAGAAAAATTTAAACGATTACGACTTTTTATGTGAGCTCATACGATTACTCTCTTTTTCAAGAGCCAGACGCTACGACTTTTGCCTTGAGAAGTGCCTAGCTGATGGCGATGCTGAGGCACTAAACGATCTCATTTTTCAATACGCTAAGCTAAATTTACTCCCAGGATGCAGCGGTGGATATGACCAGTGTGAGAAGCTGATCCCTGCATTTTTTGCTATCGCTTGTGGCGATACAGGTAGCATGGCAAGCATCTTTCCAAAAGGCCTGCCACCTAGCAAAAATGGCTATAAATTTCTATGTGTTATGCATGATCTGCTCACAGCAATGCTTTGGCAAGATGAAAATTTACTTGTCCCTGCCCTAGAAAAAGCTCGCACTTTTGCAGAGTCTAAAAAACCAGCAAATGAAAGAGAAGCGGTTAAATTTGTGCTAGCCTTGCATGAAAAAGATACGGCTGCCATGAGCGAGCATTTGCAGAAATTTTGCTCCACTTTTGGCAGGACAGATGCGCCCAAATTTGAAAAACGCCTCTACATTTTTGCGCATGGACTTCATGCTTTGGCGCGCTACTTTTTACCGCTTGAACTCTTTAAAGAGATAAAGCTACCAAAAAATGAAAATTTCAGTAAATTTTACGCACAAAGGCTCTTTCAAAATGAAATTCCTAAGCCAAAACTTTATTTTACTTTTCCGCCTGAGCTTGAACTGATAAATGTGATCTTAAGCGCACCAGTAGCTAAAACGCTGGTATATCAGCCACATTTGCCAAGTGACAAAACATTTTTCTTAGATCATAGCTCTATGATAAGAAATTTAGCTGATGAGATTATAGTTGCCAAAGAGAGTGTATTTTAAAAATTTAAGCAATAAGATTACAAAAAAAGAATGACCTAAAATTTAGACCATTTGTTATCATTGTTATTTCTGAGCTTCTTCTGGTTCGTCTTATTCATACTCTTCTTCGCAATATTCACAAGTAAACAAAAACTCTACCAAAGGATAAAAAAATGTTTGAGCTAAAAGAACAACAGGCCATGCTATAACTATTTTTGTAATTGTTATTATAAAAACATTTAAAAAGCCGCTGTTATATTTAGATGTATTTGTAAACGTAAAAGTAGCAAAAAACACAAACAACCCCAAAAGAGTATAAAAAATAATATTTTCTGCGTTTGTTGTTGAGTGCTTATCACTATCAACAAGTAAATAAAAAAGAAATAACAAAAGCGCACCACCAAAGAAGCTCGGTATAACACAATAAAGCAAATTTGCAGTACTAGAATACACAAGCACCTTTTGTCTTATGCTCTGAATTATGCCAATAAGCGTACAAAACAAGATAAATCCTACTAAATACAAGAAAAATGTCACACAAACTCCTTAACTATAAATTCTAAATATTCGAGTTGAGATTTTTGAAACGTTGAAATTTCACTTTCTTTTTCAAAAAAAATATTATTTTCAACATTTAAAACAAGTAATTTTTCTTTTTTAGCTAAATCCTGTATAAAATTCATAGATTCACCAAATGACCTAATAGCTAAAAACAAAATATCAATTGTTTTTACATTAAAAGCAAATCTAACATTTTCCTTTACAATAGCTAAAGTATCCCCAGATGAGCAAATGGCTATGTTAAGATCTTTATATCTTAATAGGATTTGAATATCCTTATATGTATTTGTTGAAGAAAAATCAGAAGGCTCTATTTTTTGAGCACCATTTTTTATAAGAAAATTTGCAAAAGAACAAAGAAGTGTTGTTTTTCCGCGATTGCCACTACCTCTTATTGTAATAATAGCTTTCATTTTCTTCCTTTAAAAAGTTTATTCAATTATACCCCCCCCCCCTCATTAAAACAATCTTAATATTTGCTTATTTAATTTAGAATTTATAAACTTTTGGATAATATTCACACCTTACAACCAACAAAGCTCCATAAATCTTTTGCAAAAAAGTGCTTTTTGGTCTTACCAAATTTTAGAAAGGTAGAGTATGTCAAAATACGCTATATTTAAGCATGGCGGTAAGCAATATCGTGTTAGCGAGGGCGAGTTCCTTAAGCTAGATCACTTTAGTGCTGAAGCTAAATCAACCGTTGAGATTACAGAAGTTTTAGCTGTAAACGACGGCGAAGTAAAGGTAGGTGCGCCATTTGTTAAGGGTGCAAAAGTTGTTCTTGAGGTCGTTAATGAAGGCAAAGACAAAAAAGTAGTTATCTACAAAAAACGCAGACGTAAAGACTCAAAACTAAAACGCGGCTTTAGAAGACAATTTACACGTGTAAAAGTCGTAAGTATCGCAGCTTAAGGAGATAAGATATGGCACACAAAAAAGGTCAAGGTTCAACCCAAAATAACCGTGATAGTATCGGACGCCGATTAGGTGTTAAGAAATTTGGTGGCGAGTTCGTTCGTGCTGGAAATATAATCATCCGCCAAAGAGGAACAGCAACTCACGCTGGAAATAACGTAGGTCTTGGCAAAGATCACACTATTTTTGCATTAGTCGATGGCTTTGTAAAATTTGAAAGACTTGATAAAAACAGAAAAAAAGTATCTGTTTATCCAGCTGCATAA
>CAUQCU010000072.1:0-10189 GCA_963516555.1 Campylobacter concisus | reverse complement strand
TACAACCAAGCTCAACCGCACTTTTAACGCTAGAATAAATTTTGGCTGAAATTTATCTATTTTAAATTTATGATGATGGATTTGGTTTTTTGTTAAATTTATTGAAAAAGCTCGCTGTGGCTTCCTACTTCAACGCATGTAAGAAGTAAAATTTCGTTTTGTTTTTTATATATCAAGAGCAAGTCTGGCTTAACATGACACTCTCTAAAGCCTTTATAGCTTCCAATAAGAGCGTGATCTTTATATTTTGATGCTAACTCCTCGTTATTTGCTAATTGCCAGATGATATCTTTGGTTAGTTTCTTTTCGCTTTCATTTAGCTTTTTAAAAGCTTTCTTAAAACTCTTTGAATACTCTATCTCAAGCATCAAGGCTCTTTTCAAATTCTTCAAATGTTTTAAATCTCTCTACTTCGCCATTTTCGATCTCTTTGATAGCTTTATCAAGCCTTGAGACCTTATCTCTTTGCTCAAATTCTACATTTGCCTGCCTAGCCATCTCTTTTATAAGCTCGATAAATCCATAGTCGGCATTTTTAAAATCAATCGTTGTAGTCATCTTATGCCTTTAAATTTTTGTCTTATTATAACTTCAAATTTATAAAAATAATATACGTTATCAATAAAAATTATTATTTACATATTTTGATTATTTGGTTATAATCCGCTCGAATTTTATCAAAATAGGAGTCAAAATGAGACAGTACGAAACATACAAATGCGAGAAATGCGGCAACGAGATCGAGGTTCAAAAAGTTGGCGGCGGCACATTAACCTGTTGCGGCGAAGAGATGAAATGCGTGACTGAAAATTTAACAGCGGTAAATTTGATGAAGGCATTTGCTGGCGAGTCACAAGCTAGAAACAAATATGAGCTTTATGGCGATCTAGCCAAAGAAGCAGGCTATCACGCGATAGCTAGACACTTTTATGAGGCAGCTGAGAACGAGAAATGGCACGCAAGGGCTGAATTTAAGAAATATCACGAGCTAATGAACGATCCGATCGATAAGATGGATAAAAATTTACTTGACGCTGCAGCTGGCGAAAACTACGAGCATACGACGATGTATCCAGACTTTGCAAAGATCGCAAAAGAAGAAGAGCTAAGAGATGTTGAGAGGCTATTTAACGCGATCGGCAAGGTTGAAGTTGAGCACGAAAGAGAGTATTTAGAGCTTAAAAAGATGCTTGATGAAGAGGGCTTTTTTGAGAGCGAAGAGGAAGATATCTGGGTTTGCGAGGTGTGCGGACACGTTCACAGAGGCAAAAAAGCTCCAGGTGCTTGCCCACTTTGCAAAGCTCCAAAAGAGTATTTTAAGCGCGAATTCTTAGGCTAAAAAGCCAAAAAATTTAGCCAAGGCGCTTGTCTTGGCTAAATTTAATAAATTTAAATCTATTTAAAATAAAAAAGTTATATAATCTCCTTAAATTTTCACAAGGAGAAAGAGATGAAAAAATCACTTTTAGTTTTAGCTACTCTTGGCTTTGCACTAAGCCTAAACGCTGCAGATCTTACAGATACTTGCAAGTCTTACTTCTCAGACATCGATAAGATGGTCGAAGCTTACAAACAAGCTGGTCAAGAGCAACAAGTAAAAATGTATGAAGATCAAAAGAAACAATCAATGGATCAACTAGCTTCTTTACCAAAAGAGCAACAAGACGCTACTTGCAAACAAGCTAAAGAGATGTTTGCTCAAGTAATGGATCAAATGAAAAAACAAGGTCTTTTAAAATAAACCTTCACGTGGCTAGCTCTCTAGCCACACTTCAAATCTACCCCTCTTTTTTACATAAATTTTGCGTGATCTTTGCAACAGACGGCGAAACTAGCAAAAGCACAGGATATGCCACCACAAAGGCTTTTACATAAGCAGTTAGCCAAATTTTCACAAAACCATCAACAAAGCCAAGGTTTAGATACGTGAGCACAAATGACATAAAAAACGCCATAAATGCTGACATTATAAACGCAAAAACATATCTATAAAATTTCGCTGGTATCAAATTTCCACCTAAATTTATTTACAAACAAAGCTACATGCCTTGCTTGCGCCACCACCTACGTATGTAGCCACCTTTGGATAGGCACACATTAAAAATTCCTTGCCAGCGTAGGTCTTGCTTTTTGCTAGCATGCTCTTTGGCGCTTCGTCCTTTTCGTGCCACGCCTCAAGCGCACCAAGCGGACCCACGTCTATGCCGGCGCCGCTCTCACACCGCGTCTATCATCTCATTGTTTAAAATTTTCACATCTTTTAAACTCTCGCATCCTGCCTTATCAAGGGCAAAAGCCGTGCTGCCAAAAAGCGCTAAGGCGCAAAAAAGTGAAATTTTTTCATAAATATCATTAGAATTTTACCTTGCTAAATGAGGTCTCGTTTTTGAGAGCAAAGCCGTCAAATTCATCTATTAGCCCCGCTCGCTCTTTGGCGTAAGCCTTGTAGTTTGCGCTGTGGCGGTAGCTCTCAAAGCTAGCTTCGTCTTTGTAAATTTCAACCAGCACCCACTTGTTAGGCGCGTCTTTTTGACTAAAGGCAAACTGCGCGTAAGCTCCCTCATCTACGCTTTTTTGCATATATTTTTTCACTAGCTTTTCAAATTTCGCATCGCTCTTTGCCAAAAGGCTTAAATTTGTGATGTGAAAGTAGGCATCTTTTAGGCGCTCTGGGGTTAAATTTTTAGAAAAAGTAGCCCTTTTTTTCAAGCTTATAGCCTTTTTGCTAGCCAAAATTTCAGCGCTCGCACTTGCAAATTTCTTATAGTGCGCCGAGCTTATATGCTTTTTATAAGCCGCCTCGTCCTTGTAAAACTCGATCAGATAAAATAGCTCTGGCTTGCTCTTTGCGCTCGCAAAAAAGATCGCCTGTGTGTCTGGCTCGCTCTTTGAGCTTAGTATATTTTCCCTACCAAGCTGCTTTAACAAGGTCTTGTTATTTGGCGTTGAAAGCAGCTCCTGCAAGCTCACTTTCGCCTCCGCCCCAAAGGCAAAAGCTGCCAAAACCGCTAGTAAAAATAGCTTTTTAAACATCAAATTCCCCTTATCACTTCGCCTTTTTCATATCAGCCTTAGCTTTTATCTCTTCTGCGCCTTTTAGATCGATCTGTGCTTTTTCAAAGGCTTTACGTGCTTTTTCTAAGCGGTTAGAATTTTTCGTGCTTGGGTTATCAGCATAGGCTTTTTCTGCCTCTTCTAGCTTAAATTTTTTATCGCCATAGTTCATTTGAGCTTTTTCAAGGTTATTAGTAGCTTTATCACCACCTAGTAGCTCAGCCTTTGATGTGACCTTGCCAGTGACTGGGTTTCTACCGATAGTTCCATCAAAGCTACGCTTAACTTTTTCCTTTGAGCCTGAATTTACTAGGCACTCCGTTTTACCACTTACCATCACTCCCCCGATATAATTAGGTCTATTTTTGGGGTCAGAACAATCAACTTTCTCTTTAACTTCCTGTTTTTTATGCTTGTTGAAAACATCAGAATTTATTTCATAGGCATTTAAATTTATGCAACCAAGAAATCCTACAACAACTGCTGCAATTAATGCTTTATTTCTCATCTTTACTCTCCTTGAAAATTTTAAAATTTCTCATACTTTCTCCTTTAAATTTATCTCTCAACCACTCTTTTTATCCAAGCAAAAAGCTCGTCTAAGTCGTAGTCTCCGCCGTGTCCTTGCCCCCAGACCGCTTCAAAATCAACCTCTTTGCCAGCATTTTTGAGCGAGAGTGCGAGCATAGCAGGCACGGCAAGGGCTAGGTCGGTGTCGTTTGTGCCCTGCCTTATGCGGTAAAATTTCGCTCCATTTTTGTTTGCGGTGTAGTTCATCGCATTCATCATCTTTATGACGCTAGCCTCCGCCATCTCGCCCACGCTACGCTCTTTTGCAAATTTAGTAAAGTGCTTTGCAGGCGTTTTGCTATCGCCAAAAAGGTCGTTTTCAGGATTTTCTAGCCCAAGGCCGTCAAAGGCAACCACCTCTTTGGCGCGTTTTAGCGAAGCGATGAAGTCCTCAAATTTGAATGTATATCCAAGCGAGCATCCCTGCGTATCAAGAGTTATAAATTTAGGCGTAAGCGTGTTTTTATCGCTGCTTTTTGTAGCGGTAAATGCCTTTGAGATGAGAGCGCTTATATACTCTTTGAAGCTGCCCTCGCCGTTTTCATCAAGGCTTAGCGCGTGGCCTTTGGCATCTTTTAAATTTAGCGAGTTTAGATAGGCTGGGAATTTACTCTTTAGCTCACGTGAGAGCTCTTTTTGCGTGGCGTTTAGCTCGCCTACTATCATCTTTGGCTTTTTGCTCCTGTCGTTAAAAGTGCTCGCATCAAGACTTGAAAAATCAATCCTTTCAAATTTATCCAAATCCCCAAACATCCACTCATACGCCTCGTCCTCATGCTCTAAATTTGTCACAGGGCAGTAGGCTGAGACGGCATAAATTTGATCGTCCGCCTTTGCAGCGCCTAGCTCTTTAAAATATGGCTCATACTCTTTTGCATTTGCGCTTACTCCTAGAAGTGCCGACATCGCGCCGCCTGCGCTCGTGCCGTTTGAGATGATCTTATTTGCGTCGCCTGGCATAAATTTGTCGTTAAATTTAAGATATCTAACGGCCGCTTTTAGATCGACTATCGCAGCTGGTGCTTTGCCGATAAAACGCCCACCCTCTTTTAGCGTCCTGCCCCTAGCGCCAACGCTTGCCACGACGTAGCCTCTAAGAAGCGCTTCGAGGGTGGCATTTGGTTTTTCATTTTGGATTTCTGGCTTTTGTGGCTTTGCGCTCATGTAGCCACCGATCGCATTTGGCATAAAGATAGCGCTCTTTTGGTCGCTAAATTTATCCTCTGGCACGTAAAAATTTAAGACCTCGTAGTCGCTAGCTGGCTTTGCCACATAGACTATGCCCTCATAGGCTCTAAATTTAAGCGTCCTCTCGCCAACTTGCACGCTTTTTAGCTCAAATTTACTCTCATCAAATTTAAGCTCACCACCAAAGCAAGCACCTACTAAACAAACCCCTAAAATAGCAACTCTAACGCCTTTCATGATCTGCCTTTTTATTTTGTCCTACTTTTGCTTTAGCGCATAGTCAAATTTTGGCTTACTTAGACTAAACTCAAAGCTATCTCTATCCACCGAGCCAACGCAGTAGTGGCTATCATAAAGGCGAAGCAAAAACTCCGCCATCTCTTCACTCGTGTGGTACTTTTTAAACGCTTTATCGTAGTCGTAGCTCTCTTTGCTAGTTGCCACCATGCCAAATTCTGTCTTTGTGGCAGCTGGGGCCAGCACTTTTGCTTGCATTTTCGCCTGCTTATCCTGTGCTAGCTCATGGTAAAGCCCCTCACTAAAGGCGCTTACGAAAAATTTGCTAGCGCAGTATGTGACGGCGTTTGGCACGATCTTGTAGCCGCCTATCGAAGAGATGTTGATGAGTTGCGTATCTTTGTCTTTATATTTTTTAGTAAAGAGCGTTGAGAGCATCACAAGAGAGACGATGTTTAAATTTATCATCTGCGTGATCTTGTCTAAATTTTGCTCGCCGACCTTGTTATAGTCGCCAAAGCCAGCATTGTTTATAAGCGCTTTTAGCTCAAATTTTTCTAAATTACGCCAAAGAGCTAGGACATTTTCTTGCTTTGAAAGGTCGCAAAGCTCTATCACGACCTCTACGTCTGCAAATTTAGCTATCTCGCTTTTTAAATTTTCTAAAAGCTCGCCGCGTCTTGCAACAAGTATCAAATTCTCCCCGCGCCTTGCAAATGCCTTTGCCACTGCCGCTCCTATGCCTGAGCTTGCTCCAGTGATCACTATATATTTTTTCATTTTGTAAATTCCACCGGGCTATAAATTTTGACACCTTCGCTGTGGTCATCTTGCGCTACTTCCACGATCACTTTAGCGATGTCAGCTGCCCTCATCGGACGATACTCGTTTAAAAAGCCTTTTGGGATAAATTTAAACGCCTTTATCGCCAGATACTCGCCTAGTCTAAATTCCTTTCTCTCAGCCTCGATAAGTGGCAGCCTAGCGATATGAAATGAGCTATATCCAAGCTCTTTTATCTTCGCTTCTGCTTGACCTTTTGCCTTTAGGTAAAACGAGCCTGACTTTCTGTTTGCACCTGCAGCCGAGAGCAAGACAAAGCGTTTTGCACCGCACTCCAAGCCAAATTTGGCGAAATTTATCGGATAGGTCACATCGACTTTATAAAACTGCTCTTTGTGCTTTGCCGCCTTCATCGTCGTGCCAAGCGCGCAAAATACGTCATCAGCGATAAATGGCACCTCATCTTTAAAATCATCAAAATTTACTATCTTTACTTCAAGCTTTTCATGAGTAAATTCTAGCTCATGCCTAACGAGAGCGACCACCTTGCTATAGTGCTCACTCCCACATAAATCTTTTAAAATTTCACTTCCTACAGCGCCGCTGGCTCCTGCTATAAGGGCGACTTTTTTCATGTTTATCCTTTGTAAATTTTGGATAAATTCTATCTCGCTAAGGCAAAAATTTCGCTTATGGCCTCTTTTGTATAAATTTGCTCCAAGCCCCTGCCCTTGGCGTAGTCATAAACTAGCGCCATGATCTCGTCTAAATTTGACTCATCAACGCCGATTTCTATGAGGCTTGTTGGTGTGCCGATCTTGCTAAACCACTCTTTTAGCTTCTCTATGCCTGCGTCTGCGTCATCTACACCAAAAATTTCTTTGCTAAAGCGCTTAAACGCCTTTAAATTTCTACTCTTATACCACTTCATCCAAGCTGGCATAACCACACTTAGCCCAGCTCCATGCGCGCAATCCACGACTGCACCTATGGCGTGCTCGATCATGTGATTTGGATATGAGTAGCCAGCCGTGCCGACATAAGTTAGGCCATTTAGCGCCATCGTAGCAGCCCAGGCAAACTCGCTTCTAGCGCCATAGTTTTCTGGCTCTTTTAGTAAAATTTCGGTCGTTTTCATGACGGTTTTGATGTTTGCTTCGATGTATAAATTTATGATCTCAGGCTGGATGCTCGCCGTAAAGTAGCCCTCGATGCTGTGAGCGATGATGTCTGAGGCTGAATAGACCAAGTACTCCTTGCTAACGCTTGCTTGAAGCAGTGGGTTTATCACCGACACTTTTGGGTAAAGACAAGCGCCGTGCATGGCAAATTTCTCTTTTGTGGCTTCGTTTGTGACGACTGCGCCGCCGTTCATCTCTGAGCCAGTTGCAGCAAGCGTTATGATGTCAAAGATCATAAGCGCTTCTTTTGGGCTTTTTCCAGTAAAAAAGTCCCAAACGTCGCCGTTATATCTAACTCCAGCAGCCACGGCCTTGGCACTATCAAGCACCGAGCCGCCGCCTATGGCTAGCACGCTATCGACGCCCTCTTTTTTAGCTAAATTTATAGCCTCATTTACTTTGCTTAGCACTGGGTTTGACTTCACGCCACCTATCTTGCAAAACTCGATGCCATTTGCGCTTAGGCTCTTTGTGGCAACGTCAAAAAGTCCGTTTTTCATGACCCTATCGCTGCCGTAGATGATGAGCGTCTTTTTTACGCCAAATTCTTTCATATATTTGCCGATGTTTTGCTCTTTGTCTTTGCCAAATTCTATTCTCGTTGGGTTGTAAAATGTGAAATTTTGCATATTTTTCTCCTTGTTTGTTTTTGTGGTTTGGGATAAATTTTAGTTAAATTTTCTTACTTTTAGCTATTTTTATCAGCACTAAATTTAGAAATTTCTTAGTCTGATAGGTAGTTTTGATGTGATCTTATCTGGATCGAAGCTGTTTTTTGGATCGCCTAAGCCTCCAAAATTTTCGCCAGTGTTAAAGAATTTTTGTAAAAAGTAGTTGCCTCTGTATCCAAGCTCGTAAAGTAGCTCAGACATTTCGCTGATATCCTTTTTGCTTAGCAAGTCCGCATGCACGGTCGTTCTCACTTCAAATTTAAAATTTATCTCAAGCAAGTATCTAAGCGTGGCGGCAAATTTCTCATATAAATTTGAGCCAGTGATGCCGATAAATTTCTCTTTTGGAGCTTTAAAATCAAGCGCGATGTAATCAATCAGCCCCTCATCTATCGCCTCTTTTAAGACATCACAATAAGAGCCGTTAGTATCTACCTTTAAGCTAAAGCCGCGCGCCTTTACCTCGCGTGCTAGCCTTAAAAAGAGAGGGTTTGCCGTGCATTCGCCGCCGCTAAAGACTATGCCATTTAGCTTGCCGACCCTGCGGTCTAAAAAGTCGCAAACTTCACTAAAGCTTATAGTGCCATTTGACTTTACGACCTCGATGTTGTAGCAGTATCCACAGCGCATATTACACCCTGCAAACCAAATGACAGCTGCCACCTTGTCTGGATAGTCAAGCGTCGTAAATGGCGTTATACTAAAGACTCTTTGCAAGTTTTTGACCCCTTTTTAAATTCAAAGGCACAAGGGGCGTGCCTTTGGCTTGCATTTTAGTTTATTTTTTTAAATTTATTCTTGTTTTTAGGCAAGAAATTTATCTCTTGCAGCAACTCGCGTATTCGTCAAATTTTATTCGCTCTTTGTGCTCGCCTTTTTTGCCGAGGTTAAAGCTCTCAACTGGTCTGTGGTAGCCCATAACACGAGTATAAACGACGCATCTTGTGCGTTTATCTTGCACTTTTTCTAAAATTTCTTTTTCTGTCATATTCTCTCCTTATTTGGATTTTTTCTTTTCATTTTCTATCAGCTCTGCATCACAAAGTGGGCAAAACTCATGCTCGCCAGCTATGTAGCCATGTTTTGAGCAGACGCTAAATACCGGCGTTATCGTGATGTATGGGAGTTTGTAGTTTGAGATTATACTCTTTACAAGCTCTTTGCAAGCTTTAGCCGAGCTTATGCGCTCTTTCATATATAGGTGAAAGACGGTGCCGCCAGTATAGGCGCTTTGTAGCTCATCTTGCAGATCAAGCGCTTCGTAAGCGTCGTCTGTGAAATTTGCAGGTAGCTGGGTAGAGTTTGTGTAGTAGATATTATCCCCCTCGCCTGCTTGGATGATGTCTGGATAGCGCTTCTTATCCTCTTTGGCAAAGCGGTAGGTCGTGCCCTCGGCTGGAGTTGCCTCAAGGTTGTATAAATTTCCGCTCTCTTCTTGAAATGTCCTTATCTTATCGCGTAAAAAGCCAACCATCTCAAGGGCAAATTCTCGTCCAAATTTAGTTGAAATATTCTCTTTATCGTCGGTGAAATTTCTAAGTAGCTCGTTCATGCCATTTATACCGATCGTGCTAAAGTGGTTGTTAAAGTGCTTTAGATATCTCGCTGTGTAAGGATAAAGCCCTCTTTCATACATCTCTTGGATAAATTTACGCTTTTTCTCTAGGGTTGATTTAGCTAGCTCTAAAAGATAGCTTAGTCTGTTATAAAGTGCGACCTTATCGCCTTTGTAGTTGTATCCTAGGCGGGCTAAATTTATAGTTACGACGCCTATTGAGCCAGTCATCTCAGCGCTTCCAAAAAGACCGCCACCACGCTTCAAAAGCTCTCTTAGATCAAGCTGCAAGCGGCAGCACATAGAGCGCACGTGGCCAGGTTTGTAGGCGTTTTCGTTTTCTATCTTGTTGCCATTTTCGTCATAAGTGTATTGTGAGCCGATGAAATTTTGAAAGTAGCTTGAGCCCATTTTTGCGGTGTTTTCAAAGAGCACATCCGCCACTTCGCTATCCCAGTTAAAGTCCTCTGTGATATTTACCGTCGGTATCGGAAATGTAAAAGGCTGCGAGCACTTATCACCAGCTGTTAAAACCTCGTAAAATGCCTTGTCTATGCGCGCCATCTCAGGCTCAAAGTCCTTGTAGGTCATATCGACTAAATTTTTCCTGCCACGCTCGTTTGCTTTTTTTAAAATTTTCTCATCTTTTACATTTGTAAAAAGGTGTATATCATCGCTCGTTGGTATCTGATCTCTTAGGTCGCTTGGGCAGGTGATGTCTATGGTTACGTTTGTAAATGGACTTTGTCCCCAGCGTGCAGGGACGTTTAGGTTAAATATAAAGCTAGTTATCGCCTTTTTAATCTCGGCGTCACTTAGATCATCTTTGAAAACATAAGGCGCAAGGTAGGTGTCAAAGCTAGAAAACGCCTGAGCGCCCGCCCACTCGCTTTGTAAAATGCCTAAGAAATTTGCCATCTGATAGAGTGCTTCTCTAAAGTGCTTTGGCG
>CAUQCU010000071.1:0-10205 GCA_963516555.1 Campylobacter concisus | reverse complement strand
ATAAAATGAAATTTGCCTTATTTTAATCAAAATGATATATAAATTGATAACGTAAAATTGTCATACATGTGTCACAAATACCGAATTTAAGGGCTTTATTGTACCTGGGTACAATATACATGAATTATAAAATTCATTAAAATGCGAGGAAAAATTTAACAAGGATGAACATGGCAGCAAAACTAGGAAGTATAAAATCAATTTCAGGTCAAACTGAAGTGATCGCAGTCGATAAAAGTGGAAACGAGAGAATTTTAAAAGTTGGCGATAGCTTGTATGAGGGCGAGAGCATAAAGACAACTTCAGCTGATGCGAAGGTAGTCATCGTTGCAAATGACGGCAAGGAAGTCTCTATAGTAGGCGAAGATACTATCTCACTTGATCCAAAAGAGGCAGCAAACGCACAAAGTGCTAACCCAGAGGTCGCAGCGCTTCAAAACGCTCTTTTAAATGGTGCAAACATAACAGATCTTGAAGAGACAGCAGCTGGTGGTAACGCAGCAGCTGGCGGTGCTGGTGGAGATGGCGTAAGTCTAGGTGCAGCTAGTTTTGCTGAGGGTGGCCACTACGCAAATATCAATGAAAACTACAGAAATTTAACTGACGCAAATAGAGCTTTTGACTCTTTTAATAACCCAATCGGCGGCTATGCTGATAATAACGACAATGGCGAGGGCGATAATGTTGCACCGCAAAACCCAGCAAGTCCAACAAACCCAACAAGCCCTGTAACTCCAGTGACACCTGTCACGCCACCAACCCCAGCAACGCCTGTTGCACTAAGCGTATCACTTGATGGTAATGGCGAGGCAAGAGAGGCAACTCCAAACGAATATCTAGTCTATAATCTTGGCCTATCAGCTGCTACAAGCTCGACTACACCTACTGATCTAACGCTAAATTTAAGTGGTGCAAGTGCAGGCAGAGACTACTCAAACGTTATGGAGTATTCACTTGATGGCGGACATAGCTGGACAGCGATACAAAATGGCGGCACGATAAGTGGCGTTGCGCCAAGTGATATCGCAAATGTAAAGGTTAGGGTGCAAGTGATAGATGACTACGGTCAAACAGCGGGTAATCAAAATGAGGGCACAAGTAGCGAAGATCTAGGTGCAAATATTGCTCCTGGCATAAATGGCTACGGCGTTTATAAAGAGAGCGTGACTCTTAGCGTGACTACAAATAACGCTGCCATCACATCTGGCACGGCTGAGGGCAAGATCATCGATAATGATGACAATATAAATATCACAGAAAATATAGATGCATCTACAGAGGGCTTAAACCCTGCTCTTGTAAATTCTGACCCAGACAATGGCAACACCATGAAAACTATCATTGACACAAAAGATGGCGATGATACTATAACTATCAAAGAGGAAGTCTATTTTTCAAGTGGGTTATATGATCTAAAAGAAAATGCCAATGATGTTATAAAAATGGGTGATGGCGACGATGTATTTAATACAGAAAAAGATGCTGTTGTAGAAAACACTAGGATAGACCTTGGAAACGCTGGCGGAGAGAAAAATCAAGATACACTCAATATAAATGGAACTGTTATAACAGATACAAGATTTACAAGCCACGATGGCAATGATGTATTTACTATAAAAGATGATTCTGGTCCAAGCCTTAGTAGTACGATTTTAGACAATGTCTTGTTTAAAACAGGAAGTGGCAACGACACTGTAAATATCGAAAAAAGCGATAATCATCAGCTTATAAAAAATACCAAAATAGACACCGGTTCTGATAACGACACCGTAAATATTAAAAGCGACATGTATGCTTACGTTACTAATAACGGAACAACTGACGAGACTGAGTATGCAGGAAGCAGAACAGATAGCTTTATAAAAACAGGCGAGGGCGACGACACTATAAATGTAACTGACGCAAGTATCAGGAGAGTTGATATCGATACAGGCGATTCAGACACGGGCGATATGCTAAATTTCATCAGTGCAGGCATATATAACTCTGAAATAAAAAGTGGCAATGGTGATGATAAGATCGTACTTCAAGATGCCAAAGCAGATGTTATGGATATCTACACAGGCGAGGGCGATGATAGCCTAACTATCAAAGGTAGTACTGAAATAAAAAATAATAGTGCCGCACACAATGACCCTATAAGCTCACCAGCTCACGTGGCAAATCCAGTAGCTAACCAAGCTGGAATTTACTCAAACTACATAGAGATGGGCAAAGGTCGCGATAGCCTAACTATCGAAAGAGGCGCTGAAATTTCAAATACTAAGATAAACACTAGCTCAGCTGATGCTGGAGTAAGTGACGATAGAGACAGCGTAAATGTTACTGGCGCTAGATTTAACAACGCTGCCATTGAGACTGGATATGGCGATGATGAGATAAATTTAAAAGATGTCACCATGATCTCAAACGATGGATATAGCACATATATCGGCGCAGGCGGCGGAAATGACACTATTAACGTCTCTGGAAATAGCTCATTTGACAAGGCTATCATCTACACAAACGGCGGAGATGACCATGTAAATGTCGATGGTGATGTCTCTATGGTGGATTCAAACATCATGCTTGAAAATGGCAACGTAACGCTAAATGTCGCAAAGGCTACCGGTCTAGTTGATACAAACATAGAGGGTGCAGGCGTTGGAAATGCTGGCGTAAAAACCGTGACTATCGATAACGCTGAGCTTAGAAGGGTTACCATAAATACCGCAGATGACGGCGATAGTGTGACTATCGGAGCTGGCACTCATGATAATACTGATGTTAAGATCTTCACTCAAGGCGGAGACGATACGATAAATATCAACTCTGATCTAACTGGCACATCAAGTGTAAATTTAAGTCCAGCTGCAGGCGAAGCTGCGCATGACTACGATGCATCAAACATCAACTCAGGCAAAGGTAACGACACTATCAATATAGCTGATAACGTGACACTAACCAACACCTACCTTTCAGGCGGTGACGGTAGCGACTTAGTCGATCTTGGCAAGGATGTAAGCCTAAATGGCACTGCTATAAATGGAGGCGACGGCATAGATACGCTAAAAGTTCATGACGCATCATTTAATACGACAAATGCTGGCAAGATAAGTGGTTTTGAGGTGCTTGATATGTCAGATATTAATGCTGATGCTAAATTTATATTTCATAATGCCTCAGATATCGCAAATTTCATAAAAAATGTCGGTGGAGAAGGTGCGACATCGTTAATCGTAAAAGGTGTAGAAGGTGTTGGTAAATTTGAAGAAGGCTCATCTGAAATAGCAAGTGCTGGTAAAGAAGATAGCAATGGAAACCACGTATATAGCGTAAATGATGGCGGTCAGACGTTTATTCTTACAATAGAAAATGATATTACTATAAATCCTTCAATGTAAAATTTAGACCCATTTTTTGGGTCTAAACTCCCCTTGCTCCGTTTAATAAAATTTTTTATACAAAAAGCCTAAATTTAGGCATTTCTTTTGATAATCAATATAATTTATATTTCAATGTGATTTAAAAACGCTTATTAAAATCCAAAAGTCAATTTTTTTAAGAAAGGATTAATATGAGCGTAGAAGTAGCCGACAAAGAGGGGTTAAATTTAAGCGGTGGAGTGAGCCAAAATGGTGGGCAAAACGACCCTTACGTGAGGATCATAGAGGAGGTAAAGTCGCTTGAGATACTTGAACCTGAGAAATTTCTTGCTGAGCTATACGGACGAAGGGTGGCAGATGCAAGGCCAAAAGCGCAGGATCAAATTTTAAACATCGCAGACGCAACCACGAGCGCAAATGATGTGCGTTTTGACAATGGCAACGACATAGTTGATATGACAAGATCTATCGTAAATGATGCCAAGATAGACGCAGGAGATGGCGATAATAGGCTAAGAATTCACGATAATATCGAGGTTAGAGGGCTGAGATTTGACGCTGGGGCTGGCAATGACGAGATAGAGATAAGAAACAACGTCGGCATAAAAGATCATACGCTTTTATATACAAATGACGGCGATGATAGCGTGAAAATTTATGGTGCGACGATGGAAAATGCTGCCATTCATACAGGTTTAGATAACGACATTATAGACATCCAAAGATCTGAAATCAAAAACGGTGCAGATATAAGGCTTGGCGGAGGAAATGACACTATAAACACCGACTGGGTAGGCTTTTTTGGTGATACGAAAATTTCTCTTTCTAGCTTTACAAATCCAAACGAAGTAGATACGCTAAATATGGACAACACTATCTTTAACGGCCACACTACGATTGAAGCAAATGACGGCGAAAAGACCACTATGAACATAAAAGTGTGTGGCGGAGACGGCGAGATAGATATAAAAGGCTCACATGCAAATTTAGACCATACGCCGCTTTTTGATATGAATTTTCTTGGGCCAAAATTTATGGGTGACGTTAAATTTGACGGCAGAAATAACAAAGTCAATATGCACATAGACGACTCAGAATTTCATGGTAAAAATAACGAATTTTACTTCTCAGATAATCAAAATGATACTTTAAATGTGACATCAGCTATCATAAAAAATTCTAAATTTTATCTAGGTGGTGGAGACGATACAGTTAGTTTAACTATGACAAGAACAGATATAGATAATAATACTCAAATATTTGGTGGCAAGGGCTATGATACTCTTGTGCTTGATAATAATATCGACTTCTCAAAGGTTTCTGGCTTTGAAGAATTAAAAGTAACGAGCGGTGCTTATGTGACATTAAATGGCAATGATGTGGCTCATTTGAGTGACATTTTAGACAATGGCTCTAATGTAGTTAAATTTAGTGAAGCCCACGGCACTGTAAAACTTAATGGTTTTAGTGAAACTAGCGGAGCAGAAAATGGTTACCACAGATATGAAAGTGCCTATAATACGCACTTAGCAGACGGTAGTGATCGTCAAGGTACAGTCTATATAGATATAAAAGAGGACATTCACGTCGATCTTTAAATTTTAGATCCCTTTTGGGATCTTGCTTACATTTATCAAAAATTTAATTTTTAAAACCCACTGCAGCAGCGTAATCTTAAGAATTAACATCATATTTACATTACTTTATATTTAAAAGAAATATTTATAATGTGTCAAATTGATTTTAAAGGAGGCAGCGATGGCTGTTAAAGTAGGTGTTATCAAAAACATTCTTGGCTCCAAGGAAGTAGTAATTATAGACAAAAATGGCAACGAAAGAGTTGTTGTCGCGGGAGATAGTTTATACGAGGGCGACGTTGTTAAAGCAAACGGCGCAAAGGTAACTATCGCATCAAACGACGGCAAAGAGTTTGAGCTAAAAGATGGCGAAACTCTAAATTTAAATAACGACCTTAGCTCAGACAAAGAGGTAGCAGCTATACAAAAAGCCCTTTTAAAAGGTGAAAATTTAGCAAATCTCGAAGAGAGTGCCGCTGGTGGCAATAGCGGTGGCAGAGGCGGTGATGGCGTGAGCCTTGGCGAGACAAGGTTTGAGCATGGCGGTCATGAAAGCTCTGATGTATCAGCTAGCTTTAGATCACTTTCAGATACTTTTGGTGCTGTAAAACTAACTAACCAAGAGGTAAAAGGTGGCGGTAGTGATGTTTTTGATGGTTCAGATAGTGATATAAATTCTGCCATTGCACCTGTAGCCCCAGTTGAGCCATCACAACCAGAAAATCCAACTCCAGCTCCGCAGCCAAAGCCAGTTGAGCCAGTTGAACCAAAACCAGAACCAACTCCGGAGCCTAAGCCAGAACCAAAGCCAGAACCAAAGCCAGAACCAAAACCTGACGAGAGCAAAGATATAGTTAAAAATATCTCGGTTGAAAACAAGTCAGAATTTGGCTATGAAAAGAGCTCGGACCCAAGAAGCTCAAATGACAAATCATACCTAGAGTACAACCTAAAAGGCGAAGTAGCGGAGGCTGATGCTGATAAAAAGGTAGATGTGACGCTTAAATTTGGCGGAGAGGCAACTGCTGGCAAAGACTATGAAAACGCAGAGTACTCGCTAGATAGCGGTAAAACTTGGCAAAAGCTAGATAATAGTGGCGTGATAAAAGATGTAAGAGCTGGCGATATAAATAAAGTAAGCGTGCGTGTTGAAGTGACAAACGATCACGACCAAAATGAAGGCACGCTTGATCCATCGGAGAAAATTTTCACAGATGCAGATAAGGGCGTAGAAAATAATGGCTACTTTAAAGAGAGCGTTTCGCTAGAAGTTAGCATAGGTGGCCTAAAAGCATCAAATAGCGAAAAAATAGTAGATAATGATCATGATATCACTGTAAATAACCAGTTTAATAATGATAAATCTTTTGACGTTACATTTAAAGATAATGGCGACAATACACTAAATTTCAAAGATGCGACGATAAACCACAAAGCTGGTGACGTGGCTAGCACTATAGTCTTTGGCGATGGCAGCTATCTTAATGAAGGTAAAGATACCATCAATGCCGATAACTCAAATTTAAACTGGCTAAATATCAACACCCAAGGCGGAGATGACACCATAAATATAAATGGCGGAAGACACGAGAGACTTCATGTCGAAACTGGCGCAGACAACGACACTGTAAATTTAAACGGCGGAACTTACATAGGCACCGATCCTTATCAAAGTGGCTTCACGCTTGATAGTGGAAACGATGTATTAAATTTAAATGGCACAAAAGATGATCATGTAAAAATGACAGATATGTACCTAAGAACCGGCTCTGGCGATAGAGATGAGATAAATATCAAATATACTGAGATGGACTCAACGTATAGAAATTCAGCCAACCACATCATCGCCGAATCAAAAAACAACACCGTAAATGTTGAAAACTCAACTTTAAAGGGCATCAACATAGGTACAGAGACAAACACAGGTACCGATGTAAATAGAAACCCACTAAATTTCGATCTAAATTTGAAATCATCTACCCTAGATGATGTAAATCTCAACACCATCTACAAAACTCACGTAGTAGTTGAAGATACAAAGATAAATGGCAACTTCCCAGAAAATGCCACAAAGTGGAATTTCGCAGATACAGATGATACTTTAGAGCTAAGATCAGGCACATTAAACGATATGACGGTTAATCTTGGCAACGGCGAAGACAAAGTCATCGTCACAAAGGATATGAAGCTTAATGGCTACACTGCGATAAATGGTGGTACTGACTACAAAACCGATACACTTGTGATAGACGGCAATGTTGATTTTAATAAATTTAAGAGCTTTGAAGAGCTACAAGTGACTGGCAAAGAGAAGGTCACCCTAAAACTAGAAGATCTATATGATATGCTTGACATTAAAAATGGCGATAGCAAACATATCTTGACAGTTACTGAGGCAGCTGGCGGAGTAGAGCTAGCAGACTTTAAGCCTTCAGACTACGCAAGAGGTCTAAAAGATGGCTTTACAAGATATGAGAGCGACTTTAGTTTCCAAGACAACGGCAGATCATATACTATCAAAGGCTATATAGATGTAAAAGATGGTATCAATGTCGATCTTGGTGCTAAGCCAGAGCCAAAACCTGAACCAGCTCCAGAGCCGACACCTGAACCACAGCCTGCGCCTAATCCAAATGGCACAATAGTAAGCGATCTAAGAGTAGAGACCATAACTAAAGAAGTTTCTGAAAAACCAGGAAATGACTCATATCTAGAGTATGGCATAAGAGCCAATGTAGATAAAGCAAACGCCGATAAAATGTTAAAAGTTTTTTTTGGCTTTGGCGGAAAAGCAAATCGTGGTGAAGACTATGATAATGTTGAGTACTCAATCGATGGTAAGAACTGGGAGCCGCTACCATTAAAAGATTATAGCGCCACTATAAATGTAAAAGCAGGTGATATAAATAACCTAACCGTACGTGCAAGAGTACTGGACGACAACAGATTAAATGAAGGTAAGTTTGATCCTACAAATAAAATTTATAAAAACGCAGAAGGCGTAGAAGACAACGGAGACTTTAAAGAAAGTGTCACTTTAATTGTTGAAGTAGATGACACTATCACATCAGCAGATGAGTATATCGTGGATAACGATCATAAAGTAACTATACCTGTAGGCTATCATAGTACAAATCCTTTTGATATAGAATTTGCAGGTGGTGGTAGAAATATACTAAAAATAAAATATGGTCATTCTATCCTTGGGAGCTTAGATCAAGAAGGAACTAACAAAATAAATTTTGGTGACGAAAAACTTAGCGGAAAAGACGAATTAAATGCTGAATCTGTAAATTTAATAAAAACTGATATCAATACTTATGGTGGTGATGATGTTATTAATATACGTAGCTCTTATAATTTAAAAGAAGTAAATGTAGATATGGGTGCTGGCAATGATGTTTTAGGATTAAGCATTCTGGATAATTCTGTTGGCAAAATAGAAAATAGTAAATTTAAACTTGGTAGTGGTAGTAATACTGTAAATATCGGAGGTGCTGAACTAAAAGATGTGATCTTAGATATGTCATCAGATGACAAGGATGCGGTAAATACGATAAATTTTGATTTTGGTGATTATATGAACGTGATAGACAAACCTGTAAGATTTACTAGTACAACTCCAAAAGATGTTTATGATATCGATGTTTCATCTGCACACAATACTTTAAATTTGGGTCGGGCATACCTTGATGGTGTAACTATAGGTTCAAATCGCTCTGAAAAGGGTACATTAGATATAAAAGTAGATTTTGCTGACTTAAAGGGTGTAAATATCGAATCTGGAAACAACGAGACACATATAGACATTGACTATGCACGTATAAATTATAGATTGCCCGGTCAACCCGATCAAGAAGTTAAATCATCAGAGTGGAATTTAAGCCCTTATAATGATACTATCAAGATAGATGAAGGGTTTATAAATAAGCTAAAAGTAAATCTTGGTGCAGGCGATGATAATGTCTTTTTATCAATGAAAACAAACAACACTAGTTTACAAATGGATGGTGGCGATGGCTATGATGTAGCTACAATAGAAGATTATATAGGAGGCTATAATAACAAATTTAAAGATTTTGAAGAGCTAAGGATAACTGGCAATGAAGCTTATCGTATAGGCACGAAAAATCATGTATTTATAAATGATGTTTTACAAGATGATAATAACCACACGACAGATGTCTATCTACCAAAGATCAGCCAGGCAAATGGTGGCGTAAAACTTTATGGAAACTATCATAAAGCTGATGGAGCAGAAGAGGGATATCAAAGGTATGAATTTAAAAATGAGAATTTTACCGATGATAGCACAGGTGAAAAATATACTCAGACAATCCATGTAGATATAAAAAACGATATCCACGTCGATCTTTAAAATTTAGACCCTTTTTGGGTCTAAATTTCTTTCTATATAAATTTACAAATATTTTTTCTATAAATTCTACTATTGTTTAAAATTTAGAACAATCAAATAAAAACATTTATAACTTAAAATATCATTAATCAATTCTTACGTGAAAATTAAATTTTATATAAGTGTTATATAAATATCACCTAATAACTACAAAAAATTCTATAAATGTAACATATAATAAAGAAATGTAACTATATTGTACTTTGGTACAATTTACATCTCATTGAAATAGTTATAAAATAATACCAAAATTAATTTAGCCCTAAAGGAATTAACATGGCAAAGAAACTAGGCACAATTAAGTCTATATCAGGTTCTGCTGAGGTTATCGCGGTAGATAAAAGTGGTAACCAAAGAGTACTAAAAGTTGGCGATAGCCTTTATGAAGGTGAGACGGTAAAAACAACTTCAGCTGATTCTAAGGTTGTGATAGCGACAAATAATGGAAAAGAGCTATCAATGATCGGCGAAGATACACTAAGTCTCGATCCAAAGGCAACTGCTGCTGATTCACAAGTAGCAGCACTTCAAAAAGCATTGTTAAATGGTGCAAATTTAGAAGATCTAGAAGAGACAGCTGGTGGCAATAGCGGCGGTCGTGGTGATGGTATGAGCCTTGGCGAGACAAGATTTGAGCATGGCGGACATTATTCAAATGTAAGCACTAGTACTAGTGCGATAAATCCTTTAGGAGCTTTCGGTTTTGCTAGCCCAGAAACAGGCGTAAGAGGTGGCCTAGATAATGGCGGTACTGGCGGCGGCACAGGTTTTTATATTGACACTACAGCTCCAGTTGTAACTATAAATTCTATTACTCCAGTAGATACAAACAACCCAGCTGATGGC
>CAUQCU010000070.1:0-10386 GCA_963516555.1 Campylobacter concisus | reverse complement strand
CAAGCTAAATTTAAGGATAAAAATGAAAGACAATCTACTTGAATTAACTCAAGATATCGCTTCAGTTGATATCGAAGATTCTATAAAAAATAGCTATCTCGACTACTCTATGAGCGTCATCGTCGGACGTGCTTTGCCTGACGCTAGAGACGGACTAAAGCCAGTTCATAGAAGAATTTTATACGCTATGGATAACCTCGGCGTTGGCAGCAGAAGTGCCTATATGAAGTCAGCTCGTATCGTCGGTGAAGTCATCGGTAAGTACCACCCACACGGCGACACAGCAGTTTATGACGCACTTGTTCGTATGGCTCAGAAATTTTCTATGCGTTATCCAGTCGTTGATGGACAAGGAAACTTTGGCTCGATTGATGGCGACAGCGCAGCTGCGATGCGTTATACCGAAGCTAGAATGACCATGCTTACTGAAGAGCTTTTAAAAGATATCGACAAAGACACGGTTGATTTTGTGCCAAACTACGATGATAGAGAGGTTGAGCCAGATGTTTTGCCTAGCCGTGTGCCAAATTTATTATTAAATGGCTCAAGCGGTATTGCGGTCGGTATGGCGACAAATATCCCACCACATAGCCTTGATGAGCTAATAGACGGTCTTTTGCTCCTTCTTGAAAACAAAGAAGCAACACTTGAAGAGGTGATGGAATTTATCAAAGGTCCAGACTTCCCAACTGGCGGTATCATCTTTGGTAAAAAGGGCATCATAGAGGCCTACCGCACAGGTCGTGGCAGGGTCAAACTAAGAGCCAAAACTCACATAGAAAAAAAGCCAAACAAAGATGTCATCGTCATCGACGAGCTGCCTTATCAGACAAACAAAGCTAGGCTTATCGAGCAGATCGCTGAGCTTGTAAAAGATAAGCAGATAGATGGCATCAGCGAAGTTAGAGATGAGTCTGACAAAGACGGCATCCGCGTAGTTATCGAGCTAAAACGCGACGCTATGAGCGATATCGTGCTAAATAACCTATTTAAATCAACCACGATGGAGAGCACTTTTGGCGTTATTATGCTTGCTATTAATAACAAAGAGCCAAAGGTTTTTAACCTTATCGAGCTACTTAAGCTATTTTTAAATCACAGAAAAACAGTTATCATTAGAAGGACGATATTTGAGCTTGAAAAAGCACGCGCAAGAGCTCACATCTTAGAGGGCCTAAAGATCGCACTTGATAACATCGACGAGGTGATTGAGCTTATTAGAAATAGTGCCGATGCAGCGGTTGCTAGAGAGGGCTTGATGAGTAAATTTAACCTCTCAGAGCTTCAAGCAAACGCTATCCTTGATATGCGTCTAAGCAAGCTTACAGGCCTAGAGAGAGAAAAACTAGAGGCCGAGCTAGCCGAGCTTATGGCTGAGATTGCAAGACTTGATGAAATTTTAAAGAGCGAGACATTGCTTGAAAATTTGATCAAAGAAGAGCTTCTTGAGATCAAAAATAAATTTAAAGTGCCAAGAGTGACTGAGATTGTTGATGACTACGATGATATCGACATTGAAGACCTCATACCAAATGAAAATATGGTCGTAACCATAACTCACCGCGGCTACATCAAGCGTGTGCCAAGCAAGCAGTACGAGAAGCAAAAACGCGGTGGCAAGGGCAAAGTAGCGGTCACGACATACGATGATGATTTTATAGAGAGCTTCTTTACTTCAAATACTCACGATACGCTTATGTTTGTGACTGACCGCGGACAGCTCTACTGGCTAAAAGTCTATAAGATCCCAGAGGGAAGCCGCACAGCAAAGGGCAAAGCGGTTGTAAATTTGATCCAGTTGCAGCCTGATGAGAAGATCAAAGCGATCATCCCAACGACTGACTTTGACGAAAGTAAATCTCTGGCATTCTTCACTAAAAACGGCATCGTAAAACGCACAAATTTAAGTGAGTTTAAAAACATCCGCTCAGTTGGCGTAAGAGCGATAAGCCTTGATGAGAACGACGAGCTAGTAACTGCGCTCATCGCTCAAACATACGATGATATGCCAGTAACTGACCCTGAAAATGAGCTAAGCGTAGAGACAGAGGTGCTTGAAGTTGAAGAGCTTCAAAACGAGATCGACGAAGATAATGTAAATGCCGAAGAGGACGCAAACTCAGGCGATGAGACAATGCTGTTTGTCGTTACTAAAAAGGGTATGTGTCTTAAATTTAAGATCAGCAAAGTTCGCCAAATGGGAAGAACTGCACGCGGCGTAACTGGCATTAAATTTAAAGAGCCAGGCGATGAGGTCGTGGGTGCTGCAGTCATCGAAAGCAATGATCAAGAAATTTTAAGCATATCTCAAAAAGGTATCGGCAAGCGCACAACCGCTGACGAGTACCGCTTGACAAACCGCGGTGGCAAAGGCGTCATCTGCATGAAGCTAACAAGCAGAACAGGCGATCTAGTGGGCGTTGTGATGGTTGATGAAGAGCAAGATCTTATGGCTCTAACATCAAGCGGTAAGATGATAAGAGTTGATATGCAAAGCATCCGCAAAGCAGGACGTAACACAAGCGGCGTGATCGTCGTAAATGTAGATGGAGATGATGTTGTAAGTATCGCAAGATGCCCTAAGGCAGAGGATGGCGAGGACGAGGACGAAGCACCAAGCGAAGATATGGGGCTTTTGGAATAAAATTTGCTATTAAATTTTAAATAAAAGCATAAAAAAGGTTGTTTATGAAGGTTAAAATTTTATCTTTTGCTTTGATGATCGCTATTTTTAGCGGTTGCTCATTTAATGGCTTTATGGGCGAGCCAACTAGCACATCAAACCGCAACGTAGTCATCCAAAAGGTCGATAAAGACGATCTTAGAGAGGTGATGAAAAAAGAGAAGATGATATATGATAGCGCTCCAAAAGAGACCACTTTTAGAGCCACAGGCGAGGGCATAGCTCCGCTAAATTCGCTCTCATACGCTCAGTCAGTCACTCTTGCAAAAAGAGCAGCGATGGCTGATGCTTATTCACAGCTTGCAGGCAAGCTTTACGGTGTAAAGATCAACGCTGAAGACACCGTAAGAGACGCGATGCTAAACGACTCATCTATCACTTCAAAGGTTCAAGGTCTTGTCAAAAACGCAAGGATCGTAAGTGAAAATTTCAAAGACGGGCTTTATAAGGTAAATATGGAGCTTAAGATAGACGAAGATAAGTGGCGAGAAGTCTTTTCTTACTAACGATACTTTTAAATTTCACCTTTTGCCTGGAGGAGTTTATCTTCTGGGCGAAGGTCGATACGAAAAATCAAATAGTTGCTTTTGAGGAAATTTCATTTTCAAAGGCGATGACTTTAACACCCAATCCAAAACCAAAATTTCTTTGCCAGATAGACGCTTTTAAAGATGAAAACACTACAACTCTTGGCTTTTTAAATTTACACAAAGATGAAATTTTTGACTGCTTTGCCTTAAAAAAAGTGATGATAAAAAATGAGCTAAATGTCAAAAATGCGCAGGTCACAAATGCTTCAAATTTGAAAATTTTGCCAGTTAGATTTATGGTGGAATTTAAGCCAAAATCCGCTATCATCGGCACACTTCAATAAAAAAGAGATCAAATGAATATCGTCATAGTAGAAGATGACATCAATATGCGAAAGTCGCTTGAGATCGCACTTGGCGAGTATGAAGAGCTAAACATCAAGAGTTACAAGAGCGCAGTTGAAGCTCTAAAAAAGCTAAGCGACGACACTGATCTAATTATTACCGACATAAACATGCCAAAGATGGACGGACTTGAGTTCATTAAAGAGTTAAACGGCAAATTTGACGTCATCATAATGACTGGAAACGCGACACTTAACAAGGCGATCGAGAGCGTTAGGCTTGGCGTGAAGGACTTTTTAACAAAGCCATTTGACGTCTCAACGCTATATGAAGCGATAAAAAGGGTAGAGGCGCTAAAACAAAAAACTCCAAAAAGCATAAAAAAAGTTGAAACCAAAAGCGAAAATAACGGCTTTTTAGCCACTTCAAAGGCGCTAGAAGCCACGCTAAATATCGCACTAAAAGCTGCAAGAACAGACGCCTCAGTCATGCTTAGTGGCGAAAGCGGCGTTGGCAAGGAGGTCTTTGCTAAATTTATCCACGCAAACTCACCAAGAAAAGATGCGGTATTTATCGCTCTAAATATGGCTGCGATCCCTGAAAATTTGATAGAAAGTGAGCTTTTTGGCTTTGAAAAGGGCGCCTTTACTGACGCTGCAACTACCAAAAAAGGGCAGTTTGAGCTGGCAAATGGCGGAACGCTATTTTTAGATGAGATCGGCGAGATGCCTATAAATTTACAGCCAAAGCTGCTTCGTGCGCTTCAAGAGCGTGAGATAACAAGACTTGGCGCTACAAAGAGCGAAAAGATAGACGTTCGCATCATCTGCGCTACAAATGCAAATTTAGAGCTTGCGATGAAAGAGGGCAGGTTTAGAGAGGATCTTTTCTACCGCCTAAACACGATCCCCCTTTTCATCCCGCCACTTCGCGAGCGAAAGGATGAAATTTTGCCTATCGCACAGGATGCTTTGGACAAATGCTGCAAAGAGTATTGCTTTGAGGCTAAAAATTTCTCAAAAGCAGCCAAAGAGGAGCTTTTAGGCTATGATTATCCAGGTAACATAAGGGAGCTCATCTCAGTCGTGCAGCGTGCAGCGATACTAAGCGAGGGCGATGAAATTTTGCCAAAAGATCTATTTTTGCAAGCAAGAAGTAAAAAATAGGTAAAAATTTAAGTTTTTGGCTAGTAAAATTATGCAAATTAAGAAAATTAAAAGAAACCAAGGAGAGCAGATGAGAAAATTTAACGTAGCGGTCGTTGGTGCTACTGGAGCGGTCGGCGAAGAGCTTTTTAGAGTTATGGAGGAGGTTGATTTCCCAGTTGGTGAGCTTTTGCCACTTGCAAGTGCAAAGAGCGTTGGCATGGAGATCGAATTTAAGGGCAAACACTACAAAGTAAAAGAGCTAACCGAGAAAGTTTTTAGCGAGCACGAGATCGATATCGCATTTTTTAGTGCAGGCGGCTCAGTTTCAGAGAAATTTGCCAAATTTGCAGCCGACAGCGGCGCGGTAGTTATCGACAATACCAGCCATTTTAGAATGGATAAAGATATCCCACTAGTCGTGCCTGAGTGTAACCCAAGTGACATTGCTATGTGGAAAAACCGCGGCATTATCGCTAATCCAAACTGCTCAACCATCCAAATGGTGCAAATTTTAAAGCCACTAAATGACGCTTTTGGCATCAATAGGGTCGATGTTTCTACCTATCAAGCAGCAAGTGGCGCTGGCAAAGAGGGTATGGAGGAGCTTGTTGTGCAGATGCAAAAGTTTTTTGAATTTAAGCTTGATGAGTGCGAGCCAAAGGTTTTTGCGCACCGCCTAGCACTAAATGTGATCCCTCACATCGACGTCTTTTTGGATAATGACTATACAAAAGAAGAGATGAAAATGGTCAATGAAACGCAAAAAATTCTTCACAAAGATATCGAAGTGAGCGCGACATGTGTGCGTGTGCCGGTGCTTAGAAGCCACTCTGAGGCGATCACTATCCACTTTGACAAAGACGTGAGCGCAGATGCGGCAAGAGAGGTTTTAAGCAAGGCCCCAAGCGTTGTCGTAGTCGATAATCCAGCTAAAAAAGAGTATCCGATGCCTACTATCTCAAGCGATACAAACGAAACTTATGTTGGCAGGATCAGGGTTGATAACTTTAGATCAAATGTGCTTCACCTTTGGTGCAGTGCCGATCAGATCCGTGTGGGAGCTGCGACAAATGCCGTGAGGATCGCACAAAAATGGATAGCGATGCAGGAGTAGTTTGCACTAAATTAATTGCGATTTTGCACCTAAATTTTAAGGAAAAAACTATAAAATACCCCCTTTTTAAATTTCACAAAAAGGGTTTTTATTGCGTAAAATATTTGAGAGAATTTTGCTTGCAAGCAACAGTTTCACGCTTTTTCCAGTAGTCTTTGGACTTTTAGGTGCGATCGTGCTTTTCATCATCGCAAGTTATGATGTTGGTAAGGTGCTTTTAGAGGTTTATAAATATTTCTTTGCTGCAGATTTTCACGTTGAAAATTTCCACTTAGAAGTCGTTGGTGAGGTCGTTGGAGCGATCGATCTTTACTTAATGGCGCTTGTTCTTTATATATTTAGCTTCGGAATTTACGAGCTTTTCATCTCAGAGATCACACAGCTAAAGCAGTCAAAGCAGAGCAAGGTGCTTGAAGTGCATTCGCTTGATGAGCTAAAAGACAAGCTTGGCAAAGTGATCGTCATGGTTTTAATCGTAAATTTCTTCCAAAGAGTGCTTCACGCAAACTTTACAACTCCGCTTGAGATGGCCTGTCTTGCGGCTTCTATCCTAGCGCTCTGCCTCGGACTTTACTTCCTTCACAAGGGAGATCACTAAAATTTTAAGCGTTTTTACGCTTAAAATTTCTCCTACATCTTTTCTTTAGCTATTTTTGGATAATATCCATTTAAAAATTTAAAGGAAATTTGATGATTTTCATAGACGCTTGCCTTAAAAAACCGACCCCATATACGCCTGTTTGGATGATGCGCCAAGCTGGCAGGTATCTGCCAGAATATATGGCTGTAAGAGCTAAAGCAGGGGACTTTTTATCACTTTGCAAAGACTATAAAAAGGCTAGCGAGGTCACGCTTCAGCCAGTTGAAATCCTAGGCGTTGATGCGGCGATTTTGTTTAGCGATATCCTTGTCGTGCCTCTTGAAATGGGCATGGATCTGCGCTTTGAAAAGGGCGAAGGACCAGTTTTTACAAAGCCTTTGCGTGATGAGGCCGCACTCGATGCGCTTAGTATCGAAAGATCGGTTAAAGGCTTAGCATACGTTTATGATACGATCAAGCTTACAAGAGAAAATTTAGCCAAAGATAAGGCGCTCATTGGCTTTTGTGGCGCACCTTGGACGATAGCTACATATATGATAGAGGGTGGTGGCAGTAAAAACTATGCGGTCTGCAAAAAAATGCTCTATCAAAATCCAGAATTTTTACATCAAATTTTAGAAAAAGTGACGCAAGCGCTCATCCTTTACGTCAAAGAGCAGATAAAAGCTGGCGTAAATGCCGTGCAAATTTTTGACAGCTGGGCGGCTGCACTTGAAGAGCAGGCATATTTTGAGTTTGGATTTAACTACATAAACAAGATAGTTGATAGCGTCAAGGCTGAATTTCCAGAGATCCCAGTCATCGTTTTCCCAAAAGGCATCAGCGGCTATCTGGATAAAATTTCAGGTAAATTTGATGTTTTTGGCGTTGATTGGAGCACGCCGATCGAGCTAGCAAAAGAAAAACTTAGCCCAAGATACGTCCTTCAGGGCAACATGGAGCCAACAAGGCTATATAGCAAGAAGGCGATCGATGAGGGCGTGGATAAAATTTTAAGCACGATGAAAGGCGCACCGCATATCTTCAACCTTGGTCATGGGATCTTGCCAGACGTGCCAGTTGAAAACGCAAAATATTTCATAAAAGAGGTTCAAAGAAAAAGTGCAAGATAGCACTATCATATTTGGGCCGATAAATTCGCGCCGTTTTGGCATGAGCCTTGGCATCGATCTAAGCCCAAAGCAAAAATCATGCAATTTTGACTGTGTTTATTGCGAGCTAAAGGGCGCAAAGCCGGTTGAAGAGATAGAAAATCCACCAAGCGTAAGTAAGATCATAGGCACTTTAAAAGAAGCTTTAAAAGCTCATCAAAACATCGATGTTATCACGCTTACAGCAAATGGCGAACCAACTCTTTATCCGCACTTAAAAGAGCTGATCGCAAAAGTAAATGAGATAAAAGGCAAGGCAAAAACTCTAATCCTAAGCAACGGCTCAGGCGCGAGAGATCAAAAAATTTGTGAAGCCTTGCAAGGGCTTGATATAGTGAAATTTAGCCTTGATAGTGCCGTGCAAAGCACATTTAAAAAGATAGACCGCAACAAAAGTGGCATAGAAGTTGGAGAGCTTGTAAAAGCAATGGCTAAATTTCGCAAGGAATTTAAGGGCGAGCTTGTGCTTGAAATTTTGGTCGTGGCTGGATTTAACGACAAAGAAGAGGAATTTATAGCGCTTAATGAGGCTATAAATGAGATAGCTCCACACCGAGTGGATGTGGGCACGATAGATCGCCCGCCAGCTTACAACGTAAAAGGCGTTGATGCTAGCAGGCTTGAAGAGCTTGCAAGCAAGATAAAAGGCGTGCCAGTCACCATAGCTAGGGCTCACAAGATAGAGCAAAAGTATGAATTTAGCAAGAGTGAAATTTTAGCCATGCTAGAGCGCCGTCCGCAAACTACGGCAAATGTTGAAGAAAATTTCTCAGAGCACTCAAAGCAAATTTTAAACAAGCTCTTGCAAGATGGCGCGGTTTATCAAGCTGACGTTGCTGGTGTTAAATTTTATAAATTAAGATGATAGATGAAGCGAATTTTAACTATACAAGACATCTCGTGCGTGGGCAAATGCTCGCTCACTGTTGCACTTCCCATAATCAGCGCCCAAGGCATCGAGACGTGCATCTTGCCAACGGCACTGCTCTCAACTCACACTGGCTTTAAAAATTTCACTTTTCGTGATCTAACTGATGAATTTGACGCTATAACGCAGGTTTGGCACAAAGAGGGCATCAGCTTTGATGGAATTTACACTGGATTTTTAGGTAGTTTTAGGCAGCTTGAGCTTATAGAGAAGGTCTTTGCTGAGTTTGATAGCAGCTCTTTGCTAAGGCTTGTGGATCCTTGCATGGGCGATAATGGCAAGCTCTATCACGGCTTTGATGAGAAATTTGTCGCAAAGATGAGAGAGCTTTGCACAAAGGCACATGTCATCACGCCAAACATAACTGAGGCAAGTTTTATGTGTGAAAAGTCATTTTTAAGCGAAGGATACGGCGAGGATTACATTTTAGAGCTACTTGAGGGCTTGGCTGGTTTTGGCGCGCAAAAGATCGTTTTAAAGGGCATTAGATACAAGCAAAATGAGTGTGGTATCATAGCATATGACGCAAAGACGAAAGAAAAAGTGGAGTATTTTCACGAGTATTTGCCTTTTCATGCAAGTGGCACCGGAGATATCTTCGCTTCAGTGCTTTTTGGCTCGCTCATAAATGGCGAAAGCATGCAAAATGCTATCAAAAAGGCAGCAAATTTTGTGCTTGAGAGCATAAAGATCACGCTAAAAGATAATAATCGCACAAAATATGGTGTGCAGTTTGAAAAATTGCTTAGAAATTTTTAGCACTTTATGGCAGGGAGTGATTTAAATTTGTGTCATTATAACCCCATAAAGTGACATAGTTAAAACAAAATTTCAGATTTATTTAAATTAATTTTACTTTTATATAAAAAGTTGAATAATTACGCAAATATTGATCAAGGAGTGATTTATGAAGTCTTTAAGGATTAAAATTTCTGTTATTTTGACAGCTGTGATCGTGCTGCTACTAATCGGCGTTAGCCTCATTAGTTACAACATAGCTCGCAACCTATATACAGAAAAAGTTGTGAAAGATGAGCTACCACTAGCTGTCTCTAACGTTGCAGGTGAGATCGGCTATGCCATAGACAAGATCATCAACACCTCTTATCAGATGACCAAAAACGACTATCTTCTCAAGTGGATCGACGAGGGCGAGCCAAAAGACGGATTAGCAACGCTTTTTAACTACAACACCGACCTTATGAAGGCGTTTAACCTCTCAACGGCGATGTTTGTCTCTGATAAAACTCTAAACTATTACACAAACGACAAAATTTTAAAGCAACTTAGTAAGGACAATCCACGCGATAGCTGGTACTTTGACGTTAAAAATGGCAAAGAGGTAAATTCCCTAAACATCCAAGTCTCAGAAGCTACTGGCTCACTAACGCTTTATGTAAATAGCAAGGTTGAAAAAGACGGCAAATTTTATGGCGTCAGCGCGATAGGCATGAACCTTGATGACATCGTAAATTTAGTCACCTCAAAAACCATGGGCGAGGGCAGTAAATTCTTAATGGTTGATTCAAGTGGTATCGTAAAGATAGAAAAGAGCGACAGGGTCGGCAAAGTAAATGTAAAAGATGTCCTTGGCAAAGAGAAATTTGATGTCTTGATGAATAAAAATGGCGGCGTCATCCGTCACTTTAACGGCACGAGAAATTTGATAATTGGCTCAAAATATATCCCAAGCCTTGATTGGTACCTATTTGGCGAGATGGACGAGGATGTGCTTTTAAAAGATTTGCATACGCTATTTTACTCAGCTATCGGCGTTATCTTAGCAGCGATCATCATCTCTGTGATAGTTTCACTTCTAATGTCGTCTTACCTCCTAAAAATCATCCTCAAACTAAAAACAGGCCTACTATCTTTCTTTGATCTAC
>CAUQCU010000069.1:0-10604 GCA_963516555.1 Campylobacter concisus | reverse complement strand
AGGACATCTATGGTGTCACGGGGGAGACTTGAACTCCCGACCTCCGGCTTATGAGACCAGCGCTCTAACCAGCTGAGCTACCGTGACAACTTAAAATAAGTTTTGGATTATACAACCTAAGAACTTATTTTTAGCTAAAATTTATCTCACAAATTTTATATATAAAAAGCAAATTTGACTGCAAAGGCAGCCAAATTTATTTAAGCTTTTTTAGTGAAAAATCCAACGTAAATAGCGTAGATAAAGCCGATCACTACGGCATACGGAGCAAAAGGTGTTATGCCAGCTCCTGAGCTTGCAAGCACGAAGTTATGACTTATAGCAGCACCTGCTCCCATGCCTAAAACAAATACGGCTGAGCTTAAATTTCCAGCTCCCATCTGCACTAGGTGTTTGCCAGGGCAGCCGTAGCTTAGGCTAAAGCAAAGACCAGCCAAGCTCATGCCAAGGAAATTCCAAAGCATATCATTGTGAGCGATAGGCTGAGCTTCAAAGCCAAATTTGTATTGATCTAGCACTAAATTTGTGATGCTTGCGCAGACGATGATAGAGATGACGCCATAAAACATCAAAAAGTCACGCTCGAAAATTTTGCTTATTGCGCCAACTGAGCAGAATTTACTTCTTTGCATAAATGCACCGATGATAATGGCACAAATAAGAGAGATAAATAAATTTGCATGCTGTGAGCCTGGACCTTTTTCTGAGCTAAATAATGCGCCATTTTCACCAAGTTTTAGCCCAAAGATAAGTGCCATCAAAAGTAAAATCGCGATGATAGTTGGCAAAAATCCTATCGCCTTTGCAGTGGTTTCGCTCTCTGACAAAATGTAGCCATTTTTCTTAAAAGCCCGTCCCGCAAAAACGCCAGCAAATAGGCCAACAACGCCAGCGATAGCGGTCATATCTCCGCCTCCAAGGCGCAAAAACGCCCTCCAAGGGCAGCCTAAAAATATGAGGCAGCCTATCATCGCAAACACGCCTAAGAAAAACCTAGAAAATGCCGCACTACCAGATACTGGAGTGAAATTTCTGCTCCAAAGCACGCTAGCTAGAAAGCCTCCGATGATAAGCCCTAAAATTTCAGGCCTTAGATACTGCACGACTTTGGCCTGGTGAAAGCCAAGCGCACCCATGCTATCTCGCAAAAAGCAAGCCGCGCAAACGCCCATGTTTGCTGGGTTGCCAAAATGAACGAGCACTGGAGCAAGTATGCCAAGGCTCGCACCTGCGATTATGTAAAGCAATGTTTTATTCATGCAAATTCCTGTGTAAAAGTAAAACCAGACTGGTTTCTTAAACGACATTTTAATAATCATTAAATAAAACAAAGATTAATTTTTTTAAGAGCAAAGTGGCTAAAATATGCAAAAATTTCATAAAAAGGATAAATGATGAAAGATTTTATGAGCTATGCAGATAGCCTGAAAATTCTAAAAGATACGATAAATGCGTGGGAAAAGGTCGAAAAAGTAGCCATCACAGATGCACTTGATAGAAATATCGCCTATGACGTTGTGGCTGCTGAAAACTATCCAGCAAAGCCAGTTTCGGCGATGGACGGCTACGCTTTTGCCTTTAAAGAGGGCCTAAACGAGCTTGAGCTCATCACAGATCTGCCAGCAGGTAGCGACAAAGGGCTGCATGTAGAGGGTAGCAAATGCGTCAAAACTTTCACTGGCTCGCTAATGAGCGAAGGCACTGACACGCTCGTACCAGTCGAAAACGTCGAGGTTAGCGGCTCAAAAATAATCATCAAAAAGAGCGTGCCAAAGGGCTTTGCTGTGCGAGCAGTGGGCGAGAGCTACAAAAAAGGCGAAATTTTAATAAAAAAAGGCACGCGCCTAACATACGCTGAGATAGCGCTTCTTGCCGAGCTTGGCGTCTTTCACGTAAGCGTTTTTATCCGCCCAAGAGTGGCGATACTAGCAACTGGCAGCGAGATAAAAGACCTTGGCGAACCGCTTGATAGTCCAGCACAAATTCACAGCTCAAACCACGTAGGCATCGCTATGCAGATACGCAAAATGGGCGCGGAGCCGATCCTTTGTGAGATCGTAAGAGATAAGGCCGAGCTTGTCGAAAAAGCGATCATAAATGCACTAAAATCAGCTGATATCTTGGTGACGACTGGTGGCATCAGCATGGGAGACTATGACTTTGTAAAGGGCGCTTTAAATGAAAACTTTAGTCTCATCATCGAGGGCGCTGCGATAAAACCAGGCCGCCATATCAGAGTGGCAAAATCAGGCGACAAATATATCTTTGCGCTGCCTGGATTTCCTTACTCGGCGATGGTTATGTGCGTGCTTTACGTGAGGGTTTTAATAAACACTTGGTTTAGCCAAGAAGAGCCAAAGATCACGGCGATAATGGACGAAGACTACAAAAAACGCTCGCCATTTTTGGAATTTACAGCGGTAAATTTAGAAAACAGAGATGGCAAGATCTTTGTAAATTTAAACGGCAAAAAGCTTGGTAGCTCAGCGATCGTAAATAACCTAACAAACGAAGCTGCACTGCTTATCATCCCAAAAGAGACAGAATTTATCGCAAAAGGTGAAGTGGTAGAAGTTTTAAAGATGCCTTGCTAAGGGTAAATTTATAGCCCTTGAAGCACTACGACGTCGGTTATCTCGGCGTCTTTTTCTATCTTAGCGTCTAGCCCTTTAGCTATTTTTATAGTGATATCTTTTGTTTGATTTGGCGTTAGAAAGATCAAATTTCTAACGTCGTTTTCGTATTCGGTAAGTCTTTCGTAGTAGCCGTTTATGCCGTGCTTGCTCTTATACTCTGGCTTGATGAAATTTAGCCTAAAAACATCGGCGCCGTATTTGAAAGAGTACTCTTTAAATTCATATTTTCTTTGGCTGGTTGTTTTGAAATTTTCATTTAGTAGCTTTAAAAGCGCCTTGTCGCTAACATCTTTTGCGTCGCTCTCTTTTAGCACGATCTCGTCAGCTCCGTTTGGCTCTTTGTACTCGGTGCCGTTTATGGAGTATATGGCGACGTGCATGTTATCACTTTGTGATGCAGCACTTTTCATGAAAAACCTTAGCCTTGGATTTTGCGTGATCTGCACATCTTTTGGCGCTACTTCGTTGCCGTTTTCATCAAGGTATTTTATCCCCTCAAATGTAAGTAAATTTGACTTTTTAGCCACTGATAGCGCGCAGCCTTTATCACTTAAGCAGTGATGCACTAGGTCTTGCATGAGAGCGTGGTTGTCATTTACTCTTTTAGCACTTAGTGCGCTCTTTGGCACGTGTGCTACGCAGGTGCATGGCGAATTTGCCGAGCAGCCAACTATCGGCGAGCCTAAGAAGTCTTGACCTAGTATGAGCGGTATGCCATTAGATGTGATACTCCTGCCAGCTTTGCTTTTTAGCACCACTTGGCCACCATGCGGGCAAGTGATGATGTCGTCTTCTATGACTGGGTGAGCGGTGAAATTTGTAGCTGTGGCTCCCAAAGGCATGCTTTGATGATTTACCGCTTCTCTATCTTGTGCTTGCTTCTCTTTTTTCTCATCATTGTTAGCTCTTTTTAGCTTTACATCTAAACTACCCCTATCTATATCATAGCCAAGCACTCTTATGCTAGTGTTTTTGTTTGTGATATCAAGCGAGCCTTTAGAGCTTTCATCATCTCTTGGGCTAAAGTAGTAAAATGGCTTTTGATCTTCTTTGTTTTCAAAGAGATCGTGCTCTTTTTCATCTTTGAAATTTGTAAAGCCAAATTTATAGTCTTTAGCTTCGTTTGCACCTTTTAGAAGTGTGGCATTTAAAAAGAGATCGACCTTGTAGTTTCCTGGGTTTTCCACGCCAAATTTATCTCTTATCTTCTCATATATCTTATCAATATCCACTATGTCTTTATCTTTTGTAAATATGGCTAAACTCTCTTTATCCTTATCCACATATACGCTAGAGCTAGCTGATAAAAAGCCAAATTTTATCTCGCCCCTATCTTTTACGTCGTATAAATTTATAGAGCCACTTTGCGTGCTGTTGTCAAATAAAAGAGAGTAGGTCTGCTCTGATTTTTTCATAAAGTATGCCTTCTCATCTTGCGATGAAAGCGACCTTGTGAAATTTGACGTATAGGTGTAGAGCTTGCTAGCATCAGCCTTGGTGGTGGTGACATCACTAGAACTCTCATCTACCACCTTGTACGTCCTGCACTTGTGCATAGCTCTTTTATCTTCTATCTTTTCACATCCACTTTCTTTAAATTTCTCAACTTCATCTTTGCTTATTATCTTTGTATATCGCTTCTCGTCGCTAAGCTTAAATATATCTTCTATTATTAAAGCTTCTTGCTCGTCTTTTAGGTAGTGATCTGTGCGTATATCTAAGTCATGCTTTATGTTATTTAACAGTATAAGTAGTAGCCAGTTTTTGTTTTTATTATATGTAATGGGTGAAATGGTGGCTTTATTGTCCATGTTGAAATTTACGCTATTGTATTGCATAGATAAATTTGCATCAAGATCAAATATAAGCTTATAGTTTTGCTCCATAAATTCATTTAGATATAAAAGCGTGCCTTTTAGGCTCACATTTTTTGTCTTTTCGTCATTATCTTTTTGCTCTAAAAGATATGAGAAAAAGTATAGCGTAGCAGCTGTATAGGTGAGAAAGTGCGAGCTTATACTCACATTTGTATTTAGTATCGCATCTACGTTGCCTATATTTATAAGCACTTCATTACCATTTATATCAAGCCCAAGGTCTTGTATAGCGTTTTCATAGAGTTTGTTGTTAAAGGCTAGGCTATCATTGTCTGTTTTCATGTGATATATATTATTAACATTTAAAGGTGCTGGTAGGTAGGTGTGGTCCTCGTTTGCTAAGAATAAATTTGTGTAAAGTATTTTTTGGTAACTAAGATTTACCTTATAGTCTGAGCGAGCTCTAGCCATGTCAAGATATTTGATTTTATTTATGATCTTATGAGATCTTGCTAACTCATCATAAGAAGACGTTAGTACTTTATTTATATTTTTTATCCTTGATGCTATCTCGCCTCCTAACATAAGATCACTTAATAATCCTGGTGAGTTAAAAGTATAAATTTCATCTATATATTTAGCAAAAGTAAAAGCACACGCTTGAGTCAAATATCCACCGAGAGAGTGACCACAAATGTTTATCTTTTCACCTTCTTTTAGGATGGGCAAGACATTATCCATAAAAAAATATATTAAAGATGTTACTTGATCGGGTATATTGTTAGTTGTCAGCTGAACATCCGCTCTTAAGTCTTCTGGAGTTATTTCAGTGCCTCTAAAGGCTAATATCTTTTTATTATTATCCATTGTATCTTCAAAGAGGGTGGCACTAAAACCAAATTTATCATTTTTTTGATGTTTTAGAAGTCTAAACCTTGATGTGAAATTTTTGGTGCGTTTGGAGATTTGGTGGTAGCCTTCTTCGTTTATAAATATACGTTGTGAAATTTCACCATTTTTTTCCTGAACGGCAATAAAGTTTTTAATGTTATTAGAGATTTTTATATTTGTATCTTCTTCTCCAAATTTAAAATTTGGTTTTTTGATAGTTAAATCCTGCATAAATCTAGCTTCGACACAAAGAGCATAAGCTGTGGGACTTCCAGCCGATTTTATTGTATTTCCATTTTCGTCTTTAATGTCAAATTCTAAAGTATGACCATAATTTACATTATCGGCATAATCCCATCTAGGATTTGGCTTCTTTAAAATTTTTTCATTATAAAATTTATCCGAAAAACTCCAAATTTCATTCTCATCTATATACTCAAAAAAAGCATAAGCAACATCAGCTATATCAGCATAAACCCTTATTTTATCTACCATATCTTTATTTGATAAATTCTTTAGAGTGTTCATTTATTTGTCCTTGTCTGAAGTGCTGACTTTTTCAAATTTATTGTTTATAAATTCAAATCTATTTCCGCCAAGCACATAGCTATAATAAATTTCTTTAAATCTTATTCCACTTGCTTCATCTCCAAACAATCCAAATTTGGCAACTTTATAAGAATATGTTACGGATAGTGATATAGGTACTATTTGATCATTATCCACATAGAAGTAGTCAAAAGAAAAACTAGGTTTAAATTTCTCATAGTCTTTTCCTATGTAATTTACTATAAGGTCACTATATCTTTCAGGTATCCAAGCTTGTTTTTTGAAATCGTTTCCATAATCTCTTGTAGTGACATAATATTTTTTTCCATTAGATAAAACTCTAGGTAATTTTTCATTAACTGGCGTCATATCAACTGCATAACGATTTTCGGCTATTTTTTTACCACTTAAGCCTTTTGTCATTATTCGTCTCTCTTCTTCCCTCTTATCTATCTCCTTCTCTAGCTTTTCATCAAACACATAAACACCGCCATATTTTTTAGCAATGCTCTCTTGTTCGCTAGTTAGATCAGAAATTCTTATAAAGCCATTAAAATAAGCAAGTGGTAGCAGTATAAACAAGCAGATAAAAACTATAAATTTTACTTTTTTCATCATAAGTCCTTTTAAATTTAAAACTATACAAGATAGAAATTTCTCATAATCTTATTGTGAATATATTTATAATATTATTAATTTATTATGCCTAGCTAGATTTATTAATTACAAAATTTATCCGAAAAACTCCAAATTTCATTCTCATCTATGTACTCAAAAAACGCATAAGCAACATCAGCTATATCAGCATAGTCTTTTATTTTATTTACCATCTCTTTATTTGTTAAATTCTTTTGAGTATTCATTTATTTGTCCTTATCTTTATTGCTGACTTTTTGAAATTTATTGTTTATAAATTCAAATCTATTTCCGCCTTTGGCTAGTCCTATATCATCTTTTATAAATTTAATTCCACTTGCTTCATCGCCATATAATGTAAATGTTTTAATTCGATATAAATAACTTGCAGATGTTCTTATAGGCACGACTTTATCACCGTCTATATAAAAATAAGACATAGATAAATTTGGTGTATATTTTTCTAAATTTTCTTTTCCTATGTAATTTATAATTTTTTCAACATAATCACTAGGAATTTTTACTTCTTTGCCAGTCTCATTTTCATAATCAATCCATCTAAGGTAGTATCTTTTCCCATTAGATAGCGCTCTAGGTAATTTTTCATTCATAATAGCTTGATCGTTTAAGTCAAAATCTCTATTGTTGTTTTTAAAGAAATCATCAAGATATTTATCCCTCTCTTCTTCCCTCTTATCTATCTCTTTCTCTAGCTTCTCATCAAATACATAAACACCGCCATACTTTTTAGCAATGCTCTCTTGTTCGCTAGTTAGATCAGAAATTCTTATAAAGCCATTAAAATAAGCAAGTGGTAGAAGTATAAATAAGCAGATAAAAACTATAAATTTGACTTTTTTCATCATAAAATCCTTTTAAATTTGAAACTATACAAGATAGAAAATTTCTTTTAATTTTATTGTGATTATATTTATAATATTATTAATTTATTATGCTTGGTTAAGGTTTATTAATTACAAAATTTATCCGAAAAACTCCAAATTTCATTCTCATCTACATACTCAAAAAAAGCATAACTAACATCAGCAATATCAGCATAGTCTTTTATCTTATTTACCATCTCTTTGTTTGTTAAATTTTTAATAGTATTCATTTGTTTTTCCTATTTATTTTTTGAAATTTGTTATCTATCAAGTAAAAATAGTTGTCTCCAGCTACGTTTATATATCTGTTTTTGGTAAATTTTATCCCACTTGCTTCATCGCCTGAAAGTGTATATGTTGTTTCGACAACGTAGTAGTCTAAACTTAGATCAATTACTCTTACTTCATCACTATCATCTATATAAAAATAGCCCAAGTCATAAGATGGTTTAAATTTTTCATAATCTTCATTACCAATAAATTCTTTTATTTTATCTTTGTAAATTTGTGGAGTTTTTATTTTTTTTCTTGTCTCATTTTCATAATCGATCCATCTGAGGTAGTATCTCTTTCCGTTAGACAACCTATCATAAACATGATACGTTTTATCTACTATTTCATCTATAAATTTACCCCTAGCTCTTTCATTTATATTTATGCAAGCATGTTCCATTTTCATTATGTCTTTACCAGCAGCTACAAATTCATCATATTTTTGTTTACAAAATTTATCGTTAAAGATATCTTGCATAACCATATCTATATATTTGCTCTTGTTGTTATTAAATTCTTGAAAATATTTGCTTTGATTATTATCTAGCTCTTGTTTTATCTCTTGATATAGGCTTGATCTTTTTGCTCTTATATCTTTGTTTAGCTCTTCAAGCTTATCTATCTCTTTCTCCAGCTTCTCATCAAATACATAAACACCACCATATTTCTTAGCAATGCTCTCTTGTTCGCTAGTTAGATCAGAAATTCTTATAAAGCCATTAAAATAAGCAAGTGGCAGCAGTATAAATAAGCAGATAAAAACTATAAATTTGACTTTTTTCATCATAAATCCTTTTAAATTTTCACTATTGTCTTATCTTTTGCTTTAAAGTCTGGTTTTTTGTTGTAGTTTTAAATTTTAAAAAGCAGGGAGAGCTCCCTGCTGTGGTTATTTCTCTTCGTTTGTTTTGATGTAAGCGTAGTCAGAAATTTTAGTCCATTCTCTTGCTTTTTTGAGGAAAGCCCTTTGAGACTCGACGATCTCTTTAAATAGTGGATCTTTTGCGCTCTCTTCATCAAGTAGCTCATTTGTAGCCTTTTTAAGAGCTGCGATGACCTCTGGCGGGAAAGATTTTACTTGGATGTCTGGATACTCAGCCTTCATCTTGTCCCAGTACTCTACGTTTGCGTAAAATACCTTAGTATTCACATCTCTTGCCACCTCAGCAGCAGCCGCTTCAAAGATCGCTTTTAGATCATCTGGAAGTTTTTCATACGCATTTTTGTTGAAGAAAAACTGAGTTTCGCCATCTGGCTCTTGCCAGCCTGTGTAGTAGTATTTTGCCACTTTGTGAAAGCCAAGTGCCATGTCGTAAGCTGGGCTAACCCACTCGACCGCATCGATCGTGCCCATCTCAAGTGCCATGTAAAGCTCGCCAGTTGGGATAGTGTTGATATTTGCGCCAAGTTTAGCGTAAATTTCACCACCAAAGCCTGGAATTCTGATCTTTAAGCCTTTGATATCATCAACTGACTTGATCTCTTTTTTAAACCAGCCGCCCATTTGCATGCCAGTGTTGCCAGCTCTAAAAATTTTGATGTTATACGGGTCAAAAACTTTTGCCTCTAGCTCTTTGCCGCCGCCAAATTCATACCAAGCTGTTTGCTCGTCGGTATTCATCATAAATGGTGTCGCTGTAAAAAACATTGTCTTAGGGTCTTTGCCTTTGTAGTAGTAGCTAGCTGTGTAGCCGATGTCGTACTGACCGCTCTTTGCAAAGTCAAGCATCGCAAAAGGCGACTTGTGTTTTGACGGGTAGTCGATCCTGATCTCGATGCGGCCGTTACTCATCTTTTCGACCTTCTCTTTTAGCTCTTTTGGCACGTCACCAAGCACTGGCATAGTGCTCTCCCATGAGCTTGCAAGCTTGAGCTTATAGACTTTGTCATCTCCCATAGCAGCGCAAGCAAGAGCTGCTAGGCCAAGAGATGCTAATAAAAATTTATTCATACTCTCTCCTTTAAAAATTTTGCATATTATACAAAAAATTTACATTATTAAAATGTGTTATAATCGCAAAAATCAAATTACAGGGCATAAAAATGATAAAAAAGACGAAAATTGTAGCGACTTTAGGGCCAGCAAGTGACAACGAAGAGACGATGGAGGCGATGGTTAAAGCAGGGGTTAATGTTTTTCGTTTAAATTTTAGCCACGGAACACACGAATACCACAAATCAAACATCGACAAGATAAGAAACATCGAAAAAAGACTAAACAAACGCATAGGCATCTTGCAAGATATCTGCGGTCCAAAGATCAGAGTTGGCAAGCTTAGCGAGCCATTTTACTTAAAAGCTGGCGACGAGCTTAGCATCTACGCAGAGGATATCGTGGGCGAAAAGATCGAAAAGGGCGTTTATAGAGTGAGCCTAAATCAGCCTCAAATTTTACCTATGCTAAAGGCTGGCGAGTACGTCTATCTCTACGATGGCTCGATCAGAGCAAGAGTTATAGGCGAGGGCAAAGATGTGGTAAAAACGATCATCGAAAATGACGGGATTTTAAACTCAAACAAAGGGGTAAATTTCCCAAATACCGCCCTTGGCATCGACATCATCACGCCAAAAGATAAAGAAGATATGGAATTTGGCGCAAAGCAAGGCGTAAATTTCGTTGCCATTAGCTTTGTGCAAGACGCAAATGACGTGATAAAAGCAAGAAATATCTTAAAAGAATTTGGCTCCAAAGCGGCTATCTTATCTAAGATCGAGAAATTTGACGCAGTCGAAAACATAGACGACATCATCGCAAAGAGTGATGGCGTCATGGTAGCTCGTGGCGATCTTGGCATAGAGGTGCCATTTTACAGGGTGCCAACGATACAAAAGCTCATCATCAAAAAGGCAAATGCAGCCAGCAAGCCAGTCATCACAGCAACTCAGATGATGCTAAGCATGGCAGAGCATGAAACTGC
>CAUQCU010000068.1:0-10650 GCA_963516555.1 Campylobacter concisus | reverse complement strand
CGTCCTAGATACCCAGTTTGTGAGCATTGCGGACATCCGACGCTTTTGTAAAACTGATAATTTTCAGGGACAAATTTCTTAACCTCGTCAAAAGCCTTTTGAGATAGAGTGATCTTTTGTTTGCAGTGTGGGCAGAGCTTTCTAACAAGCCTTTGAGCCTCTATGCAAACGAGCGCGCCACTTACTAGATAAGGCTCGATGCCCATATCTATCATACGAGGAAGCGCGCTTATGGCATCATTTGTGTGAAGCGTAGAAAAGACAAGGTGACCAGTAAGTGCTGCTTGTATAGCGATACGAAGCGTCTCTTGATCCCTGATCTCACCTATCATTATGACGTCTGGATCTTGCCTCAATATAGAGCGAAGAGCTGACACAAAGGTAAGTCCAGCTTTTTCATTGACATGCACTTGTTGGATCATATTTAGCTGGTATTCGACCGGATCTTCAACTGTGATGATCTTGGTTTTTACGCTTTTTATATCATTTAGCGCGCCGTAAAGTGTCGTAGTCTTACCTGAGCCTGTTGGACCAGTGACTAGGATGATGCCATAAGGTGCTTTCATGCTCTTTTTAAATTTAGCGAAGTTATCAGGATGCATGCCAAGATCTTCTAAATTTATAATGACCTTTGACTTATCCAAGATTCTTAAAACTATACTTTCGCCGTTTAAGATAGGTAGCGTCGAGATACGAAAATCATACTCTTTGTCTAAAATTTGAGCAGAAAATCTACCATCTTGTGGGCGGCGGCGCTCTGCGATGTCCATGTTTGAAAGTAGCTTCATACGGCTAACCATCGGCGGATAGATATCTTTATCAAATATAAATGTCTCGCTTAGCATGCCATCGATCCTGCTTCTTACGATGCAGTTTGTCTCGGTTGGCTCGATGTGGATGTCGCTGGCTCTGCTTTGGATAGATGTTTTTAAGATGATCTCTATTAGCTTTAAAATTCCAGAGTTTTCACTGTTTTGACCTTGGCTAGCCGAGCTTGAAAGCTCTCTTCTGATCTCTGTTATCACATCTTTTATGCTCTCATTTAGTGCTAGCTTGCTTATATATTTTTCTATCTGAGTTGGCTGAGCGATGGCAACTTTTAGTAGTTTTCTATTAAATAAATTTTGCACCTTATCTTGAGCCATAACGTCAAATGGATTTTTAAAAGCGACATATACGCTTATCTCATCTTCTTTTACTGGGATCGCGCTATATGTCTTTAGCTGAGCGGTGCTTAGCTTTTCGCTGATGCGGTAGTCGATGTCGATATCATCAAGATCAAAGTATAAAACCTTAAATTTCTCGCTTATAAATTTAACAAAAGCCTTGATATCAAGCTCAAGGTCGTTTGAAATTTCATCGATATTTACATGCCCTCTCCTATAAATATCAGACAAAATTTCCATAAAGTCATCGTCATTTAGTAAATTTTCATCTCTTAAAATTTTAACAAGGCCTTTGCCTTCTTGCTCGCTTATCTGCTTTATCTTTTCTATATCTGATGTGCTTAGTTTGCCGTTTTGTTCTATATTTTTTAAGATTACATTTTCTACATTTTTCATTATCTATACTCTATTTGTGATTTCAGGTCGTTATTTTTAAAAATTTTAAGCACTAGCTTTGGTATTTGTCCATTTGTCGGACTGATCTCATACCTTGTGTCAGAATTTGGCTCTTCAAAGATAAATGTGCCAAGCTCTTCGACATACTCTTTTTTTACAAATTTATCAAACAAAAATGAAAGTATATAATCACTCTTTGGAAGCCTGATATAGCTTATATCAACGCCATCTATCATAGCGTGAAATAAGAGCTTTTTCTTAAATAAGATGTCAGCAAAATAGGCAGCATTTTCTCTTGATTTTTCGCTCTTTACTAGCTTATCGATCGGAGTTGCTAGCCTGTTTAGATCGTTCATCTTTATGCAAGCGATGCCAAACATAGAAATTTGCTCTTCGTTATTTTGTGTTTTTAAAAAGTCCTCAACCTTTTGATTGCAGACTTTTGCATAGTTTGCGCTATTAAAGTCATCCCTTATCTCAGTCAGGCTAACAGCAAAAACTTCACAAACAAAAACCAAAAAAATAACAAAAAATTTCATAATGTTCCACTTTTTATCTTATTTATAAGCTCATTTATCGAAGCTTTGTTTAAGTTTTTATTATACTCCCTTAGAGCTTTGACGGCATCATCGCTTTGTTTTAGCTTATATTTTGACTTTGCAAAGATGATCCACGACTCCTCTAAGCTATTATCTATATCGTTCGCAGCAAGCGACCACTTTATAGCTTCTTTGAAATTATTATTTCTAAAATTTAATCTAGCAAGCTCGAGCGCGATAGTTGGATTGTTTGTCTTTAAAAACTGCTCCCTTAGCACGCTCTCTTCATTTGATGCTGAAGTTACTTGTATATTTACACGCTTTCTAGCTGGTTTTGCCTCAAGATCTATCACTTCATCTTGTGGCACGCTCATGCCGTTTATGCCATTTTGTTCGGTAAGTGGCTCTTCATCAGGGATATTTAGCTTAAGCCAACCTTGTGAGCTTCTTTGTCTTTTTGGGTCATTTTTTGAAGTATCGTTTGTTTCGTTTATCTTTACAACCTCTTCTAGCTTTTTAGCTATTTTGTCAGCTAGCTCATCTTGCTTCTTACCCTCTTCAAATTTAGCCTTAGCAACCTCGCTCTTTTGCTTTAGCTCGCTAAGCATGCTTGCATTTGTCTCGTTTTTTTCTACCATTTTTACTGCGGTTGCATTTTTGGCTAAAAATTTATCGCTTTTACTAGCAAGACTTGGAGTTTTCTCTATGCTTAGCACTATCAATGCAGCCAGCAAAATAATGATAAGCAAAAGCTCGATGATTAAAATTTTAGACTTTTTGGCATTAAAAATTTTATGCAAAAAACCGCCATTTTTTTTCTTGTAGCTTTCATAAAGCTTTTCTAGTCTTTGAATTTCTTGTGGTTCAAGCATCGATTAGCCCCGCATCAAGTGCAGCCATGGTGAGTATCATGGTGTTTGCCTTATCGCCGCTAAGCTTTGAAGGCTGATACTGCTCGTAGTATTCGCAAATTTCATAGAATTTATACATGATCTTGTTTAGTGTTCTTAAATTTCCACCGCAAAATGAGTAGGCACACTCGTAGTCTTTTTTATCAAATTTAAGGTATTTATCATAATTTTTTTGACTAAGCTTTCTTTGCAAGTATATGATGATCTCATTTACATCAGCGCTACTTAACTCGATACTCTCCCAAATTCTAGTCTGAAAATAATCTTTTGCCAAAATATCTTCGTTTTCGGTTTTGTGTATCGTAAAGAGAAATTTAAACATCCTAGTATCAGCCATAAGCCTTATCTTCTCGATAAGCTCAGTCGGATAGAGCTGCGCTTCATCTAGGATAACCGTCATTTGATTTTTTAAAATTTCATCTTTACTGCTAAAGTCTTTTGAGTAAAATTTTATAAAGCTCTCAAAGTTGTTTATATCTTCAAGCTTTTTTCCATAAATTTGCTCACAAAGTGCCTCGATAAATGTCGCCTCGCTAAAAAATGGATGTGGAAAAAAGATGAGGCTTTTGTCTTCTTTTAGATCATTTGCGATCTTGTTTAGCAAAAAGGTCTTGCCGCTACCTGGCTTACCATAAAACAAGATGAGCTTTAGTGGCTTTTTTAGAGCTAAAACTATCTTGTTGTAGCAGCTTATAGAGTTGTCTAAATTTACGAAATTTAAACTCTCGTCTTCGTCTATGAAAACATCTTTTATATGTGTATAAATATTTTCGTTACTCATAGATCGATTTAGAAAATCCTAGATCTTTTAGCGACTGCTGAACTGGTTTTGGATCTTCAAGATCAACAACTCTTGGCGTTATAACAAAGATAAGCTCGGTCGTTTTTACGCCATCTCTTGTGCTTTTAAAGACGCTTCCTATCAAAGGTATGTCAGCTAGAAGTGGCACGGCTGTATTTTGCTTATTTTTAGTCTGTCCGATAAGTCCGCCAAGTATGATCGTATCGCCACTATTTACCTGAACGACGGTTGAGAGCTTTTTCTGAACTGTATCAGGGGCGATCTCTCTAATGGCTGTATTTTGTGATCTTATGTCGTCTTCTGCATACTTAAAGCTGCTTAAGCTTGGGTTGATGCGAAGCATGATCTTGTTGTTATCTGAAACTTCTGGAAGCAAATTTAACAAGATACCGATAAATACAGAGTATTGCTTATAAGTTGTTGTAAGCCTGTTGTTATTGTTATTGTTGCTACCATTATCTGTCTCTTCCATTACACGGTAGTTTATATTATCGCCCACAGAGATTAACGCTTGTTGGTTGTTTAGAGTGGTTACTTTTGGACTTGAAACGACCTTTGTTTTGCCATTTGTTTCAAGGAAATTTATCATACCATCAAGGCTAAAGTTTAAATTTGCAGCAATATTTAGTGTGCGACCAAAGCCATCGCTTAAGCTATTACCCTTGTTTGTCCAGCTTGCACTTGAGCTTGCATTTGTGCCTGAGTTGCCTATATATGAGTTAAATCCAAGCTCAAATTTACTCCAATCAACACCTTGCTTATACTCATTATTTAGATCAACTGCGATGATAGAAACATCGATGATGACTTGTTTTTTAAGTCTTCTTTGCATCTCAGCTATATATTTTTCAACGCGTTTTAGCTGTGACGGGGTCGCTGTAACAGTGATAAGTCCTGCGTTTTGGTTTATAATAGGATCAGGCGCTGTGATATGCTCGCTGCTATTGTTTAAGATAGCTTTTAACTCAGCGTCGAGCTTCTCCCAGAAGTCAAATTTCTCTGTTGTTCTTATCAAGTTATTTTCATTTTTTATGTCGTTTGAGCTAGTGTCACTGCTTGAACTATTGCCAACCTCTGATGGAGAGGCATCAACTGAAGCTTTTGTGATAGCTGTGCCCTCACGGATAGAGGTGATATAGTCTATTTTAAAAATTTTTGTTTGAAGAGATGAGATTTTTAAGACATTATTTGAAAACTCATAGCTTAAATTTTTCTCATTTAAAAGCAGATCAAAGACCTCGCTTAGGCTCATGTTTCTTATGTTTACGCCAAAGACTTTATCATCAAGCTCTTTTTTGCTATAAGCATCTTTTGCAACGATACTAAAATCACACATTTCAGAGAGCTGATTTAAAACATCTCCAAGACTTATGTCGTCTGTGATCTTCATACTAAAATTTTTACTCAAGCATGTGCTTGGTTTTGCCATTATAGGAGTAGCTAAAAATGAAGCCAACGCCACAGTTATAATAAATTTACTTAATTTTGATACCAACATTTTTACTTCCATTTTTAAGAGTTAGTTCTTGTTTTTCATCATCTTTTACGATGATAACCTTGCTGCCATAAACACTTGTGATATTGTAATCATCAATCATATCTCCCACTTTATACCACTTGCCATTTATATTTGCTTTATTTAGCAAAATGGCCTTTAGCATAAACCCCCTTGCAGAAGAGTATTTTGTAGTGTTTTGATCGCCTTTTGGAGCAACTGGCAAATTTAGCTTGAAAGGATCTTGTAAGCTAGAAATTTCACCGCTATTAAGCCCTTTTCTTTGCTCCTTTATCTTAACAAAAACCTCATCATAGTTTTTCATCTCGCCTTCAAACTCACTGCCAAATAGACCAAGAGCTAAAATTAAAAATAAACCAAATTTTTTCATCAGTACTTCATGCCCCACACTGAGATAGAGAGCTTAGCACCTAGATCTTTTTGAGTGGAATTTATATCCATTTTGTGAAGATCTACTACGAGTTTTGACTCTTCAAGTCCGTTTATATAGCTAAGCATATCTTTAAAATTTCCAAGGCAAGTGACATCTATATTTAAAATTTGCTCTATCTTTTGGAAATTTGGCTCTTTTATATCGCTTTTAAGCTCTAAAATTTTTATATTATTTTGCTTTGCCAAAAGCACGATACTATCTATATAGTTTGCCCAGTTTTGATTGTCAAAAAGCAAAAAAGAAAGCTCTTTAAGCTTTGAATCAAAATAGGTATTAAATTTCAAAATATTCGTGTAGCGTAGTTTTAGATTGCTTAAATTTCTATTTTCTTCATTTATCTTAAAATTTCTATCGCCATCAGGAGAGCTTACTGAGGCTAGATAGTTTCTGGTGTTTTCTAGCTTTGTAGAAATTCTCGTATGTTTATCAAGCTTTTCATCAAAGAAATTTTGCGCAGGATCAAAGCATAGCATATAAACAAGGTAAGCTATAATAAGCGCTGAGCCAAGAAAAATGAGGTTTGTTTCGTTTGGCTTTTTGCTATCAAAGTATTGATCTATTTTGCTTAAAATATCTTGTCTCATTGTCTAATCTCTATGCTTATATTACTTTCATACTCGTGTTTAGCGTCATCTGAGCGAATTTTTTTAGTATTTACCAAGTATTTTTCATCTTTGCTGATATCTTTGATCAACTGGGTTATCCTTTTTTCATTATCGCTAACCGCAGTTATGGTCAAATTTCTATCGTTATTTACGATGTTTGTGATATAAACTGCATTTAGATTTAAAATATCGGTAATTTTAAAAAGATTTAAACCCTTCATGGCGTAATTATCTTTTTTATTTTCGATCTCAGCAAGCAGACCTTTTCTGAAATTTAGCTTTTCATTCTCTTTTTGAGTTTGCTCTTTTACCGCCTCTTGTTCTCTTGAAATTTTAGCTAGCGTCTCTTTTATCTGCATCTCTTGGGCGTTTAGGACGCTATATTCGTCATTTAGTCTTGCGCTGTCTTTTTCTAAAACAAGACCAGCTATGTAGTTGTAAGCTGGATATAACATACTTAGCGCAAATGCCGCAGCACAAGTGAGCAAGAATTTACCACTTTTTCTTTTGACAAATGGATCTGGACGGAGCATATTTGAGAGGTTAAAATTCTCATAAAATGGCTCTTTGGTATAAAATCTACCAAATAAAGCCATAACGTTATAACGCTCATTTATAGTATAGTTTTTGTTGTTTATCGCAACTTTTATGTTTATATACTCTGCATCCAAGCCAAGTTTGGTTGAGATAAAATTTGCAAAATTTTTGATCTCATAGTCACAATCTATGTAAATTTTCTTTATGGCTATGCCATTTTGGCTATTTATAATGTTTAAAATATCATTAAAGTAAAAGATATAATCTTCAAAAACTGTGTTTAGATCGTAGTTAAAGCCATCATCGTCTTTATTTACAAGTCCTCTTTGAGACAAAACTTCGATAAATTTTTCATCACTCAAGCGATCGCCGCTTTGCTCTAAGAATTTATCTTTAAGATAGTTTAGGTTATAGCGAATTTCTCTTGCAGTAAAAAAATCACCATCTAAATATATGCTTAAAAATGATTCGTCTTTTCTAAGCGCGATAAAGCAGTCTGCTTGTGTGCTAGGCAGCAAGCCTTTTTTATAAATGGCAGAGTAGATCAAAGGCTCAGGCGCAAGGTAGTCGATATATGGGACTTTTTTTGCAACCGCTTTAAAGGTCGAATTTATATCTTCATTTGTGATAGCAAAAACAGTAAAAATTCTCTCTTGAGCTTTTGTAGTGCCTTCTGAGAAAAATATCTTATTGTCAAGCGCTGGATCAAGTGAGAGCTCTGCATAGGTCTTTGAATAAAGCTCCTCATAGAGAGCGTCGCTATCAACACTTCTAGGGATAAAAAATGTTGTTGTTTTTAAGTCTTTAAATTTGATGTATGAGATGAAAAAGTCGCGTTTATTGACTGTTTTTGAAAAGTTAAAAGCTTCTACATTGCTGTTGTGATAACGAAATCCTTTATAGTCATACGGATCTAGTGCAACTATAGAAATTTCACTATTTTTTTTAATATTCATCATGAATCAAAAAACCTTCCTAAACGCTTATATTGGGTATTTTAATATCTTTAAAATAAAAAATCAATAGCCGATTATCTTATTTAGGCTTTTTTCCTCTTTACTCCAGCCTTTTTTAACGACTACATCGAGCTTTAGAAAGACCTTTGTGTTGGTTAAATTTTGTATTAACTTTCTTGCAAAAATTCCTATTCTTTTAATAGTTTCACCATTTTTTCCGATGATCATGCTTTTATGGATGTCACGCTCTGTGATGATGCTCGCATAAATTTCAGTTATGCCTGTTTTTTCTTTTACGCTTTTTATGATCGCATCACTAAGATATGGTATTTCGTCGCTTAAATTTTCATAGATCGCTTCAAGTATAAATTCTCTAAAAATTTCCTTTTCATTTGTCGGCGTGAGAAATTCTGGATCGTAAAAATACTCATGCTCTGGCAAAAGCTTGCAAATTTCATCAAGAAGCGGCTTTTTATATGTAGGCTGCTTGGTGCTAAAAGTAAGCAAAGCTGCAAATTTATCTTGAAATTTCTGATACTGAGTGATCTTTTCAAGCACTTTTGCATTTGAGCTCTCATCGACTTTTGTTAGCACTAAGATATGCGGTTTTTCTGGATTTAGAGCTAGAAATTTCTCATAGTCGCTTGTATCATCATGGATAGGCGCTAAAAATACGATGAGATCGCAGTCTCCCATCGATTTTATAGCTTGGCTGATTAGTAGTTGATTTATCGCCTTGTTGCTCTCGTGAAGTCCTGGCGTGTCGGTAAAGATGATCTGATCTTCACCGTTCATCACGATGCCATTTATCTTTCTGCGAGTTGCATTTTGCTTGTGCGAGACAATGGCGATCTTTTCGTTCAATAAGGCATTTAAAAACGAGCTTTTGCCAGCATTTGTGCGTCCTATGATGCTAACAAAGCCTGATTTCAAAGTATATACCTCGCTAGATCTTGATCCTCAACCACGTCTTTTAGACGCTCTTTTACAAGCTCTTTTGTCACATTTATCTTCTCGCCGCTCTTTTCGCTAGCCTCAAAGCTGATATCTTCTATCACGCGCTCGATCACAGTGTGAAGGCGTCTAGCGCCAATGTCTTCCATCTTTTCATTTGCTGCGTGAGCGATCCTTGCTATCTCTTTTATCGCTTCATCGTCAAATTCTAGCTCGACGTTTTCAGTTGAAAGAAGCGCGATATATTGTTTTAAAAGCGAATTTTTTGGCTGTGTTAAAATTTGATAAAGCGCATCCTCATCAAGGCTATCAAGCTCGACCCTTAGTGGGAAACGGCCTTGAAGCTCTGGGATGAGATCGCTTGGTTTGCTTATGTGAAAGGCGCCGGCTGCGATAAACAAAATGTGATCTGTCTTTAAATTTCCAAATTTAGTATTTACATTCGAGCCCTCAACTATCGGCAACAAGTCTCTTTGCACGCCTTCTTTGCTTGGGTCTTGCCTGTTTGAGCTACCTGAGCCAACGGCAACCTTATCGATCTCGTCTATAAAGATGATGCCCTCGTTTTCAGCTCTTCTTAAAGCCTCAGTTTTTACGCTTTCAAGGTCTAAAATTTTATCATTTGCTTCGCTTTGAAGGGCTTTTTTAGCGTCCTTTACCTTCATCTCTTTTTTGATATTTTTGCCACCGATGCCAATTATCTTTATAAAGCTCTCTTGCATCTGCGCCATATCAGGTGGCACGTTTGAGCCAGCTTCAAGTGGGTTTTGTTGCACCTCTATCTCGATACTTAGCTCGTCAAGCTCGCCATTTCTTAGCCTATTTAGCATTTTTTCATAGCTCTTTGCATACTCTGCTTGCTTCTCTTCACTTGCACCTTTTGGAAGTGGCGGAAGTAACTTTGAAACGATCTTTTCTTCGATGTAGGCATTTATCTTGTCTTGGTTTTTCTCGCTTTGCTCGTTTTTTACGAGATTATATGAGGCCATAGCAAGGTCTCTTACCATGCTTTCAACGTCACGGCCGACAAAGCCAACCTCAGTATATTTGCTAGCTTCTACTTTGATAAATGGCAGCCCCATCATCTTTGAAAGTCGTCTTGCGATCTCGGTTTTACCAACGCCAGTTGAGCCGATCATCAAGATATTTTTTGGCATGATGTCATCTTGCAGACTTTTTTCAAGCTTCATTCGGCGATACCTGTTGCGAAGTGCGATCGCTATGATCCTTTTGGCATCCTTTTGACCGATCACATAGTCATCTAAAAATTTAACAATTTCTCTTGGTGTTAAGTTCATTTTCTCTCTTATTCTAAAACATAAGTTTTGATGTTTGTATTTGTATAGATGCAAATTTCGCCGGCTATCTTGAGGCTCTCTTTGACTAGCTCCTCTTCATCGATATCGGCAAATTTATCTAAGGCACGGGCTGCTGAAAGTGCGTAGTTGCCGCCGCTTCCGATAGCTGCTATCTTGCCATCTTCAGGTTCTACTACATCCCCAGTGCCACTAAGTAAGAAAATTTTATCCCTATCAAGCACAAGCATCATCGCTTCAAGCTTTCTTAGATACTTGTCTTTGCGCCACTCTTTGCTAAATTCTATCACTGCCTTTAGCAAGTCCCCCTTTGTATGCTCTAAATTTTTCTCAAACATATCAAAGAGATTAAACGCGTCAGCAGTGCTGCCAGCAAAGCCAGCTAGGACTTTGCCATTGTGAATTTTGCGGATTTTTACAGCATTGCCTTTTAAGACAGTGTTGCCAAAGCTCACCTGTCCGTCGCCGCCGATGACCGCTTTATTTTTGCCTCTGTAGGCTAAGATGGTTGTCGCATGA
>CAUQCU010000067.1:0-10860 GCA_963516555.1 Campylobacter concisus | reverse complement strand
GTGCTGAAGCTGGTGCAGATATAAAAGTATTTGTTGATGGTAAGATAGCAGGCACTACAAAAGCTGGCTTTGATGGTAGTTGGGAATTTACTCCTAGAACTAAACTTAGTGACGGCGAGCATAAATTTGTCGTAGAAGCGACTGATAAACTAGGACATAGTGCTAAATCTATTGAGGCAAGTGTAGATGTTGATACAACAATAGGCAATCCAAAAGTTAGATTTGTAGAAGATACAAATAACGACGGTGTTTTAAGCGTTGCTGAAGTGGCTGCTATAAAAGATGGCAAAGCTCACTGGGTGATAGATATCCCAACAGACGGTAGCGTAAAAGCTGGCGATGTGATCCAGTCAATAGATGGCAAAGGCAATTGGGTTAAATTTGTTGAGATCACTGATGAGATGATCAAAGATGGTAGATTTGAAGCTACATTTAACGTTGGTATCAACAAACTAAAAGATGGAAAATATGAGACCCCAGAGTATAGATTTGCTGATGAAGCTGGCAATGTTAGCGACTCATCAAAAGCTACACTTACACTTGACAGCGAATTTAGCAGAAAACCAAGCAACCCAGAAATTAAATTCCCAGAAGATACAAACAAAGATGGCAAAATTTCTGATGATGAAAACAAAGCTGGTGACAAAGATGCTGGTAAAACAACAGTAGAAGTTACTATACCAAAAGATGGTTCAGTAAAACCAGGTGATAAAGTAGTTGTTACTGATGACAATGGTAAAAAGACTGAAAAACCAATCAACCAAGATGATATCGATAAAGGTAAGATTGATATCCCAGTTGATCTAAACCCAGGCAAAGATAACAATGTAACAGCAGAGATCATCAATCCAAATAACCCTAACAACCCAGGCAAGGATAGCAAGGTGATAGGTGAGGCTTCAAGCACTGTTAAAGTAATAATTGATGAGATCATAGATGACGTAACTGGTGGCGTAGTAAATGGCGATGTTAAAAATGGTCTAACAAATGACAACCTACCAACATTCAAAGGTAGTGCAGCACCAGGCGCAACAGTAGAAATTTACGAGAGCTTCTATACAACTACAGAAAAAACTCTAGTTGGTAAAGTAACAGCTGACGCTAATGGCAAATGGAGCTTTACTCCAACTGAAGCTATGAGTGATGGAGAGCACTACTTTGAAGCAGTTGCTACAGATAAAGTAGGCAATAAATCAACATCTGATAGAGTTTCACTTGATGTTGATACATTTGCAGATGCTCCTGTAATAGACGCTGTAAATGACAATGTAGATAGCCAAACTGGCAACGTTTTAGACGCTAAAACAAAAGTTGCTCTAACAAATGACAGCACACCAACTCTTGAGGGATATGCTGAGCCTGATTCAGTTATCACTATCTATGAGATTAGCGAGCTAAATGGCGAGAAAACAGTTGTAGGAACAGTCACAGCTGATAATCATGGTGGTTGGAAATTTGAACTACCTGAACTAGGAGATGGTGAGTATAAATATACTACAAGGGCACAAGATAAAGCAGGAAATATCTCAGACTTCTCAGAGGTTGTAGTAGTTAATGCTGATTTAATAGCTCCATCAGAACCAACCATCACATTTGTTGAAGATGTAAATCCAAAAGATAGCAAGCTAAATAAAGCTGAAAATAGCAAAGATGGCGATAGCACTAGCACAAAAGCTCAAATTTCTGTCCCAGGTGATGCTGAAGAAAATGATGTGATCCACTACACTGTAAATGGTGAGGAAAAAACACATACTATTACTTACAATGACAGAGTAACTGGATATGTAGAGATCAAAGTACCAGTAGTTGATGGCAAAGCTTCAAGCGTAACAGCTAAGATCGTTGATCAAGCAGGTAATGCTAGTAAAGAAGTTTCTAATAATTTAGATGTCGATATTCATATCGATGCTCCAGTCATCACTGCAGTAGCAGATAACTGGTGGGGCGGTGTTGAAAATGGCGGAAATATACTTGGTGTAAATGACGGCTTTACAAATGACACTACACCGACATTTAAAGGTACAGCTGAGGCTGGCTCAACTATCGTTCTTAAAAATGGCAATGACATTATTAACAAAGACATCATTGTAAAAGCTGATGCTGATGGTAACTGGGAATTTACTCCAAAATCTCCACTTGCTGAGGGTGAGTATAATGTAGTAGCTATCGCAACTGATAAAGCTGGCAATGTTAGCAATCCATCAAATGTTGCAACTGTAAATGTTGATATAAGCACTACACAGCCAGTTATAACTGAGATCATCGATGATGTTGCTGGTGGTGTTGTAGGTAATGTTAAAAATGCTCTTACAAATGACAACTTGCCAACACTAAAAGGTACAGCTGAGGCATTCTCGACTGTTAAGATAATGGTAGATGATAAACTAGTATTTAAAGATGGCAAAGAAGTAACAGCTACAGCTGATAAAGACGGCAACTGGGAATATACATTTGAGGCAAATTTAAACTGGGATGGCAAAGTACATGCTGCACTAGAAGATGGAGTACATACTCTTAAAGTTCAAACAACCGATAGAGCAGGCAATAGAAGTGCTGTATCAGAGTGGTCAAGTGTAGATGTTGATACAACTATTGGTGCTCCAACAGTTAAGATAACAACTGATATAAATAGCGACAAGAAGATAGATATAGCTGATGCTTCAGCTCTAAAAGATGGCAAGCTTAAATGGGTTATAGACATCCCAGAAAATACTGTAAAAGCAGGCGATAGGGTTCAAATTCTTGGAAGCGACACTAAAACTTGGACAGATATCTTTAAAGTAACTGCGCAAGATATAGCTAAAGGCTTTATAGAAAGAGATGAATTTAGCATCGATATGCCAAAATCAAGAGGCTTCCAAACTCCATCTTATAGACTAGTCGATGATGCAGGTAATGTGAGTGAAGGCAATATGGATGCAGTAAAAATAGTAGGTTTTGCTCCAAAAGCTCCAACTATCATAGCAGTTTTAGATAATGAGTATGGCATAGATCCAAAGAACCCAACCGACATAAACGCTGGAGATACAACTGGAAATGTCTTGGAGGGTACTATAGCTATAACAAATGACAAAACCCCTACGTTGATAGGTAAAGCTGAGGCTGGTACAACCATCACTCTTAAAAATGGCGATACAGTAATCGCTGAAAAAATCCCAGTGGATGCTAATGGTAATTGGCACTACGAACCAGAGGAGAATTCTCCATGGGCTGATGGCGACTATAAGATCACAGCAATTGCTAAAAATGTATTTGGCAAAGAGAGTGAGTCTTCAAGTCCAATCACTGTAACAGTTGATACTACAGGACCTGAGGTAACTTTGACAAGTATTGAAGACAGTGTAAAAACCAACGATGTAGTTGATTTTACAGGAAACGTTAAAGACAAGGTTACAAATGACAATACTCCACTTCTAAAAGGCACAGCAGAGGCTGGATCTGTAATCATCATAAAATATGGTGAGCATCATGAGAATGTGGTTACCACTAAAGCTGATAAAAATGGTCATTGGGACTACAAGATCACTAATCCTCTTAACGATGGTGAGCATATAATCTCATACCAAGCAGTAGATAAAGCTGGTAACACTAGCCTTGAATATGTAGCTAATGTAACAGTTGATACTAAGATAGCAGATGCAAAAGTTGAGTTTATCGAAGATACAAACAATGACGGTAAATTTAGCTGGAAAGAAAATATAGAAAATCCTAATATCGGACGCATGGCTTGGAAAGCTCTTATACCAGATGATGGAAGCATAAAAGCTGGTGATACATTCAACTATAGATGGGGCGCAAGCGATAGTTGGCATAATCGTACTATAACTCAAGCAGATATCGATAGAGGCTATATCGGAGAGAAAGTACAAAATCAATACGAGCAAGGCCAACCAAATGCAGGCAAACCTTTAGCATTTGGTGCAAATGCTAATGGACGTGTATATGAAGCTGAAGCATACTTTAGCGATGCAGCTGGCAATAAAGGTGCTAAAGGTAGCGATAAAGTGGTATTTGACTTTAGTGATAATACAGATAATAAACATATTGCGACAACTAACGTTAAGATCACAAGCATCTATGATGATGTTAGAGGCGGCCACGTAGGCAACCTTATCACAAATGAGGCTGCGCAAGTTGCAGGCTTAACAAATGATAAGACACCAACTATAAGTGGAACAGCTGAGGCTAATGCAAGCGTAAAAGTATCTGTAGTTGATAGTAAGTCACATAGTGTTTGGGAGAAAACTATAACAGCTGAAAGTGATGGTAGCTGGAAGGTAACAACTGACAATATTGCCGACGGTAACTACTCTGTAACAGCAGTAGCTACAAATAAAGCTGGTGCGGTTTCAAATCCTTATACAGTATCAAATCTTGAGATAGATACAACTATTGCTCAACCGAACATTTGGATTAAAGAAGATGCAAATCAAGATAAAATCTATGATAAAGCAGATTATGAAAATCCAGCAAATGGCAATGGTGATATAACATTTGTTGTAGATATACCACAAGATCGTGTAACTATAAAAGCTGGGGATGTTTTCCACTATATGATCAATACTAATAATCCAAAATGGGGCAATATAAACGGTTATACCGAAGATATTACTATAACTGAAGCAGATATGAAGAGCGGTAGTATAAGTCGCGTGGTAACTCTTTGCGATGATGGTAAAGACTTTAATATGAGCCATAACGGTATGATAGTATCTATGAATGGATACTTTAAAGACCTAGCCGGTAATGCACTTTCTAATGATACAATGGTAAGGTTTGATCTAAAGAACACTTATGGTGGTAAAGTAAGAAGCACTAGAAGCTTGCCAGATGATATCTTAGACAATGATAGTGTTGATCTAAGCAATGCTGCTCGTATAAATGAGCCAAAAGCTGAGCTAAATGTTCTAAATAACAATAAAATAGGCGTTAGCGCAAATGATCTTTTAGAAACACCAAAAGATCATATCATGAATGAAGGTAAGTCAGAAGCTAAACCTTCTTATGCTACTGCAAGCTCACATGCTGGCGAAGAAAATATAGCTACAACTCATCCTATCCAAATCGAAGAGAAAGTAGAAAGCCACTTCTAATTTCTTATAAGTAGGGCGGACAAAGTCTGCCTTGCTTTGAATTTGTTTGCGGTGAAGGGAGTTTGTATGCAAAGCGAGAAGACAAAAAATTTACTCGATGAAGTAAATGAAACAATAGATTTTATATTTAGAACCTGTAACAGAAATGGTGGCACGAAGAAGGCTTTAGAAGATAAAAAGCTAAGTAGAGAAATTTTAAAAGATAAATTTAAATCGATCTTTTCAAAATTTGGCCAGATAGATGAGGCTAGTTTTAAGAGTGCGATCCTTGCAAATGAGGAAGCAAAAGAGCTAAACGAGATAGCGATGGCTCTTGAGATAGACGAAGATGTAAGCTTGCTAGAGCTAGAGCGAGCGATAAATTTTGACCTAACTAGCGTCAAAGAAGAAATTTATAAATTTCAACATAATAACTAATATACTTCGGTGTGAGAGGGGGTCTCACACCAAAATTTAATAACTAAACACTTCAGGATCAATGACCATCGCTCTATAAGCGACATCATCTCTTGATGCAGAATCCACATCCATCTCAAATTTTATATCATTTGTCTTTGGGTCGATCTCGACTAAGACCATCTTGATAGTCTTGTCAGGACGTAGCAAATTTACATTTGAGCTTGAGATAAAGTAGGTGCTTTTATCCTTTTGCCACTCGACGTTGCTAGTGACTGCACTATAAAAGTCAAATCCACGCTCCTTGCCAAACTGCCAAGTCTGCTCAACCGTGCGCTTTTTCTCATCTATCTTGTATTCAACCGCACGGGAGTATTTGTCCTCTTTAAAGGCTGGCTGCTCCATGCCTCTAGCATCGCCATTGTCAAAGACGCTTAGGTGTTTTATGTCGCCTTTGTTTTCGTATCTTGGCGTTAGCCATGCGGTGTGCTGTGTCCATGACCAGTCAAATTCGCCCTCGCATTTTGAGTTTTCACATTTTATCTTATTGCCATTGCTATCGACTGGAGTAAGCACTTTTGCTTTAAACTCTTCACTCCAGCCTTCTGGACTTGCTAGTATCCATTTTACTTTTTTGTCGCGTCCTATCTTTACGATGCCTTGGTGGCGAAGTGAAAGTATGATGCTATCATCGCTCTCATCATACGAGATAGAATTTACATGCGCCCAGTTTCTGCCTGTACCAGTAGAGGTGACATCGCCAAATGGCTGATCGTCGCTTATCTTGATCTCTTTTGCGTCCATATCGATGTTTAGGCACACAGCCCTAGCATCAAGCGCCTTTATGAGGTTGCTACGATAAACGTTGTTGCCAAAAATTTCATTTAGATCCCACTCTTCGACCACCTTGCCAGTGTTATCGACCTCGATGATGTGGTCTCTTATGGTGTGAGAAATTTTGCCATTTTTGTGGTGGTAGTTGTATTTTGCTACTCTAAGAAGCGCGTGATCATCTTTTAGTGGCATCACCTCGTGGCTTAGATCGATGTAGCCTCTAGGTAGCGGGCGGTTGTAAATTTCTTTTCCCATGAGGTCATATCTAAGATATCTTTGAGCCATGCCAAAGCTGATATCGCCGTTTTTTAGCTGATGAAAGCCCATCATCATGCCCCCATCCATCACTCTTCTCTCGCTGCGGTCGTAAAATTTCTGATAGTCAAGATACCATCTGACCTCGCCCTTGGTATCTACGATGTAGTTTTCGGTAAAGTCGTTCCAGCTAGCAGCTCCGCCATTTTTCCAATCAAGCGGTTTATAGACGCTTGTTATTGTGTTGTTTATGAGATAGAGCCTGTTTTTAAAGGCAGGATCGACCTTTTTGACGCGAGTTTTTTGCATGTGTGAGAACCTAAAATCACGGCTATATGTGACGATAGGCTGGGCGTAAATTTTATATGTTTCTACCTTTTTAGCTCCGTTAAATGTGTAACTAAGCACGACCTCGTTTAGATAGTCAGGATAAAGTCCCCAAATAGGCACGCCATCATGCGTGAGCAAGGCATACTCTGAGACGTTGTAGTCGATATCTATGCCGCTATCTGGCTTGCCCTTTACTTTGACGTGGATATCTTTGATGTCCTTGCCAGCTCTATCGATGATAGCAGTTAGCGGAGATACGTCGTATGGGTTTATAAAGACTGAGCCAAGCTCTCCTTGAACCTTTACTTGATGAGCCAAGACTCCAGCGTTTAGTGGAGCACTAAAGCCAAAACCACTCACCAAAACAGCCGCAAGGGCAACTGAACCTAAGAAATTCTTGCTCATTTTCGCTCCTTTAATAAAATTTAATGATATCTTACTCCTCAAATTTCACGCAAAACTAACGCTTATATAAAAAGAGGCTTAAGTAAATTTATAAAGAAGTGGTTTTAAGAGGTAAAAATAAAAGAAGAATTTAGGAGCAAATGCCCCTAAATTTTAGTTATTTGCGTCAAATTTCTTAAGAGAAAAGAGAACAAATTTGTAGCTAATAAATAGCGTTACTGGCCAAAGTATCAAAAAAATTCCTGCTTCTAACATCTATAATCCTTAGTATGCGTGATGATCGTTTTTGATCTCATCTTGCGTGATCTTCTTGCTATCTATCGCTCTCCAGACGACGAAGATATAAGCAAGTACGAAAGGCACTAACAAGCTAACATATGCCATAACGCCAAGTGTGTAGTGGCTAGAGCTTGCATTTTTGATAGTTAGCGAACTAGCAAGGTCGCTAAATGACGGATAAAATGCTGTGCCATTTAGTCCTGTTATCAAAAATAGTGCAGTCACAGCTAACGTAACGCCAACGCCGTAAGCAAAAATTCCACGAATGCTTTTTGTAAATGCTCCTTGGAAAATTCCAACAAGCACCAAAAGAACGCCAACAAGAAGCAATATGCCAGCGATAGGCATCTCGATCAAATTTATAGCGTATTTGTAAGCAACAAGGCTAACTACGCCGTTTGCGTCGTACGCAAAGCCATCTTTTGTAAGTATCCACGCAAGAAATCCTAAGAAAAATGGCAAGAATAGCACGGTGTTGATAATTAGCTGTTTTCTAGCGTTTTGTATAAATTCGCCATCAGCGATGTTGTTTATAAGATATAAGCAGCCGCCTACGCGAGATAGGAAAAACATCGCTATGCCAAGCAAGTACAAGTAAGGATTTGATAAAGCTTCAAGACCACGAAACGGAGTTTTCCACTCGACAAAGTTGTGCTCATTTAGCACAAAGTCGCTACCGCTAAAAAATGTGCTAACCGCCATGCCGATAAGGATAACGCCAAGTGAGCCATTTATGAAAAGGAAAATTTCATAAGTTCTAGCGCCTAAGAAGTTATCAGGCTTTTTGCGGTACTCGTAGCTTACAGCTTGGACGATAAAGCAAAATAAAATAGCCAGCCAAACCCAGTAAGCACCACCAAAACTTGTAGCATAAAATAGCGGGAATGCCGCAAAGCACGCGCCACCAAACATAACAAGCGTTGTAAATGTAAGCTCCCATTTTCTACCGATAGAATTTATGAGCATATCTTTTTTAAGCTCGTCCTTGCCAAGGCTAAAGATGAGTGTTTGACCGCCTTGAACGAACATCATAAACACCAAAAGTCCGCCAAGAAGGCTAACTATAAACCACCAATAAATTTGTAAATTTTCTAAGCTTAAACTATGCATGATCGTTAAATCCTATCTTTATTTGCTTAAGCATGATCTTGATCTCGGCAATCAGCAAGACCGTAAATAAAACAGCAAATAATATAAATGAAATTTTGACATTTGAGTCAGATAAATTTGTAGCTCCGACGCCAACGGTCATGAGATCTTGTATCGCCCATGGCTGACGGCCGACCTCTGCTACTATCCAGCCAGCCTCAGCTGCGATGTAGCCAAGCGGTATGGTAAAGAGGCAGATCCACAAAAATGCTCTTATGTTTTCAAATTTATATTTTCTTGAGAGATTTAGATAAAGAGTGATAACAAAAAGAGCTATGAAATATGTGCCAAGTGCGACCATGATGTGGAAACTATAAAATGTAAGTGCAACTGGTGGCACAGCATCTTTTGCGTCCTTAAGATAGCCATATCCTAAGAAATTTAGGTTGCTCTCTAAATTTGAAAGCGAGCTTTTCATCAAGCTCTCGTCATTTGCTTTTTTGGCCTCTTTGTAGTTTTTAAGAGCTTCAATAGCTACTTTGCCTTTTGCCATCTTCTCTTCTACGCTTATTAGATTGTGCTCGCTGTTGCCATAAAGTAGGTCGTTTATGCCCGGTGTAAATGAGTCAAGCTCTCTGTTTGCCATGATGCCAAGTGCGTAAGGCACCTTTATCTCAAATAAAAATGCATCGCTCTCATCGCCAAGCTTTTTAGCTGGGTTTAAAATACCAGCTGCAACTAACCCAGCATTTTTCTCGCCCTTGTAAAGTCCCTCCATGGCTGCAAGTTTCATAGGCTGTTTTTGAGCTGCAAGATATGCGCTCTCATCGCCGCTAAGTAGCAAAAATGCCGAAGTGATAAGACCAAATGCGCTAGCAACGACGATGCTTTTTTTAGCAAGCAAGATGTGGCGTTTTTGGATCAAAAACCAAGCAGAAATTCCTATCACAAAAAGAGCCGATATAGTGTAGCCGCTAGTTACTGTGTGTAAAAATTTAGTTATGCCAAGTGGATTTAGTGCGACTTCGAAGAAATTTTGCATCTCCATTCTAGCGGTATCTGGGTTAAATTTCATGCCGATTGGATACTGCATCCAGCCATTTGCGATCAAGATCCAAAGTGCGCTTAAATTTGAACCGATCGCAACAAGCCAAGTTGAAAATAGGTGAAATTTCTTGCTAACTTTATCCCAGCCAAAAAACATAATGGCAAAAAATGTACTCTCCATGAAAAATGCTAGCAAGCCCTCGATCGCAAGTGGAGCGCCAAATATATCGCCTACAAACCAGCTATAATTCGCCCAGTTTGTACCAAACTCAAACTCCATGATGATGCCAGTTGCCACACCGATAGCGAAATTTATACCAAAGAGCTTTAGCCAAAATTTCGTTATCTCAAGCCAGGCCTTATCGCCAGTTTTGACATATATCGTCTCCATAATGGCGATGATAAAACTTAGCCCCAACGTAAGCGGGACAAACAAAAAGTGGTAAATGGCAGTCAGCGCAAACTGAGCCCTAGACCAATCAACAAAATCCATCTCAGACATTTTATTCCTTTATTAAATTACGAATTACAAATTCGCTTTTTTCTTCGTCGGTTTGAAATTTGGTATTAAGAGTTTCATCAAAGATGAAGACCTTTAATATCCCAAACATAATGATAAGCTTTATCGCTATGAGAAGCCATAGTTTCTTGCCTATTTTCATATTTTTAAAGCCGTCTATATATAAAGAGGCGATGTTTTTTAAGCAGTTTTTAATCATGATGTCGAAGTCTATAACAAAAAAACTTAAAGAATAATTTTTAAAAATTGCAAGATTAATGCCTTACTAAATATTTAAGAGGTATAATCGGCAGATTAAAAAATAACTAAAGTTAAGGAAATTTGATGGCAAAAGAGACGAAGTATATTTTTATCACAGGTGGCGTTTTAAGCTCACTTGGAAAAGGCATCGCAGCTGCGTCTATCGCGACATTACTTAAAAATTCTGGCTTAAAGGTGAGCGTTTTAAAAGCTGACCCATATATCAACGTAGATCCTGGCACGATGAGCCCGCTAGAACACGGCGAAGTCTTTGTCACAGACGATGGCGCAGAGACAGACTTGGACCTTGGTCACTATGAGAGATTTTTAGATGAGAGCCTAAGTCAGGACAATAACTTTACAACGGGCAGA
>CAUQCU010000066.1:0-11149 GCA_963516555.1 Campylobacter concisus | reverse complement strand
TGATAGAAAATATTAGTTTATAATAAAATTTATTATTTATCTAAAATTTAAATTTAATTTTGTATAATTGCCACATCTTGAAAATAAGGAGAACAAATGGGAAAATACATCGAACTCACAAAAGAAAATTTTGATGTAACAAAAGAAGGCGTTGCTCTAGTAGATTTCTGGGCTCCATGGTGCGGACCTTGCCGTATGCTAGCTCCAGTGATCGAAGAGCTTGCTGAAGACTTCGACGGCAAAGCGAAAATTTGCAAGGTAAATACTGATGAAGTGCAAGATCTTGCGGTTGAGTTTGGCATCAGATCGATCCCAACATTGCTATTTTTCAAAAATGGCGAGCTAGTTGAGCAAATGGTCGGTGCGCAGTCAAAACAAGCCCTAACTGACAAACTAAATTCGCTTCTTTAATGAGCGAAAAAAGAAGAGGAAGTCTGCTTCCTCTTACCTATATATTTGGTTCATTTTTTGGTGCAGCTATGATAGCAGCTGCATTTGCGTATAGCAACTATCGTTTTTCACAATATAAATTTGTTGATTTTGCAAAGCTAGTTTTTTACGAAAAAAGCGAAATTTTCACTCCAAAAGAGCCAAAATACACGCTTTTAATCTTCAGTTCAAATCAATCAAAATTAGACGAAATTTTACCAACCAAAAATGAAACAGTTGTGGCGATCGATATCTTTCAAAAAAGATATGAGTCAAACTCAACACTAAAATACATAAGCTCAGATATAAATACAGTCCTAGAGCTGATGCGAAATTTAAGCATCACGAAGCTTCCTAGCAGTGTTGAGATAGTTCATCAAAGGGGCGAAATTTACAAACAAAATTCGTCCATAAATGTTTTAGAATAAAGGAAATTTATGCTTGATTTAGCGATCATTGGAGGCGGTCCAGCAGGACTAAGCGCCGGACTTTACGCCACTAGAGGCGGACTAAAAAATGTTGTAATGTTTGAAAAAGGCGAGCCTGGTGGTCAGATCACCTCGAGCTCAGAGATAGAAAACTACCCAGGTCAAAAAGCCCCTGGCGAGAGCGGCTTTGACTTTATGAGCACTTGGTGGAAGCAGTGTAGTGCATTTGGACTAGTTCATAAGTGGGCAAACGTCGTTGGCGTTAGAAAAAATGGTGACGGTAGCTTTGAAATTTTACTTGAAGGTGGCAAGAGCGAGCAGGCAAAGGCTGTCATCGTAGCGACTGGCTCAACCCCAAGACGCGCTGGCTTTAAAGGCGAGGACGAGTTCTTTGGCAAAGGCGTTAGCACATGCGCGACATGCGATGGTTTCTTTTATAAAAACAAAGAGGTAGCCGTCCTTGGCGGTGGCGACACAGCTGTTGAAGAGGCACTTTATCTAGCAAATATCTGCTCAAAAGTTTATCTTGTGCATAGACGCGACGAATTTAGAGCAGCGCCAACAACCGTTGAAAAAGCTAGAAAAAATGAAAAAATCGAGTTTATAACAAGTGCGACTGTAAAAGAGGCGCTTGGCGATAATATGGGTCTAACAAAGATCGTGCTTGATACCAAAAATGGCGAGCGCGTGCTTGATGTGCCGGGCATTTTCACCTTTGTCGGACTAAATGTAAATAACGAAATTTTAAAAGACGAAAACGGCAAATTTATCTGCGAAATGGCTGATGGCGGACAGGTAAAGACTAACCTTAAGATGCAAACTAGCCTAAAAGGGCTCTTTGTAGCAGGTGACATCAGAGAGGACGCTCCAAAACAAGTCATCGTAGCAGCAGGTGATGGCGCAGTGGCTGCACTTAGTGCCATGAGCTACATAGAAAGCTTACATTAATACTCAAATTTAGCCAAATTTTTTTGGCTAAATTTCTCTTTTTTATCCAAATTTCCACATTTTTTAAAAGCCAATTCGTAATCTCCCTATAATAAAATTTATGCTAAATTTCAACCAAAATTCAAAGGATAAATTTTGGTAAAAATAGGACTTTACGGCGCTAGCGGCAAGATGGCTCAGAGTATCATATCTTGTTTAAAAGATGAGAAAAATGCCATTTTAAGCGTCGCTTTTAGCCAAAAAAATGAGGTTGAAAATTTAAGTAGCGAGCTTTTGACAAATGACTTTGCTAAATTTTTTGAAGCGTGCGACGTCATCATCGACTTTAGCCAAAAAGAGGCGACCGTAGCACTGCTAAACTACGCTAGAACCAACCCAAAACCACTAGTCATCGGCACGACTGGACTAAGTGACGACGAGAAAAACTTGCTTCAGCTAGCATCAGGCACTATGCCAATACTCTACGCAACAAACATGAGTCTAGGTGTAGCAGTGTTAAACCGCATAGCAAGGATAGCTTCAAAAGTTTTAAGAGAATTTGATATAGAGATAGTCGAGCAGCATCACAGACATAAAAAGGACGCTCCAAGTGGCACTGCGATGACCTTGGCTGGTTGCGTGGCAGAGGCAAGGGATCTAAATTTAAAAGATGTTTTAGTAACTGGACGAGCTGGCATGGTGGGCGCAAGAAGCAAAGATGAGATCGCGGTTATGGCACTTCGTGGAGGCGACGTGGTCGGTCGTCACACGGTTGGCTTTTACAATGACGGCGAATTTATCGAGCTAAACCACACCGCAACTAGCAGAGCGACCTTTTCAAAAGGTGCGATCAAGGCTGCCATCTGGCTAAAAGATCAAGGCAGCGGTCTTTACTCAATAGATGATAGTTTGGGGCTTGATGATTAAATTTAGTCTTGATGACACGCAGAGCTACAAGCTAGAATTTGGCGATAAATTCTACCTGCCAGAGCGCGAAAAGCAACAAAATTTAAGAGCTGGCGAGTTTGATTTGAGATGATAAAATTTAGTTTTAGCGTATTTGGATTGTTATAAATGGTGCAAATAGCAGCGAATGTGCCAGCCATTAGACAACAAACATTTATAAAAAGTGCTTAGCGTTGGCTATAAAATTTAACTACAAAGATGAAATTTAAAAAGATGAAAAGAGGATAAAAGATGTGTGCGATAGTTGGTATCATAAATTCTAAAGATGCGGCGAAAACGGCGTATTATGCGTTATTTTCTATGCAACACCGCGGTCAAGAGGCAAGTGGCATCAGCGTCTGTAACGACGGAGAAATTTCCACTCACAAGGGCAACGGCCTAGTCACTGATGTCTTTAACGAGGAGATCTTGAGCTCTCTAAAAGGCGACATGGCGATCGGTCACAACCGCTACGCGACAGCTGGCAAAAACTCAGGCCGCGACGCCCAGCCAATAGCTGCCAACTACGCCCTAGGTCAAATCTCGATCGTTCACAACGGAAATTTGGTCAATAAAGACGAGGTTAGAGACGAGCTCATCAAAGATGGCGCGATATTTCAGACAAATATGGACACCGAAAACATCATCCACCTCATCGCAAGAAACCACGACGAACACCTGCAAGATCGCATCATCGCAGCACTTGACAAGATAAAAGGCGCTTACTGCTTGATTGTGCAGTCACGCCACAAGACCTTTGCCATCAGAGACCGCTGGGGAGTTAGGCCGCTAAGCCTTGGCAGGCTAAAGGACGGCGGATATATCGTAGCTAGCGAGACTTGCGCGTTTGACCTTGTGGGAGCGACATTTATAAGAGATGTTAGACCTGGCGAGATGATAGTTTTTGAGCATGGCAAGAGCGAGTTTCAAAGCTTGCAAATTTTCGAGCCAGAGCCTAGAGTTTGCGCCTTTGAGTACATCTACTTTGCACGCCCAGATAGCGTGATAGAGGGTAAAAGTGTCTATGAAGTGAGAAAAAAGATGGGCGAGGTGCTTGCTAGAAAGAGCAAGGTAAAGGCTGACTTTGTAGTGCCAGTGCCAGATAGCGGCGTGCCAGCAGCGCTTGGATACGCAAACGAGAGCAAAATTCCATTCGAGCTAGCCATCACTAGAAATCACTATGTTGGCAGAACCTTTATCGAGCCAAGCCAAGAGATGAGAAATTTAAAGGTCAAACTAAAGCTAAACCCAATGTCGAGCGTGCTAACTGGTAAAAGTATCGTAGTTATCGATGATAGCATCGTTCGTGGCACTACCTCAAAAAAGGTGGTCGATCTCTTAAGACACGCAGGAGCGAAAGAAATTCACTTTAGAGTTGCGTGCCCTGAGCTCAAGTATCCTGAGCGATATGGCATCGATACACCAAGCTTTGAGGAGCTAATAAGCGCCAAAAAAAGCGTCGAAGAGGTCAGAGAGTATATCGGAGCTGATAGCTTGGAGTTTTTAAGCATTGATGAGCTTAAAGAGAGTATCGGCAACGAGAGAAAGTACTCGCTTGTAAGCTTTGATGGTGATTACTTCATAAAATGAGAAATTTAGTAGTTTTGCTGCTAGCAATACTCTTTTTTGCAGGTTGCTCGCAAAAGACGCCTAGTAAAAAGGATGAAATTTCCATAATGGTAAGCTACTTTGAGCTTGGTGGCAAAAAGCAGCAGCTACTAATAAAAAACATGCCAAATTTGGCTGAACTAAATGCTAGTGTGCCATTTTTTGGCATGGTAAATTTTCTTGATCAAAATAAAACTACAAGTGCTTATTCTCTTATAAAGGGCGTTATAAACGTCATTGAAGCCAATAGTACCTCTATAAATTTAAACAAGACTAGTGACGTTTTGGCTCTCAAAAAAGCTAGTGAGATAAGGTTTTATGAGATAAGGCCTGATGTGGTTGAGAGTGTTAAATTTAGATCACCAAATGGCGTTTGCGGTGAGTTTTTGGCTCAAAAGCAAATTTTTGTAAATGCGGCCACCAACTACTACTTAAGAGATGATAGCTTTTTTGCAAGCTTTATCGAGGCTAGGTTTTTTTACAAAAAGGGGGCAAAGATCCTGAAAAAGGAGTTTGCTTATAGCATTGCTGAGCCCAAAATCCTAGACGAAGCTAAAGAATTTACACAAAAACCAAACCAGCTTTTCTTAAATGATATGCAAAAGCTTGGCAGACTGCTTGACATACTCTGCACCTTTTAGCAGACACTCAGACACTAAATTTATACTTTTTCATGGGCCTGCACCCTTTTAAAATTTATTTTAAGCACGGGGGGGGGGTAGAATGCCATTTTAACCAAAAATAGGAGTGTATAAAGATGAAAAAGCAAATTTTAGCTTCAGTCTTAGCCAGCGCGTTGGCCATAAGTAGCGTATATGCTTGGGGCTTTGGGAGTAGTAGAGAAAAGCCAAATTATGATTATAGTGGGGAGAAAGAGCTAATGTCATTAGGTTCTTTTTCAGACAAAGATCTGCGAATTGATGATGCAAAATATTGGTGCCTTGATCAAGGCAATGATCTAGGTTGTATTTGGCTAGACAAACTAGAAGCTTTAGCTAGTAAAGACATTAAGAAAGTAGCAAATTTTTATGAAAAAACAGTGCCAGAATATTGTTATGACAAAAAATTCGCTCCAGCTTGCAATATACCAGCTCATGATCTGATAGATTGGAAAATAGTTTATTTTGCAAAAAAAGATAAAAATACCAAATCTATTTATTCTGACTATGCAAAAGCACTTTCTGAGTCAAAAGCGGACGTAAAAATGCTTGAATATGGCTGCAATGAATTAAAAAGCGCCTATATATGTAGAGATCTACGTGACATGTATAAAAATTTAGGCGATAGAGAAAAGACAAAAGAATATAACGACAAAATGAAAAATGGCGATGAAAAATGGAATTCTGTTCTTTACGATTATCAACACATAAGATATATTTATAAAGACGCCACTGCGTGGAAGCTTTTGCTCTATTAAGCAAGCCAAATAATAAATTTCATTCGCTTTAGCTGACTTGTAAATTTAGTAAATTTAACCATTTTCAAGTCAGCTATTTTAAATTTAAAGCTAAATTTAGCCCCCTACTCTTTTAAATTTATCCTAAAGCATCTCTATAAACGCCTCGAGCCTTGTCTTGATTTGCCCAGCATCGCTTGTAGAAAAGTCCGTTTCAAGCGCCATATAAGGCGTATCTACCTCGCTACATGCCCTTTTTATATTGGTAGTTTCTACGTTATAGGTGTGACAGGCTTGCAGCACAACGTCGATCACGCCGTCCGCCTTATACTCTTTTATCATCTCTTGAAGCACATTTTCTCTATCTTTATTTGGCGACATGATCGAGCAGGGTATAGCCATGTAGCGCTTTGCTATGGCGCTGATTGGATCGTCATTTTCATCGACAAGGTTGCTAAAGTTTTTAGTTCCAGTGCAGTTTTCGTAAGCCACCACAACGCCGCCTGCCTCTTCTATGGCTGGCACTATCTTGTCATAGACCCCGCCACTTGGACAGCCTGTGATGATGATGCGTTTGGCGTCCTTATGCACGGGTGAAATTTTATCTCTGACGCACTCTTTTAGCTTATTTACGATGATCTCAAGGTCGCTTATCTGCCCCTTTTTATCAAATATAAAGCCATTTCCATATAGCAGTGCGTGCAGCTCTTTGCCATTCATCGGTGGCGGCGTTAGCTTCATGAAATTTTGTATTTCGCCCATCAGCTCGCGCTCTTTGTTAAATAGCCTGATAGAGTTTCTAAGCTCCTCATCGCTCACCTTCACGCCAAATTTAGCCTCCAGCCGCTCCTTTAGCTCCCTAACCTCATCTTGCCAAAGCTCCAAGCTCTTTTGGCTCTTGAAGTGTGGCAAGTGCATGACGTGGACGTCTTTAAACTCACCCATTAGCTCATACATCTTTTTCTTGCCGTCGCAGGTAGTCTCGCCGATAACGATATCGGAGTTTCGCACAAATGGGCACTTGTTTGCCTTAGCAAAGCCATAGCTTGCTTTTATGAGCGGGCAGAGGTTTTTAGGCAGGTACTTTTCGCCCTCGACCACGGCGTTATCGCCAGTAGCGCAGACACTCACGCTGTGGGCATTTGCTGCGTGGATGATCTCTCTTGGCGTGTAGGTGCAAAATATCGCTGCGATCTTTTGACCGCTATTTTTGACCGCTTCGACGTTTTGGGCTAAATTTTTCTTAGCGCTGTCATAGGTAGCGAAAATTTCGCTCAAATTCATACTCTCATTTATTGCCATCTTCTCTCCTTAAATTTCTTATCCCTGCAAGGCAAGCGCCGATCGCACCGCAGTAGATCGCATCTTTGTGCGTGGTGACGCTAGCTTGCAAGCACGCTTCTAAATTTTCTCTCACATACTCGCTCTTACTAAAGCCACCGCTTAGAAAATAGCTCGTATTTGCCTGTTTTTTGACCAAATTTGAAATTTTATTTATAGCTGAGACGATCACCGCTTTTGCGATATTTTCTCGTGAGACGTTTTGAGCGATGAGGCTTATGATCTCAGACTCCGCAAAGACCGTGCACATCGAGCTTATAGCGATATCTTTGTCGCTATTTTTAGCAAGGCGTGTAAGCTCATCAAACCTAACTCCAAGGCGGTTTGACATCACTTCAAGAAATTTACCAGTGCCGGCTGAGCATTTATCATTCATCGTAAAGTCCGTCACTGCGCCATTTTCAAGCTTGATAGCCTTCGTATCTTGTCCGCCCACGTCGATAACGGTGCAGTCGCTTTTGCAAAAGTAGTGCGCCCCAAGCGCGTGACAGGTGATCTCAGTAAGCGTTTTATCAGCGTATGGCACCGAGACTCTACCATATCCTGTCGCTACAAAATAAAGCTCGCCAAGGCTTAAAGCTAAAACTCGCTCTTTTATAAGCATGGCCGTATCTGCGCTGCTCCAGCCAGTCGGGAGCAAAAATAGCTCCTTTATCTCGCCACTACTTGCCTCCATAATGGCAACCTTTGCAGAAGTTGAGCCTATATCAATACCGATTGAGTGCATTTTATATCCAAAAAAGGTCTTTCTAAAACTTAGAACTGGCGTGATTTTACTCCCTTTAAGACAAATTTGTCAATAAATAAGACCCAAAATTTATAGCCTTTTCACCTTTTAAAATTTATAATTTACCCACACTTTACAAAGGGGATGAAATTTGAAAAATTTGACAAACGAGCAGAGATTTTTCTCAAATGCCGACCTTACAAGGCTATTTTCCCCTATCGCCGTAGAGCAGTTTTTAGAGTACAGCCTAGGGCTTGCAAACTCGCTAATGGCAGCAAGCGTTAGCGAAAGTGCGGTGAGTGCGGTAAGCCTTGTGGAGTTTGTCATGGCGCTATTTATTAGCATATTTACCGCCATAGCCACTGGTGGCTCGGTGGTCGCTAGCCAGTATCTAGGTAGCAAACAAAGCGGCAACGCCAGAAATACCGCCGATCAGCTAGTTTGGTTTAGCCTAATTTTCGCCATATTTATAGCCATTGCCATCATCCTTTTAAAAGACCTCATCTTAGATAAAGTCTTTGGCAATATCGGCGAGCAAGTGAGGAGCGATGCTAGCCACTATCTCGTTTTCTCTGCCATTTCAGCGCCCTTTCTAGCAGTCTATGCAGCAGCTGCGGCGATCTTTCGCACGATGTCAAACGCAAAGCTACCTATGTATATCATGGCGGCTGCAAATTTACTCAATGTGCTACTAACTGCCATTAGCATCTACACATTTCACACAGGGGTGCTTGGCATCGCCATTAGCACGCTCATAGCAAGAGCGCTCGCTTGCTTTGTCATCGTCTATCTGCTACTTGATATCAAGCTAAAACTTCACATAAGAAAGAGCCTTGTCTATAAATTTGACTACGAGATCATCAAGAAAATTTTAAATATCGGCGTGCCTTATGGCTTTGAAAATTCGATGTTTTACGTGGGTCGCATCATCGTTTTGAGCCTTGTTTCGCTCTTTGGCACGGCAAGCATCGCTGCAAATGCCGTGGGCGGGACGATCGTGATGTTTCAGGTGCTCCCTGGCATGGCGATAGGCACAGGTCTAAGCGTCGTCGTGGCTAGATGCATCGGTGCAAATGACTTTAATCAGGCTAAATTTTACGTGAGAAAATCGATGCTAAGCATATACATCGTGCAGCTTTTTAGCACGGCTGTAGTTTTACTACTTCTTGAGCCGCTACTTCACGTTTATAATCTCTCAAGCGAGGCCATAAATTTAACAAGGCAGATCGTCTGGTATCACGGCATCGCGATGTGCCTCATCTGGCCGCTTGCCTACACCTATCCGACCGTTTTTCGAGCTGCTGGAGACGCAAAATATCCGATGATAGTAAATTTAGCCTGCATGTTTGCCTGCAGGATCGTGCTAGCTTATATATTTGCGCTCACGTTTGATCTTGGCATGATAGGCACTTGGTTTGCGATGTTTGCCGACTGGGCAGTAAAGGCGGTGCTCTTTGTGCGCAGATACGCAAATGGCACGTGGATGAAATTTCGAGCCATTTAAAAAAAAGTAGTAATATACACACGATTTTGTCACAAAGGATAAAGATGAAAAATGTTTTAAAATTTAGTGCAGTTCTAGTGATCGCAGCACTTTTTGCAGGGTGCGCTAGCGAGAGCTCAAGAGTGGTAGAAACTCCAAAAGTAGCAAGCTACGGCTCAGTTTATAACGGACAAAAAGTCTCAGTTTCTATTGGTCGCTTTAACAACCAATCAGCCTATCAAAATGGCGTTTTTGGTGACGGCGAGGATAGACTTGGTAACCAAGCTCAAAGCATCTTGATCACAAATTTACAGCAAAGCGGTAGATTTTCAGTGCTTGATAGATCAAATATGAAGGTGATCAAGCAAGAGAGTGAGCTAAGTAAAGAGGCTCAAAATTTAAAAGGCTCAAGATACGTCATAACTGGCGATGTGACCGAATTTGGCCGCAAAACGACAGGCGATCACCAGCTATTTGGCATACTTGGCAAAGGCAAAAAGCAAACCGCCTACTCAAAGGTAAATTTAAACGTTGTTGATACAAAAACGGCTGAAGTTGTATATTCAGTTAGCGGCGCTGGTGAATACACCCTTTCAAACAGAGAGATCATCGGCTTTGGCGGCACCGCAGGATACGACTCTACACTAAATGGCAAGGTGCTAAGCTTAGCGATAGTTGAAGCGGTAAATAACCTAGTAAATGGCATAGAAAGCGGAGCATGGCAAGTAAAATAGGGCTTGCCAGCCTTGCACTTTTCGCGATATTGCTAGCTGGATGTGGCAACGCAGGTGGCCCAAGGTCGCTTTACTACTGGAACGGCACATATAGCAAGGCTTTATACACCTACCTAAACGAAGAGGGTGACGCAACCGAGCAAATTTCACGCTTAGAAAATTTGGTGCAAACCTCAACCCAAAGGGGCTACAAGGTTGCGCCAGGGCTTTATGCGCACCTTGGACTTTTATACTTAAATAATGGGAATTTAGACGCTGCAAATACAAATTTTGACAAAGAAGTAGAAAATTTCCCAGAGTCAAGAGAATTTATAAATTTCATCAAAGGCTCTAAAAATTTAACCCCTAAAAAGCAGAGCAAAAAAGAGGGAGCGAAAGATGAAAAATAGCCTGAAATTTATAGCTGTAACGCTTCTAGCGCTGTTTTTTGCGGGTTGTTCTTTAAAAGAGCCTGAGCCATACGACTACTCAGCCTTTTTACAAAAAAAGCCACGCTCCATCTTAGTGCTAATGCCAACAAACGATAGCACCGAGGTTGCTGGCTCAGCGGCCGTTCTAGCTAACTCAGTAGCCCCACTTAGCGAGGCTGGATACTATGTATTTCCAGTGGCTCTTGTAAATGATACATTTAAACAAAATGGCATCACTGAGCCAGGCGAGATAGCAGCCGTGCCACTAAATAAGCTTGATAAAATTTTTCACGCCGATAGCGTGCTTTACATAAATATAAAAGACTACGGCACAAGTTATGTCATCGTCTCTAGCTCGACAAAGGTCGTCCTTGAGGCAAAGCTAGTTGATATAAAAAGTGGTGCGACACTCTGGCAGGGTGAAGCAGAAGCCGCAGAGGATAGCGGGAGTGGGCAAAACAGCCTGCTTGGCATGCTAGTCTCAGCTGTCATCACACAGGTGGCAAACACCATCTCAGATAGATCGTACGACCTAGCAGTGAGAGCTGACGCATACTTGTTTTCAAGAAACTGCCGTGATTGCATACTTTATGGGCCATATTCGCCGCACTACGGCAAAGACGCCCAGCTTCATAAAGATAGATAAATTTAATGTCCAGCCATCAACTAGGAGTGCTTCTTACGCTAGTTGGTGGCGTACTTTGGGGATTTAGCGGAGTTT
>CAUQCU010000065.1:0-11191 GCA_963516555.1 Campylobacter concisus | reverse complement strand
GCTCCACTAAAATATGGCCCAAAATAGCGTATATTTGAGCCTTTTACCACCTTTCTAGTGATCTCAAATCTAGGGAATTCGTCATTTAAATTTATAAAGATATAAGGGTAGGTCTTGTCGTCACGAAGCAAGATGTTGTATTTTGGCTTAAGCTGCTTGATAAATGAATTTTCAAGTATGAGCGCGTCTGCCTCGCTTGGTGTGATGATGTATTCAAGATGCACAGCCTCGCTTATCATCTTTGAAATTCTTGGGCTTAGCTTTTCAGCTGGGACCAGGCTTGGAGTAAATTTAAAGTAGCTTTTGACCCTGTTTTTTAAAATTTTGGCCTTGCCGACATATAAAAGTCTGTTTTGTGCGTCAAAATATTGATATACGCCAGGCTCATTTGGAAGCGTTCTTATCTCGTCTATTAGCATCTTGCCTGCTCGTTTTTCTTTAGCAAAATTTCTCTTAGCTCTTCAAATTTCTTATAAATTTGCTCATTTGTGGCTAAATTTTTAAACTCACCCTTGCTTGCTGGCATTATAAAATTTGACCTTTGCGGTGGTTGCGGCGTGAAAAATTTTAGATATTTACTCACGATAAATCTTATATTTTCCTCTTTTTTGTTTTTTATATAGTTGATCTCGCTAAGCGGTTTTGGCTCGATGACGCTTGCAAAAATGCTATCTTTTTTGACCTTGCAAAATGTTTTTAATAACTCTTTTATATCATTTATACTACTATCACGTCTAAGCTCCAAAAGCCCTGAGGGATGAGTGAGAACGAAGGTTAATATACCTTCTCTAACATAGCAAAAAGCTATGTAAAATCGCTTTGCTTTACCCATGAGGCGAAGAAGCTCTCGGCACTCGTCTGCCATGCTTAATTTTTCTTTATACAAAGGATTTTCGTGGATAGCATCTATCATAAATTTGGCGTCTTTCATAAGGCAATCTTATCATCTTTTATTTTAATTTTCGCTCTTTTTGCACTTAGTGGTTGCGGCTACAAGGACGATCCATTTTATGGCGATGCACCTGTGAAAGAGAAAAAAACAGATAAGATCAATAAAATTTGATCTTAAATTTGGCGTAAGATAAAAATGTAATGCAAGCTTAATAGTTTTAACTAACCTAAATTTTAGGCTCATTTAAGTAAAATACGCAAATTTTTATCTTACAAGGAGAGTATATGAGGTTATTTGGACTTCTAGGCTTGTTTTTTGCTATAGCCTTTGGTGCTGACGGAGAAGCTGCGGCTATTGACTTAACTACTACATGGGCGGGAATTTTATCGCTTATCATTTTTGTTGTTGGATATTTTTTCATAGCAGCAGAAGAGAATTTTCACATCGACAAGGCAAAACCTGCCATCTTTATCGGCACTTTTATGTTCCTACTTATCGGCGTTTATATGCTTATAAATGGCATGGATGTGCATTTGCTAGAGCACGAGGTAAATCACCTGATCTTAGAGATAGCTCAGATCGTTTTTTTCTTGATGGTAGCGATGACATTTATCGAGGCACTTGTTGAAAGAGATGTGTTTAACGCACTTAAATATAACCTAGTTTCAAAAGGCTACACTTACAGAAAGCTATTTTGGCTAACTGGTATTTTGGCATTTTTCATTAGTCCAGTGGCTGATAACCTAACAACAGCGCTTATCCTATCAACCGTTCTTTTAACGATAGATAGAAATAATACAAATTTCCTAGTCGCAGGTGCGATAAATATCGTCGTAGCAGCAAACGCAGGCGGAGCGTGGAGTCCATTTGGCGACATCACTACACTTATGGTTTGGGCAGCTGGCAAGTCACCATTTTTAGACTTTTTTGCACTTTTCCCAGCTTCATTTATCGGCTGGTTTGTGACAGCGTTTTTACTTTCACGCATCGTGCCAAATACTGCGCCTCATTTTGACGTGGCAAATGAGTCAAAAGTGGTTATGAAAAAGGGCGGTAAAGCGGTTATCTTCATAGGTGCATTTACTATCTTTTGTGCAGTTATGATGCACCAGTTATTTCACTTGCCAGCTATGTGGGGCATGATGTTTGGCTTCTCGCTACTTAGCCTTTATACATATTATTTCAAAAAAGCTCACAAAGGCGAAGAACCTATGAATGTCTTTCACTATATGTCAAAGATCGAGAACAACACGCTATTTTTCTTTTTTGGAATTTTAGCTGCAGTTGGCGCTCTTCACTTTGCTGGATTTTTAAATTACGCTGTGTCACTTTATGATAAATTTGGCTCAACACCTGTAAATATCGGTGTTGGCTTCCTCTCAGCAGTCGTTGATAACGTCCCTGTTATGTCAGCTGTGCTAAAAGCAAATCCAGCCATGGGAGCTGATGTAGGCGAGTCTATGAGTCAGTGGCTACTTGTGACACTTACAGCTGGTATCGGCGGTTCGATGATTAGTTTTGGCTCAGCAGCTGGCGTTGGAGTAATGGGTAAATTAAAAGGAATTTATACCTTTGGTGCGCATATGAAATATGCATGGATGGTAGTTTTGGGATACATCGTATCACTCATTGTTTGGTATGTGCAGTTTGAAATTTTTCACATCTACTTTTAAAAGGTTATAAATGAACAATACGATTATAGTTTTGGACTTTGGTTCGCAGTATACTCAGCTAATAGCTAGAAGGCTAAGAGAAGAGGGAGTTTATACTGAAATTTTGCCATTTAACGCAAAACTAAGCGATATAAAGGCAAAAAATCCAAAAGGTATCATTTTAAGTGGTGGTCCAGCTAGCGTTTATGCTAAAGATGCTTACTTTTGTGATAATGGCGTTTTTGAGCTAAATATCCCTATACTTGGCGTTTGCTACGGCATGCAGTTACTTGCTCACACGCATGGTGCTGAGGTTTTAGCAGCTGATCACAAAGAGTACGGCAAGGCTGAACTTAGCGTCGTAAAAGAGCACGATCTTTTTAAAGATACACCTTCAAAACAAATCGTATGGATGAGCCATAGCGACTATGTAAAAGACCTACCAAAGGGCTTTGAGGCGATTGCGGTCAGCGAAAATTCGCCTTATTGCGCCTTTGGTGATGATAAACGTAAATTTTATGCGATCCAGTTTCACGCAGAGGTACAACACAGCGAGTATGGCACGCAAATTTTAAAGAATTTTGCTAAACATATCTGCGGCTGCGAGAGCACTTGGAATATGGGAAGCTTCGCTAAGAACAAAATAGAAGAGATAAGAAAAACAGTGGGTACTCACAAGGTGCTCTGCGCGGTTAGCGGCGGTGTGGATAGCTCTGTGACTGCAGCACTTTTAGCAGCCGCTGTGCCTGAAAATTTGATCCTTGTTTTTGTCGATAACGGACTTCTTAGAACAAACGAAAAAGAACAAGTTGAAGCTACATTTAGAACGAAACTTGGCGTTGAGCTAGTTAGCATAGATGCGAGTGAGATATTTTTAGGTCGCTTGGCCGGCGTCGTTGACCCTGAGAAAAAACGCAAGATCATAGGTGAGACATTTATAGAAATTTTTGAAAAAGAGGCTAAAAAGCATGGCGATGTAAAATTTCTCGCTCAAGGCACTCTTTATACTGATATCATCGAAAGCTCAGTTGTCGGCTCAAGCAAGACGATAAAGAGCCACCATAACGTTGGAGGCTTGCCTGACTGGATGACATTTGAGCTAATAGAACCACTAAGAGAAATTTTTAAAGACGAGGTTAGAAAGCTAGGACTTGAGCTTGGACTAAGCCGCGAGCTAGTCTTCCGCCATCCTTTCCCAGGACCCGGTCTTGCTATCCGCATCATGGGCGAGGTAAATAAACCAAGCCTTGAGCTACTTCGTAAAGCTGATGTGATCTTGCGTGATGAATTAAAAAGTAGTGGATGGTATAACAAAACTTGGCAGGCATTTTGCGTACTTTTAAATGTAAATTCTGTTGGCGTTATGGGCGATAATCGCACCTACGAAAACGCTGTTTGCGTGCGCGTGGTAGATGCAAGTGATGGCATGACTGCAAGCTTTTCAAGGCTTCCTTATGATCTGCTTGAAAACGTAAGCCGCCGCATCATAAACGAAGTAAATGGTATAAACCGCGTAGTTTATGACATCTCAAGCAAGCCACCTGCAACGATAGAGTGGGAGTAAAAATATTTTATGAAAAGCACCAATGTAGATTCTCTAATTCAAATATTTGACTCCAAAAATAAAGATCTACGTAGGTCGCTTTTTAAATTAGTAGATGGTAGTTTTTCATTTAAGCGAGATAAAGGCATGTCTGATAGTGAGATGGACAGTATATGTTTATTTTTTATAGAAATAAGCTTACATTTATCTCATATGCAAAAAGAAGGTTATTTTATATCTACTTTAATTGAAGCCGGAATAAGAGAAGAATTTGATATTCTAAGGTTTAGTAATAAATCTGTTTTGAATGTAGAAGTTAAAAGTGAGCTGCCAAAAGATGGTATATCTGCGATTAGAGATCAATTAATCAGGCACAATTGTTTGCTTAAATTATTAAATAAAGATATTATTGTATGTACATATATAGTAAAAACAAAACAAATTTATTTATTAGAAGATGATAAATTAAAAGATATTGATTTTTCAGATTTATCCAAAATGATTCCAGATGATTATGTAATTAAAAACGAATTGCTATCTATAGATCAGTCATCTCTTATAATTTCTCCATACTCACAGCCTGAAGAATTTAAGAATCATAAATATTTTTTAACAAGTGAACAAAATCAAAGAAAAAACGACATACTAAAAACTGATTATAAAAAAGTTTGTCTTGCAGGAGGACCTGGAACAGGAAAATCTTTATTATTATTGGATTTAGCAAAAGAATATATTTTGAGTGGAAATAAAGTTTTAGTTATATTTTGTGCACTAATTCCTGAACATGAATCATTATCTAATGAATTGGGTATAAAAATTGTACCAGTAAAAGGCGTTAGTATAGAGCATGATCTAAAATGTTATGATGTTATACTAATAGATGAGGCACAAAGACTGTATGAAATACAATTTAAACAGCTTTTAAAGCTTGATAATAAGATGATAGTATTTTCAGTAGACCATCAGCAAACACTTCATAAATCAGAAAAAGCGTTGAATGTAGAAGAAAAATTAAGTAATGGAAGTGATATTTTGCATATAAGGCTAAAAGATAAAATAAGAACAAATATTTTTATGGCTTCTTTTATATCTAAATTCTTGCATACTAAAACCAGCAAGGTTCAACCATACGATTACGATAAAGTCCAGGTTGTATATTTCTCTAATAAAGATGACGCAAAACTATATATTGAGAAAAAATGTTCCGAGGAGCATTATGTTTCAATCGAGTTAACAGAGTATACAACAAAATCAACTAGATCCCTAAAAAGAATAATGGTCTATGCAAAATCAAAATCTACGCACAATGTTATTGGAAGAGAATATGAAAATGTGCTTGTAGTTTTAGATAAGTATTTTAAATATTCTGAAGAGGGGAACCTAATATCTTTATACAATGAATATTACCCTTACGACGAACATAGTTGTATTTTTGAAGCACTAACCAGAGTAAAAAGTAATTTATTGCTAGTTGTAATTGATAATCCTGAATTATTTATTCAGATACAGAAAATATTGTCCTGGAAAAACGACAAGTTGTATTCTGAATAAAAGTATAGCCTCTATCAATAAATCCTTTGAAAAATTTAACTACAATGATACGTAAATTTGTAAAAGGATATCAAATAGGCCAAATTTATAATCTCAACAGAGATCCAAACATAGTAGAAAAAGCGTCGTTGGCAAAAGGCTCTTTCAAAACAAAAACGCAAGCGTCGATGTGTACGCATTTGACGAAAGAGAGGAGCTAGATCACTGTAGATAGTCTAGCTTGGGTCATAGAGGGCGAAGCGCAGTTTGAGTAAGACAAAGAGTCTATGGCTTGGACTTCTCATACACAGAGGGGAATAATGATGTTTTTAATGTAGATATACTAAAAGAAATAGGGAAAAATATAATAAGTCTACAAGGCAGGTTATGCTAAGATGCCTAATCCAAAGAAATGTCATCATTGTCCCAAAATCTGTAAAGAAGGAGCGTGTAAAACAAAATAGAAGTTTTTGATTTAGCTCTTACTGATGAAGATATATTAAAAATTGCTATGCTAGATACAAAAAGAGTACAATTCACGATCCGCAAGACTTAGAAACTAAAAGTTAAAAGACACCAGCAAAGATATGTTTTTATGTCTAAAGGCTAAATTTTAGAATATGGTTAAATGCAAATTTGAAAGTTGCAGTATTACTGCATACAAGAGAGAAAAGCATTGCAAATACTTATTTTGTAAATTTATATGGAGAGCGAGAAATGATTATCTAATAAAGACTGTAAAGTTAAATTTTAGAAATTCCCAGCCAGCACTAGGAATTTCTTATAAATTTAAGACCTAAAGCCTTGTCTTCATCTTTTCAAATTCATCTTTTATCACTTGCTCGTGCGGCTCACTTGTCATTTTATTGATAGCGTCGCCCCAGATACTGACCATGATGATGGCTAGACTTGAGGTTAAAATGCCTGGTAAAATTTCATAAACATAGGCATTTAGCCCTGATGTTATCCAAAATATTACGGTCGCACCGCCAGCTATCATGCCAGCGAGCGCTCCAAGTGCGCTCATGCGTTTCCAGTAAAGGCTAAAAAGTAGCACCGGACCAAAGCTCGCGCCAAATCCTGCCCAAGCGTTGCCAACAACGTTTAGGACATTATCTGTTGATAAAAAGGCAAGCACTGTGGCGATTAGTGCTACGACCACGACTGCATAGCGGCTGATCGCTGTTTGAGTGCTTTGGCTTACCTCTTTTTTATAAAAGGCAAATATGAAGTCTTTTGTGACCGAGCTTGATGTGACTAAAAGCTGGCTTGAGATGGTACTCATGATCGCTGAAAGCACGGCTGAGATGATGATACCTATAAAAAATGGTGGGAAAAGTAGCTCACCAAGTTTTAAAAACACGGTCTCAGGGTCGCTTAGTCCGCCTCTTTGGCTAAAATAGACAAATCCGATAAGACCGCTCATAATTGCACCAAGTAGGCCGATTGTCATCCAGCCGATGCCGATCCTTCTTGCCTTTGCAAGCTCTTTTGAGTCACGTATCGCCATAAATCTAACGATGATATGTGGTTGCCCAAAGTAGCCAAAACCCCAAGCTAGAAGGCCCAAAATGCCCCAGAAAGTCTGGTCTCTAAATGGATTTAGGTGATTTGCATCAAGCCTGCTTATCTCTTTTATCAAATTTGTATCGCTTGGCAGGTCTAAATTTAGATATGCCACGACTGGAATCGAAACTAGGACACAAAACATCAAAAGACCCTGAAATGCGTCAGTTATACTAACAGCCTTAAATCCGCCAAAAAATGTGTAAAAGACCACGATTATGAGCGTAAAGACCGCTCCGTATGCAAATTTTAAGCCAAAAAAGCTCTCAAAAGTCTTGCCACCAGCTATGATGCCGCTACTTACGTAAAGTGTGAAAAATATCAATATGATAAGACCTGAGATGATCCTTAAAATTTTAGTCCTATCTTTAAAGCGGTTTTCTAAAAAATCAGGTATCGTGATGCTGTCGCTTGCAACCTCGGTATAGACCCTAAGCCTCTTTGCTAGAAATAAGTAATTGCAGTAAGCTCCCACGATAAGACCAGCTATCATCCAGACATTTGCCACGCCAGTTGCGTATAGAGCCCCGGGCACGCCAAGTAGCATCCAACCACTCATATCGGAAGCACCAGCGCTAAGTGCGGTGACGACTGGACCCATTTGACGGTTATCTAGCAGATACTCGTTCATACTTGCATTTTTATCGTAGAAATATCGTCCGATGAAGAGCAAGAAACCAAAATAGATGGCGATGGCTAAGTAAGACCCAAAGCTCATAAATTTCCTTTCAAATAAAATAAAACGGTTATGTTATTACAAAAATATTTAAATTTCAATGAGCGGGCTTGTTCCTTAAAAATTTTTAAGCAAAATGATATATATTTTTTCGTATCATTTAAGGCTACATTTTAAAGAAAGGACGAAGTTGAACGCTCAAAATTTAGCCAAATTTCTATTTTTTATAATAATTGTCTCGCTTGGAACATATTTTTTCTATCCAAGAGATCTTAGCGAGGCGCAAGAGATCGCATATATCAAAAGTTACGGAGTAACACTTGGCCTTACGATAGGCGGTATCGCTATAGGCATTACACTTGGATTTATTTTAGCTTTTATTAAATTCTTAGATATCAAGGTTTTAAATTTTGTCATAGACGAGTATATCGACATCTTGCGTGGAACGCCTGTAATACTTCAACTTCTAATATTTTCAGTGGTGATTTTCGCCACTTGGAGCGATAACTTCTACGTCGCTGTGATCGCACTTGGACTAAATAGCTCAGCATACGTCGCTGAGATCGTAAGAAGCGGCATAAATAGCGTTGATAAGGGGCAAATGGAGGCAGCTAGGGCAATGGGGCTAAACTACTACGTTTCGATGCGTGAGATAGTCTTTCCACAAGCTACTAAAAATATCTTGCCAGCGCTTGCAAATGAGTTTATATCGCTTTTTAAAGAGACCTCAGTCGTTGGCTACATAAGCGTCGTTGATATTACGATGCAAAGTAAGAGCCTTCAAGCGGTCTTTTACAGCCCAGAACCAGTCATTTTTACGGGCATTGTATATTACGTGAGCGTTAAATTTTTCACCCTTTTGGTGAAACTACTTGAGAGGAGACTAAATCGCCATGATTGAGATTAAAAATTTAAACAAAAGCTATGGCGATTTGCGTGTTTTAAATGACATCAGCGTGGATATCAAAAAAGGTGAAGTCATAGCGATAATTGGTCCAAGTGGCGGTGGAAAAAGTACATTTTTACGTTGCATAAACCGTCTTGAAGAGCCAGATAGCGGACATATCAAGATAAATGGCGAAGATATCCTCAATAAAAAATCAGACATAAATAAAATTCGCCAAAAAGTGAGTATGGTTTTTCAGCACTTTAACCTTTTTGCAAACAAAAACGTCTTGCAAAATTTAACTCTAGCTCCGATAAAAGCTGGGATCTTAGACAAAGAGAGTGCCGAGAGGAGGGCAGATGAACTGCTAAAGAGTGTTGGGCTAAGCGATAAGAAATTTGCCTACCCGCACAAGCTCTCAGGCGGCCAAAAGCAGCGTATCGCGATCGCTAGAAGCCTAGCTATGGATCCAGAGGTGATACTATTTGACGAGCCAACAAGTGCGCTCGATCCTGAGATGATCGGCGAGGTGCTTGATATCATGAAAGATGTCGCAGCCAAGGGCATAACGATGCTTGTGGTGACTCATGAGATGGGTTTTGCAAGAAACGTGGCAAATAGAATTTTCTTTATGGACAAAGGCAAGATAGCAGTTGATGACACACCAAAAAATGTCTTCACAAATCCGCAGCACGAGCGTCTGCGAGAGTTTTTAGGTAAAATTTTAAATCACTAACAAGGAGTAAAATGAAAAATTTTTTAAAAGTTCTATCGTTAGGGTTAGTTATGTTTTTTATAGGTTGTGGTGATGATAGTGGCAAAAAAGCCACTGCAAATGCGCCAGAAGCTAGCAAAGAGGTAGTTTATAAGGTGGGTTCAAGCGCTGATTACCCTCCGTTTGAGTATCTTGATGATAAAAATCAAATCGTTGGTTTTGAGATCGATCTTCTAAATGAGATCACTAAAAAAACTGGGATCAAATTTGACGTTGCAAATATGAGTTTTGATGGGCTAATACCAGCTTTAAAAACTGGCAAGATCGATATCGCGATAAGCGGTATGAGCGCGACTGACGAGAGAAGAAAGTCTGTTGATTTTACTAAGCCATATTATTTTTCAGAGAATTTATTTATCCGCAAAAAAGGCTCAGACGTAAATAAAGACAATCTTAAAGATAAGAAAATTTCAGCTCAAGTTGGCACGCTTCAAGAAGAGGCAGCTAAAAATATCACAACTCAGTCAATCCCAGCTGAAAACGTAGCGGCAGCTATAATGTCACTAAATGCCGGCAAAATCGATGTTGTGCTTACTGATAGCCCAATAGGTGTTGAGTTTTTGAAACAAAATCCAGACTTAGAGGAGTTTTTAAGACTTCCTGACGGCACAGAGGGCTTTGCGATGGCATTTGATAAGGGCAAACATACTGATCTTATCAAAAAGATAGATGCTGCGATCGAAGAGCTACAAAAATCTGGCGAATTTGACAAAATGCTCGCTAAATACGGCCTTAAAAAATAAATCCTAATATAAATTTGCAAGAGGCAAGATGCTTCTTGCAAAAAATCTCACAAATTTCTAATTTATAAAATTAAATATTATTTAAATATATTGTAATAAAATTGTCAATTCAATTTAAGGAGAATATAATGAAATCACTCAGGATGAGAACGGCACTTGTGCTAAGTGTCATGATCTTGGTTTGTGTCAGTGTAGTCGGCCTTATTACCTATAATATGGCTAAAAATTTATATACCGACAGGGTCGAAAGTAAAGAATTCCCACTTGCTGTCAATGAAGTTGGTTATAAAATAGAATCTTACATCGATAAGATAATCGACGCTTCTTATCAAATAACTCAAAATAGCTTTTTAATAGACTGGGTTAAAAACGGCGAGGACGAGCACGGCAGAAAGGTCTTGTTTGACTATTTTCAAACTCTTGCTAAAAATTTAAAGCTAGATACGATAATGTTTGGCTCAGATAGAACCCTAAACTACTACGTCGAAGATAAAATTTTAAAGGTCATTAACCCAGAAAATGACAAGTGGTACTACGCCTTAAAAGATGGCAGCAGCCTAAGCCTGATCGACATCAACAAGGCTGAAGACGGCAGCGGCAAGATAATGATGTATATAAACTACAAAGTTCAAAAAGATGATAAATTTTATGGTATCGCAGCGACTGGCGTAAATTTAAGTGAGATAGTAAATTTTGTCCAGTCACAAAAGATAGGTCGTGGCGGTAAATTTCTACTTGTCGATGAAAAAGGCGACATCAAGATCGGTAAAGATGCAAGCGGCAATCTAAAAGATTTAGTTGGCGATGCAAACCTTAAAAAGCTAATCAACGAAAATGGCAGCTACATTTCGCTAGATAAAGATGGCAGAAATTTATTGATCGGCTCAAAATATATCAAAAGTATGGGCTGGTATCTTATCGGCGAGCT
>CAUQCU010000064.1:0-11286 GCA_963516555.1 Campylobacter concisus | reverse complement strand
TTTTGAGAAATTCTTTGGCAAAGACGATGTTAAAAAATAAGAAAATTTTACTTGCTGTTTGTGGCAGTATAGCCTTTTATAAGGCATTCGAAATTTTATCGTTGCTTAAAAAGCAAGGCGCTGATGTTTATGTGGCTTTAAGTGACGGAGCGCTTGAATTTTGTAGCGTAAGTGGCTTTGAAGCGCTAAGCGAGCATAAAATTTTAAGCTCACAAACGCAAAACTGGCAAGATGGTGTAAATCACATAGCCTACTCTAAAATGGATCTAGTCCTCATCGCACCTGCCTCGGTAAATACGATAAATAAGCTAACAGCTGGTATCTGTGACAATGTCTTCATGCAAACGCTAATCGCCGCCTCACACGTGCCTTTGGTCGTTGCTCCTGCTGCAAACAACAATATGATCGAGCATTTTGCAACGCAAAATTCGCTTGAAATTTTAAAGAAAAACGGCGCTTTGGTGGTTGAGCCAGTGCTTAAAACTCTAGCTTGTGGCGACGTTGGCAAGGGTGCTTTAGCAAGCCCTGAAGTGATAGTAGAAGCTGCCATTAAAAGGCTTAGCAAGCCACTTTTTGCAGGCAAAAAAGTGGTGATCACTGGTGGCGCGACAACCGAAAAGATAGATGATGTAAGAGCCATTACAAATTTCTCAAGCGGCAAGATGGCAAGAGCCTTGGCTAGAGCCTTTTACTACGCAGGTGCAGAGGTAAAACTGCTTGCTAGTTTTGAAACCGTAAACGAGCCGTTTCTTAGCCTTAAATTTAGCTCAAGTAGCGAGCTTTTAGAGCTTTGCAAGAGTGAGTGCGAGGAGGCAAATTTACTTGTAATGTGCGCTGCGGTGAGCGATTTTGTACCGACAAAGATAGATGGCAAGATAAAAAAAGAGAACGTTGGCGAGAGCTTAAATTTAGACCTAAAGAGAAATGTCGATATTTTGCAAAGCTTAAAAGAGTTTAAATGTAAAAAGATCGGCTTTAAGCTTGAAATCTCAAGCGAGAGCGCTCTAAAAAGCGCTAGATCGATGTTAGAGAAAAAAGCGCTTGATGCAGTTTGTCTAAATATTTTAGGCGAGAAAAATGGCTTTGCAAGCGAGCAAAACGAGGTAAATTTCATTACAAGGGGCAGCGAAACCCTACTGCCACTTGCCTCAAAAGACGAGATCGCATGGCGTATCGTGGAGCTAGCGGCAAATTTATGATAGAACAAATCTCACGCGTCCAAAAGATAGCAAACAACAGCCAAGCTCCGCTAGTAGCGATAAATTCGTCCTTGCCACTTAGCATTTTGGTGAGCCAAAAGGTCGGCTTTAACAGATACATCTTAAATTTCGCAAATAGAAATTTAAACACAAAAAGCGTAAAAGAGCTAAACGTGGGCTCAAGATACTGGGGCGAGGTGCATAGTCAGGGCGAAAACATCGTCATAAAAAATTTATACGAAAAACCAAAAATTTTAGATGAGGACGTTTTGGCTGACGGGCTAAATTTGATAGAAAATTTGGTAAAAAACGAGAATTTATCGTGGCTTTACAGCTATTTATTTAAAAACTTAAGCGAAGTTAAAACAAAAGATGAGATGAGAGTGCTAGCAAGAATGCTCTTTGCTCTACAAGAAAACGTCGTGCATATACCATTTGCGTATAGCGGTACAAACGGCATTTTCCAGCTTAAAAAAGAGGCAAATGAGATGAGAGTTTTTCTTGTTTTTTCAAATTTTGCGCCGCTTATTTTTAAATTTAAAGATGAAAATTTGTGTGAGATCGCAACTCCATTTAGCAACGTCGCGAGCTTGCTAAAAAGCGAATTCAGCGCCGCAGTTGTGGTGCAAAACGTAAGCGCTCTTTGGAGTAAAAAAGAGCAGATAATTGACTTTAAAGGCTAGATATTGAACAAACTTAACCACCTCGCTATCATCATGGACGGCAACGGACGCTGGGCGAAAAAGCGTGGATTTTTGCGGACAAATGGGCACGAGGCTGGAGCAAATGTGGTGAGCGATATGTGCGAATTTTGCATCGATAATGGGGTGAAAATTTTAAGCCTTTACGCATTTAGCACCGAAAACTGGAAAAGACCGCAAAAAGAGGTTGATTTTTTGATGAATTTGCTTAAGAAATTTCTTCTTTTAAAGCGTGATGATTTTATAAAAAATGGGATCAAATTTAACACGATCGGCGACATCTCGCCATTTAGTGACGAGCTAAAAAATGAGATAGAGATCACCAAAAATGCGACAAGGGAAAATACAAATTTACTTTTAAATTTAGCGATAAACTACGGCTCAAAAGATGAGATCATAAGAGCTGTGCGAAAACTAAATTTAAAAGGCTGCGAGATAGATGAAGCGAGCCTAAATGCGGCACTTGATGAGAGTGAGCCGGTGGATCTTCTCGTTAGAACTGGTGGCGAGAGTAGGCTTTCAAATTTCATGCTCTGGCAGGCAAGCTACGCGGAGCTATTTTTCACGCCGACACTTTGGCCTGACTTTGGCAAGGATGAGCTTGCGGGGATCGTTGCTAAATTTAAAGATATAGAGCGAAGATTTGGCGGAGTTTAGTGAGATAATGGATATTTTGGTCATCTTTTTTGCCGTTTTTGCTTTTGTTTTTGGCATCTGCGTGGGGTCATTTTCAAATGTGCTGATATACCGCTTGCCACGAAGTGAAAGCATAAATTTCCCAGCCTCTCACTGCCCAAAATGCTCTCACAAGCTAAATTTTTATCACAATATCCCACTTTTGTCATGGCTATTTTTAGGCGGCAAATGCGCCTTTTGCAAGCAAAAGATAAGCCTTGTCTATCCGCTAGTTGAGCTAGCCTCTGGGCTACTTTTTCTGATCTGTTTTTTTAAAGAGTGCGGCGAAATTTTAAGCGTAGAAACCCTGCTTTATGCGCTATTTTTAGGGCTTTGCTTTATCATGCTACTAGCCCTTAGCGTCATAGACATAAGGTATAAAGCCGTGCCAGATGCGCTTCTTTTTGCAGCGCTATTTTTTGCATTTGCCTATGCCCTGCTACTTTTTATCTTTAAAGGAAATTTTGCTCAAATTTTAAATTTAATCCTCTTTGGTTTTATATTTTGGGCGCTGAGATTTGTCGTGAGCTATGCGATGAAAAAAGAAGCCATGGGCAGTGCCGACATATTTATCGCAGCGATCATCGGAGCTATTTTACCAGCCAAGCTAGCCCTTGTGGCGATCTATCTGGCGGCACTTCTTACGCTCCCAGTCTATGCGCTCGTTCGCAAAAAGGGCTACGAGCTAGCCTTTGTGCCATTTTTAAGCCTGGGACTGCTTGTCACCTACGCTTTTGATGGGCAAATTTTAGAAATTTTAAGGTTCATTTATGAGTAGAGTAAATAAATATCTTTTGTTTAACTTTTTAGGCACGTTCGCATCGCTATTTAGTACGCTTTTTTTGATCATGTCGATCGTCTTTTTCATCCAGATCGCGCGTATCACTTCATATATCGAGATCAGCTTTGGCGAGCTCTTTAAACTCTACTCATTTATGCTCCCACGCGTGCTGCTCTTTGTCGTGCCTATCGCGTTTTTCGTCTCACTTGCGATGACGCTTTTTCGGCTATCAAAAGAGAATGAAAGTATCGTTATCTTCACACTCGGTGGCTCGCCAAATAAGATCGCAAGATTTTTCTTAGCTTTTTCAGCCCTTTTAAGCGCTGCCTTGTTGGTAGTTGCCATCGTCATGATACCAATAGCCGCCCAGCTAAATGCAAATTTCATCGACTATAAAAAGACGGTTGCTAAGCTAAATTTAAAGCCAACCCAGTTTGGACAAAAATTCTCCGACTGGATGGTCTATGTGGGCAGCGAAAGCGAAGACAAAAATGGCACAACCTACAAAGATATCGTGATGTTTAACCCCTTTGTCAAAGACTCACAGCGCCTAATAACCGCCAAAAACGCAAAGATCATAAACGTGGGTCAAAGCGTAGAGCTCTCTTTAAACGATGGCAAAATGTATGACATAAGAGATGAAATTTATCACCAAAGCAATTTCAAATCAATGAAGATAAGAACCGCCCAAAGCGAGGAGATAAGTGACGTTGGCAGCATCAAAGAGTACTGGATGGATGCAGCTAGCAGCGATAAACGCCGAAAAGACCTTAGCACATACGTCCTAGTGGCCCTTTTTCCGCTTGCTAGCACGCTCTTTGCTATCAGCCTTGGTATCGTCACATATAGATACGAAAAGGGCATGGTCTATGTTGGCACTTTTGGCGTTTTGTTTGGCTATTTTACGCTCATAATGCTCTTTTCATCAAAGCCAGCGCTTGCGATACCACTCATATTTTTCGTATTTTTACTAGCTGGCGTCTTGCTTTATAAAGCCAAGATCACACGAAGATACTGATGAAAATTCAGCTAATCTACAGCTACGATGGCTCAAAATTTCAAGGCTCACAGACCCAGCCGCATGAAAACGGCGTAGAAGATGAACTTGCTCGCGCCCTAGCTCACGTTGGCATTTTCGAAAAAGTGCTCTCTAGCTCGCGCACCGACAAAAGCGTGCATGCAAATAACCAAAGCTCAAGCGTTGTTTGCGGCGATCACTTTAAAGATTTAAATCGCCTAAAAGATCTTATAAACCGTCACGCACATCCAAGCATTCACATAAAACGCATAAATTTGGTGGATGATAGCTTTCAAGCAAGATATGACGCGGTCGCAAGGTCTTATAGATATGTGATAGATCACGGTAAATTTGATGTTTTTAGCTCAAACTACAAGGTATTTTTGCCTAAATTTGATATCAAAAAAGCAAATGAAATTTTGCGTAATTTTATCGGCGAGCATGATTTTAGCGCATATATGAAAACCGGAAGCGATACAAAAAGCCCAGTGCGAGAAATTTACAAAGCATTTTGCTACGCATACAAAGAGCAAACTATCATCATTTTTAAGGCAAATGGCTTTTTACGCGGACAGGTGCGCCTCATGGTTGCAAATTTACTAAAAGCGCTAAAGCGAAAAGACGGCAGCGAACTCATCAAAGCTTCGCTAAATGGACGTCCTGCTCTAACTCGCATACCAGCACCTGCTGAAGGGCTATATCTAAATAGAGTTTTTTATAAATTTAACTAAGCTCAAAAGTGGTCTGAAAATAAAATTTGGGGAGAAAAGGATGGTGCGCCCGAGAGAATTCGAATCTCTGACCTTTTGAACCGCAATCAAATGCTCTATCCAGCTGAGCTACGAGCGCACATGAAAAATTAAGTTGTGATATTAACCAAACTTTCCTTAAAAAGAGATTGTATTCATTTTAAATTTATAACCTTTTTAGTAAAATCCTTTGAGTAAAAGGAGCAAAAATGAACGATTTTTTCGATAGTCTAAAAGAGATCAAAAAAGAGCTTACAAAAGAGCAAGGCGTGGCAAAAAAGCCCCAAAAAGAGGCCGCTTCTCATACAAAAGAGGAGGCGATCTTACACAAAGAACAAAAGCTAAGAGATGAGTTTTTGGCATATACAAAAGATAGCAATATCAGGAAAATTTAACTTTGGAACACTAGTTGCTTTAAATGGGGATATTTTGAATGGAGAAACCCATGAATATAACCCAAACTTTAGAATCTTTAAGCATTTTAACCGATAGTGACGCTCTTTTTTGCGAGCTTCGCGCACTGATAAGTAAAAATTTCACAAAAACCCTAGCAAACAAAGACAAGATCATCTCTTTTTATGAAGAGAGCGAGATCCCACAGCGAAAATGCTTCTTAAAATTTATAAAAAAACTCTACGAAAAACAGGGCAACGAGCTTGACGTAACCTTTGCAAAATACAAAACCATAAAACTATCTTTAGTGCAAAGAAACGCTCTAACAAACATCTATAACATTGACATTGAGTTTTTTAACGACGAGATGATCTTTACGCTAAACAATACTCCAAGAGCTTTTGCTAGCTACATTTTGCAAAATTTCAAAGGCAATGAGTCTAAATTTGACGAGAAAAATCATAAATTTAGCCTAAAGATAAAAAAAGAAAGTGACTTTGAACTGATAGAAGAGATCATTTCAAAACGCGAACATCTAAAATTTATAGTAAATTTTAACTACAATGAAGTCAAATTTAAAGAGTTCAAAAGAAATTACAAGATCCAAAACTCAGCCAAATTTAAAAGTCGCTTCAGCGCTTTGGCAAATTTGCTAGAAGAAAATTTTGAAATTTTAGGCTGCTCAAATAACGACAGCTTCGAAACTGTAAGAGATAGCTACCTGGCCCTTGCTAAAATTTATCACCCAGACAGGCACTCAAACAAAAGCGAAAGCATCAAAAACGAGTACAACACTAAATTTAAAAAGATCCAAGCAGCCTACGAGGGGCTAAAACCATTCTTTAAAAACCAAGAGAATTTTATAAAGGTGGGTTAAATAAAGCTGGCTAAATTTACATACAGCAAATTTTACACTTATAAATTTAGTTAGAATAGTTTTATCACCTTACTAAAACGCAAGGGCCGATTTTTATGTTTTTCGATATCGCCTGACCTTACTAACTTTTCTATTGTATTTTTTACAAGCCTTGAAGGTTCTCTTATTTCTTTTGATATCTCATCCACTGTCATTTTTTTACCATTAATTAATTTTAATATTTTTTCTTCTCTTGGTTCATTTATAGCTAGTTCTTTTTTCTTATAATCCAATAAATACTCTATATCATTTAAATTTGGCAATTCAATCCCGCCCATAGCAAGCAGTTTAGAATTTCCAGCCATTGCATCATTATTCTTTTTTACAAAAAGGTCTGTCCAGTTATTTTTTAAATTTTCTTTTGCACCCTCCCATGTTCCACCTTTTAAGCCAGAATGTATTACCACGGAGCTTTTTGCCAATACATAGATGTATTTGTTTCTTCCCATGGCATTGCCTGAATTAAATTTTGCATCCGGATAATACGGACTTATAAGAGTCAAATTACTATTTTGTATAGCTTCTCTATACTTTTTAGATAAGACTTTTTGCGCTAACGAGTCCGAAACGACCCCAATAGTAGTACCGTCAGCCTCAATAGAGCCAAACATCGAAGATTCATCTATTCCTCTTGCTCCTCCAGAGACTACACTATATCCGCACAAAGCAATTTTTTTTCCAAGCTGAAATGCAAATTCCAAATCATCCATTGAAGCATCTCGCGATCCAACAATAGCAATGCCTTTAGTGTTTAATATTTTCTTGTCTCCAGCACCGTATAAAATAGGCGGAGATTTTTGCCCCAGCTTCCTTTTAAGTGCTATTGGGTATTCTTCATCTGCTCTAGTCATAATCCAAATTCCGAAATTTTGCCATTTTTGCAAAGACAATGCCATAGCATTTCCTCTATCAAGCAAAGATAAAATTCTATCTTGTATAATTTTCGAGCCTTCATATTCTTTCAAAATATCAATATTATTTGTTGCCAAAAGATCTGCTGGCGTCATATTGTATTTTAAAAGCCAGGTTGCTAAATTAGAGTATTCGGTTACAGTAAGAGGTTTATCGTTTTTATTAAAGTAGGCCGTAAGCAGTATGATTGCCTGAGAATTTAAGCTTAGTTTTTTCATTATAATTTTCCTGTTGTCGAAAGCGCTGCAGGAAATACATTCCCACAGCCTTTTTGTTTTAAGAGCATGGCAGCTACTGTTATGGTCCACCCAGAGTCGATAATATCATCTATTAATAATACTGGTTTATTTGGAATACCATTATCTACTTCAAAAACACCATCAAGATTTTTTGCTTGATGGTATGAGTTATTCATCATTTTTTGAGCTTGATTTTGTTTTATTTTTTTTATAGCTTGAATAAAAGGTAAATTTAACTTACTGGCAACTTTTTGCGCAAATTCTGGCACCAAAACTGGATGTTTTAGTGATGGTATACAAGTTACCCAAGCAAATTTTTGATTCCAATCACAAACCATTTCAACAAATGCATCCACTAACTCTTCTGAAAATTTTCCACTATGCTTATTCTCTGCGACAATTCTTCCCCAGCCAGCATCTTCCCATCTAGATAAAATACGCCCACTTTCTGCCCTTAATATTTCAGGAATTTTCCCTTTTATACCATATTCACTTAGCGCATCAGCTCTTACTTGTTTCTTAGGGGTAAAATCTATGTATTTTTTTCTTAAAAACTCTGCCGCCCTTAAACCTATGTCAGTAGAAAAATCACTACCTATAGGTTGTAGACAGTTGGAACATTTTCCGCATTTTTGAGGATTTGGATCATTTAAGACCTTTTGCAAAAAAGACATTAAACACTCTTTAGTATCTAAATATTGTTGAATTTCATTCCACTCTGACCGTCTTATTTCTAAAATTTTATTTATTTTTTCTTCGTCATAAAAAAACTTATTTGGCGTTCTAAGCCATTTCGAATCTATTTTTATTACTGGTGATATAGACTCAACACTAAGATATTTTAGAGTTTTTTCAACTTCACCTTGAGTAAGATTTAGCTCCTTTTGAATTTCTACTATAGATAAACCATGATCACTTCTCTCCAGGCACTCTAATATCAAATCTATATTTTCTTTTGTTGGAAAAGCCGACCTTCTAAAAAAATCATGTATATCATCATCCTCGTGTCCGCTCAATAATACCCCGTATGCATTGTCTATCCCCCTACCTGCACGGCCAACTTGTTGATAATAACTTATAACTGATCCTGGTGCTTGATAGTGTATTACAAATCCTATATCGCTCTTGTCAAAACCCATTCCTAGTGCCGACGTAGCCACTAGAACTTTTATATTATTATTAATAAGCTGATCTTCCAAAAACTCCCTATAAGCATCACTAGTTTCAAATTTATCATTTGTCACATCACTAAAATAAGGGCTTGCCGATATATTATTTTCATTAAGCCAGTCTGAAATAATCTTCGCATCTCTTTGAGTCAAAACATATACTATACCAGAACCTTTAAATGAAGGAATATATTTTGCAAGCCAAGCCAACCTATAAGATGGATGCGGTAGTCTTATATTATGCAAAGTAAGGGTCTCTCTTTTTAAATCACCCCTCATTATTAAAATACCGCTAATTTGGCTTCTAATGTCTTCAATAACTCTATCATTTGCGGTAGCAGTTGTGGCTAGAATGGGAGTATTTTCAGGAATTTGTTTTAGTATATTTACAATTCTTTTATAGTCTGGTCTGAAATCGTGACCCCAGTCGCTAATACAATGTGCTTCATCAATAACAAACAATCCAATATTTCCTGAAATTGGCTCTAAAATATTTTGCATAAAATCTTCGTTAGCTAGTCTTTCTGGAGAAATAAGGAGTGCATCTATCTTATCGCTTAAAATACTACTTTTTACCTCATTCCAATGGTCTATATTTGATGAATTTATTGTTGCAATATTGAGCCCCAATTTTTTTGCCGACTCTATCTGGTTCCTCATTAGCGCTAGCAGTGGGGATATAATTATGGTTAGACCATAACCGCATTGCCTTAAAAATTTTGTGGAAATAAAATATACGCTACTTTTTCCCCATCCTGTTTTTTGGATAACCAAAACTTTTTTTCTTTTGTTAACCACGGCATCAATAGCTTCATATTGGCCTTCTCTAAAAGAAACATTTATATTTAACAAAGACTTTTTTAAGAAATCTAACGCTATATCTTTTGTTAAAATATCCATAATTATTATTCCTCATAATGTTTTAGACTAAAATCACATACCATAATTAAAAAGCAATACTTTTTTAAACAATAATAAAATAAATATTTCTTTAAATCAAATTTTTGCATCCTACGCTTTAGATATAATTGGTTTCTTAATTATACTCTCTTCAGCAAAAGATTTCCAATTAAAAAATAAAAGTAATTATTGTCAGCTGTAATTAGGAATATTATAAAAAAGCCGATCCTCATACTGCAAAACAACCATTATCTGCCAAACTTCTTTTATTTATACTTTTTTAAATATATATTTAACTACTAAATTTCTTATACCACTTTACTTTAAATAAGTAGATTAAACATAATTTTGTAGAAAAAGGTTTCAATTTTACTGCATTTGTTATAGTGCGACAACTGGTTTATCTCCAAGTCTAGCCTCACCATGATACATACCAAGCTTATCTTTAGTCCAAGCAAAGCCAGTCTTACCAGCTTTATCGATAGAGATGATACCACCGCTACCGCCTAGTGCTTTAACCTGAGCTATAGCCTCCTCAGCTGCTTTTTGTACATCCGAGGTTTTGTATTTATAAAGGGCTGAGACCTCATGAGCAGCATTTACGCGCATGCAGATATCGCCTGTACCTGTGCAAAAGACTGCCACTGAGTCGTTATCTGCATATGTTCCAGAGCCAATTATGGGACTATCACCTATACGGTCAGTCATTTTATTTGTCATGCCACCGGTGCTGGTTGCTGCGGCTAGGTTGCCATTTTTATCAAGAGCTATCGCTCCAACAGTACCAAGATATGGTCGCTCATGTAAATTTAGCGAAGTTTTCTTGGTTTTTTCACTATCAAGCATTAGCTTTTGTTTCTCTTTCGCTCTTTGGAGTGCGTCATATCTAAACTGTGTAAAAAAGTACTTTTGATCAACCATCTCTATGCCGTTTTCTTTAGCTAGCTTGCAGTCTATACATTTTTTATACTTGAAAAAATAACATCCCTATATAAGTACTTTTACAAATACCTATTTCATACTAATAAACTTATTTTGAATAATTAAAAATATCTAAACACTCCATCTAATCCAATCAATAAACCAAAAACTACCTCACTCTATACGAGCTCTACATTTTTACATTAGTTAACCAAGAAATTGCTTTTTATAACCTTTAATGTTTACATTTAAAGCTTCAAACACGTTCTTTTTGACTTCAGTATTATAGTACCAATAATTTTTAGCATAGTCATCTCTTCATCAACACCTATTGAACATATTTTCTCACAGATAGAGGGCTTCATACCCTCATATATGTCGACATGGCTTACAATTTCCCATTAAAAGTCTACTTCATAAACAACAAATTTATTTTTAAACCATTAAAATATTGCCCACTAATTGTAAAAAAACAGCATTATACAAGCCATTTTTTACATCACATCAACCGCAATCTAGCAAATAAACAACCCTTAACACCAATAGGACAATAAATTTAAAAAGACAGCCTAACCAATAATACAAGAACAAACATAAAGACCTTACTACACACCTAATCAATAAAAGCCAATTAAAAAAATAAGAAAATAAAAACTAATATTTTATACTTAGACAGAAAGCAACAATAATAAAAAATTTGATTAATAATATAA
>CAUQCU010000063.1:0-11327 GCA_963516555.1 Campylobacter concisus | reverse complement strand
GCTACATCGACGAAGTAAAAAGAAACTGCTGCCTCACTTATCCACTATAAATTTACGCTCTCAAAAGAGAAATTCTTTTGAGAGCTTTTGGATTAGTTATTTTCTGAATTATTTTGTTTGTTTATTAAGTATTGCCTCAAGAAAGCAACTTGAATTACCGCTGGTATAGTAACCCTATAAGCAGGACCTGCCACGTCAGCTAACGTCCAAAGACCTGTTACAACCCAGCCTACTGGACCTGCAAATATGCCAATGGTTCTCGTTAGAGCAGCATTTGCTGCGAGACCAAGTCCTCTACCAAATAAAATTCTAACAATGGTATTTGCAACAATAAGGGCAATTTTATACATAGCAAAGCCACTCACCAAAATGCTTGCCTGCATAGCAGCCGTTATCGCCTGCGGTTTAAAATCGGTAGTATTTAAGCCAAATTCATTTGCTACTTGTTTCAGCTCCTCTTCATTCATTTTCTCCAAGCTATCAGATAGAATTTTCATAAACATATTTTGCTCTATCATTTGTGTGTTTTGAGCCTTAGAGTAATTAACTTTAAGCTTATCGCAAACATCACATAAAATTTCTTTGTATTGTACGCCACCGCCTCTAAATACATTTGCAAAGCTGTTGCCACCAAAGCATTGAAGCTCACTCATAATAAGTTCTATGTACTCTTTATGATTTGGATAAAATCTTTTATACAAGTCATTGCTTGTAAGATCTTGCGTAATCCTTTCATCACCCTCCTTGCCTTTTATAATATCAACGAGATCATTTAGTTCGTTGCTATCAAGCTGCCTTAAAAACTCCAAATCTGAATCAAATTTGTAAGCCATTTTTACTCCTTTAAAGATAATTCAAAATACTATATAAATAAACCTTAATAAAATTTAAATTTAGGTAATTATTTCTTAAATAATAGTTAATACAAGTAATAATTACTTAGTTGATAAGTAAGTACATTTTAAAAAGAATTCCCATAAAAAGGCAAAAAATGGGAAATAATCTATCAAAAAGAGATATTGCAGGAATTTTAAAAATTGACACAAAAACTCTTTATAATTGGAGAAAAAATAAGCCAGAGCTTTATCGTCTGATCATGCTTGGTTTTAAATTTGATGAACTTTTAAAGCAAAGTGAGAAAAATTTAAATGAGTTAAAAGAGTTAGCAGAAGAAAATCAAAATTTTAGACTAAAATAGCCACTAAACGTTATTTTTAAATTCAGCCACTCTCGCCTTTGCAGCCTGCGTGATATCATCCTCGTAGTCGTAGAAGTTAAAGGTTGCTCCGTGCTGAAAAAAGCCATTTAGTATGTCGCCGCTTTGGCGGTTTTTCAGATCAAGCTCGGCCACCTTAAAGCCGTCATTTGTCGCGCAAAATTCTTTTAGTCTAGCTGGCGCCTCTTTTAGCTTGGTAAATAAAAAGCAGTATCCATCGCCGCCGTTTCGCCCCACTCTGCCTCGCAACTGATGAAGTGTGGCAAGCCCCAGCCTCTCGGCGCCCACGATCACTATCGTATTTAGCCTTGGTAGCGAGATACCGACCTCAACAACCGTCGTTGAGAGCAAAATTTCGCCCTCTTCTCTAAATTTCCTTAAAATTTCCTCTTTCTCTTTGTCCTTGCCGTGCGTGACGAAGACATTTTTGAAATTCTTTAGCCAAAAGCCCTGCGCCTCGCTTAGACTTTGGTAGTTTGAGCTCTCACTGCTCTCAACTAGCGGATAGATGATGGCTACTTGAAAGCCGCTCTCAAGCTGCTTTTTGATGTGAGCGAGCAGATAGCCAAACTCGCTAGCGCCTAAAATTTGGCTCATTATATTTTTCTTAAACGGCATCTGCTTTAAAAAGCTAAAATTTACGATCTCAGACTGGATTAAACTTAGCGTCCTTGGTATTGGCGTAGCTGAAAACTGCACGAAATTTGCTCGCTCGTCCTCGTTTGAGGCAAGCTCTTCTATCTTTTTGCGCTGATTTGAGCCAAAGCGGTGCTGCTCATCGACCATGACAAGTGGCGAATTTGGCAGCTCGTGAAAGAGCAGCGCATGCGTACCAACGATCAAATTTGCCCCGCTAAAGTCTATCTTTTTCTCCCCGCTTCGCACGAGCATCACATTCATAAAAGGCGGTAGCAGCCTCTTTGCTTCATTATAAATTTGCTCGCTTAAGATGCTTGTTGGCGCCATCAAAATGGCACTTTGTGGATAGACGCTTAGCGCTGCTGCTAGGATCACAAGCGTCTTGCCACTTCCCACATCACCCATTATGACGCGCCTTTTTGCCTGCACGGCGCTAAGGTCGTCTCTGATGTCATTTATGGCGTTTAGCTGGTCATTTGTCGGCGTAAATGGCAAGCCATTAAGCCAAGAGCTTATGTCAAAAAGCTTGATTTTTGGGCTTTTAAAGTAGGTTTTTTTGGCACTTAGCTTTTTTATGTAGTTAAAAATTTCTACAAATTTTAAGATTTCTAAGCCCTCGCCATCATTTTTTAGGCGGTATAAAATTTGCACGCTTTGCTCATCTAGCCTTTGCAGATCGGCTAGAAATTTAGCCTCTTTTTCGTTTAAGCCCTCGGACATTAAATTTTGTAAATTTAGATATTTTAATATGAGTTTTTTTAGCTCTTCATCTTTTAGCTCGGTCTTAAATTTAGGCACGATCTGGCCTATTTTTGTGGTGATCTTTGGATTTACGATCTGCCATGAGCCAAAGGCGTAGGAGCAAAGCCCATATATCGCCATCTCTTTGCCCGTCTTAAAAGCGCCGTAGTGCCAAGACTTTGCGTTAAAAATGACGATCTTTACGCTACTTTGCCACTGCTCGCAAAAGGCAAGTGCCGTTAGCATGCCAGGACGTGAGGCGAGTGAGGTGATCTTTACATTTATGCAGACCTGCCCCTCTCTTGGGCTTTTGGCGATCGTGGTATCTTCAAAGCCCTTTGGTAGCACGAGAGCAAGGTCAAGCAGGCTAAGCACGCCTATTTTTAGAAGTTTTGCTCTGTCGCTTGCTTCAAATTTCATTTTTTAAGACGCAAAAGCTTAGCTCATTTATCTCTGCGTGGGCTTTTATGAAGCTATTTAGCTCGCTTAGCGAAAGGACTGAAATTTTATCCAGATCCTTTAAAAATGCCCCAAGCTCGCCATGCTCATAAAACTCGCCTTGTGCGATGTCAAGGCGTTTAAATAGTGTCTCTAGTCTAAGTGGCAACGAGCCAAGTAGAAATTTCTTCGCCTGCTCAAGCTCGGCCTTGCTAACGCCTTTTTTACTAAATTTTAAAATTTCCTCTTTTATAACGGCGATCGCCTCATCTTTTTTCTCATTTTTTGTCTGCATGTAGCCGTAAAGCTGGCTGTAAGAGAGATTTAGCAAATTTCTAGCGTAGGCGCTGTATGCAAGCCCTCTTTTCACGCGGATCTCCTCCATTAGCCTCGAGCCAAAGCCACCTTCGCCCAAGATAAATGTCGCCACTGCGGCCTTGTATTTTTCTTCAGGCTTTACATCAAATGGCGCACCAAAGTAGATGTATGCCTGCTCGCTTTGCCTGATGATCTCGCTGCTTTCGCAATTGCCCTTTGGGCTAAAGTGCTCTAGCTTTCGCACCTTGCCAGGTTTTAAAATTTCTAAAACGCTAGCTAGCTCTTTTGTCTGCTTCTCGTCGATGTCGCCACCAAGCACGCAAAGCAAATTTGAAAGGTCTAAATGCTCATTTAAAAATTTGCTTACATCCTCAAGCGTGATCGCTTTTATACTCTTTTTAGTGCCGATGCTTGGCTGAGCAAGCACGCTTTTTGGGTACAAAAGCTCAAAAAGCCCCTGTCTTGCCACGTAGTCAAAGTCGTTTTCGTTTGCTGCAATCTCGCCAAGTGTGACGGTTTTGCACCTATTTAGAATTTCATCTGTTAAATTTGGAGCGCTTATAAGCTCTTTTAGCTTGCCGCACGCAAAGGCAAAGTGCTCTTTTAGGCAGTTTAGATCGATGCAAAATGTCTCAAAGCCGCAGCTTGCATTTAGGCTGATCGCCCGCACTTCAAGCTCTTTGGCAAATTTAGCCGAGCCTAACTTCATATCGCCCTCATTTAGTAAATTTGCACTAAATCTTGCAAGGCCTGCTAGTTTGCCATTTTGCGAGCTACCAGCTGCTTTGAAAACTAGCTTTAGGCTCACTACCGGCATCGCTTTTGAGCTTTCAAAAACGACTGGGATTTTTACATTTTTTACATTGATATCTAAAATTTTCATCTAAAATTTCTCCAAAATATCGTAGTTTGTGTTGCGTTTGGCTGGAATTTCTCCGACGTCTTTTATAAGCTCGATCATCTGGTCTTGATTCATCCTAAAGCTTGCCCCTGCTGCCTTTACGACGTTTTCTTCCATCATTGTGCTGCCAAGGTCGTTTGCGCCAAAAAGAAGCGCTAGCTGACCTACGTAGCTGCCCTGCGTGACCCAGCTGCTTTGGATATTTTTAAAGTTATCCAAAAAGAGCCTTGAAACCGCAAGAAGCCTTAGATAGACGTTTGAACTTTGTTTTTTGATCTCTGGGAATTCTTGCATAAGCTTTGTATTTAGCCCTTGAAAGCTCCAAAGTATAAATGCCCTAAATCCAGCCGTTTCATCTTGTAAATTTCTGATGTGCTCCCAGTGCTCCACGATCTCGCGGGTGCTCTCAACCGTGCCAAACATCATCGTAGCAGTCGTCTTCATGCCAAGCTCGTGCGCCTCTTTGTGTATGCGAAGCCAGTCTGCGGTGTCGCACTTTTTAGGGGCGATGATGTCACGCACCCTGTCGCTTAAAATCTCCGCTCCAGCCCCTGGCATCGAGTATAAGCCCTTTTCATTTAGGCGCCTTAAGACCTCTTTTGTAGAAATTTTTGAAACTCTTGCTATGTAGTCGATCTCAACGGCTGAAAAACCATGTATCGTGATGCTTGGATAGTGCTTGCTGATGTAGCCCACAAGCTCCTCGTACCACTCGATCTTTAGCTTTGGATGAACGCCACCTTGAAATAAAATTTGCGTGCCGCCAATGGCGATAAGCTCCTCAATCTTCTTGCCGATCTCCTCAAAACTTAGCACGTAAGCGTCCTCTTCTTTTGCGTGGCGGTAAAATGCGCAAAATTTACAATCCACCCAGCAGACATTTGTATAGTTGATGTTGCGATCTACGATGAAGGTCGTAATGCCCTCTGGATGAAGCTCTTTTTTTCTAGCTAGCGCCATCTTGCCAAGCTCGTAAAGCGGTGCATTTTCTATAAGATCGATGGCTTCATTTACACTAAGTCTTTTCAAATTTAACCTTTTATTTTGCTTATTTTTGGGCGAGAGTTTAGCCAAAAATGCTTTTAAATATGATAAATCAGGCGTTATGAAAAAATTAATTTTTAAAGGCTAAAATGTGAGAAATTCTTTAAAGGAGCGAGTTATGAAAAAGGTTATATTTGCCGTTATCTGCGGGCTATTTTTAGTTGGTTGTGCTAAAAATGAGCCAAAGCCAGCAGGGCCTCAAGGTGCAAGTTGTGGATGTGCTCATCATCAAAAAATGATGCAAGAAAATATGCCAAGCTGCCCACATCACGGCATGCAAGGTGCGATGCATGAGCAAATGCCAGCAGGCTGCCCAGCCCACGCAAAATAGATAAAGTGCCAAATGGCACTTTATTTTAATATAACCTTGTCGCCTTTAATGCCTAAAACCTGCACTTTCTCGCCGTTTTTTAGCACTCCGTCATACTTCCAAAGAGTGCCTTTAAAATAGACCATATTTTCTCTGATCTCACCAACGCCTGGCTCATCTAAAAATTCCTCATTAAAGCTCTCTTTTTTTGCCATAAATTTGCTCTTTAACGGCGCTTTTAAGAGCGCAAGCAAGATAAAGGCAAGCACTAGGACAGCTAAAATTTGAAAGCTCCACTCAAAACCAAAGCCAAAATTTATCGCCCCAACGATGATAAAAGCGACGCCAAAAAAGAGCAGATAAAATGAAAATAGCATAAGCTCAGCCACGCACAAGAGCGCGCCTATGGCTATCATTATAAAAGGACTTATCACGCCTTATCCTTAGCTAAGAAATTTTTTAAAACACTAAGCGAGCCGATGAGTTCAGCCGCCTCATAAGGGACTAAAATTTTATCTTTTGAGCTATTTTTAGCTAGCTCGCTAAACGCCCCTACTCTATCACGAGCGAGCAGAAATTCAGCCGCATTTGCGTTTTTGCTCATGCTATCGTTTATCATATCCATAGCCTCTTTTTGAGCCGTTGCGATGGCGATTTGCTCGTATTTTTTCGCATCAGCCATACGCTCTATCGCCTCTGCTTGAAGTACTTTTTCTTGTTTTAGTGCCTCTGCATTGCGGATTAGTGCCTCTTTTTCAGCCAAGGCTTTTAGCTCTATCGCGCGCTTTTCACGCTCAGCTTTCATCTGCATATTCATCGCCTCTTCGATGCCAAGTGGGACAGAAATTTCAGAGATTTCCACACGCATGATCTTTACGCCCCAGTTGCCAGCTGCGTCGCCAAGAGCCACTTGAAGTGCGGCATTTAGGCGGTCACGAGAGCTTAGCGTATCGTCAAGATTCATCGCGCCTATCTCGCCACGAAGCGTTGTCATGGCTAAATTTGCAATGGCGCGCTTGTAGTTATCTACGTTATAAACCGCCATTTTTGCGTCAAATACCTTTAAAAAAACGATGCCATCGACACTTATATTAACATTATCTTTTGTGATGACTTGCTGTTTTGTGATATCAACAAGCTGCTCTTTTATAGTTATGATCGCTCTTATCTGATCGACAAATGGGATGATGATATGAAATCCCCCGTCAAGCACCTTGTGAAATTTACCAAGTCGCTCTATAAGCAAATTATCTGCTTGCGAAACGATCTTAATGCCAGCTTTTAAAAACAAAAATGCAAAAACAACCAAAACAACGACTAAAACGCCAAATGTCTCAACTTGCATCTTCTCTCCTTTAATTTATAATTTGTTATTTTCTTAAGTATTATAATACATTTTTAAATTTTATCTTTTAAAAAGGATCAGCATGAAAAATTTTATCTTTGCACTAAGTGCGGCTCTACTTTTAGCAGGTTGCGCTACGTCAAACCAAAGCGCGAGCATCCCACAAGACAAATGTGAAGTAAAAGGTAGCTGCATGGCTCCAGTAAGCAGCGTCGAGGGCACTTACAAGGCATTTTTACCTTGCGCTAGTTGCATGGGCATAGACTCAACCCTTACACTTAAAAAAGATGGCACATTTGAAAGTGTGATGAACTACAAGTCAAAAGACAACTACAAAGCCGTTAGCAAGGGCAAATACTCAGTCAAAAACGGCGTTATCACAACCGTTGATGAGTATAAAGAGAAGAGCTTTTATAAGATCGAGGGAGAGAGCCTAAAGATGCTTGATATGGATCAAAAAGAGGTCACTGGCGAGCTAAAAGACAAATACATCTTCAAACGCGTAAAATAAATTTTAAAGGCAAAATGATATAATTTTGCAATTTTTAAGGAGTTGCAAATGAAATATCTTTTTGCCATACTTATCTCATTTTTCATCATTGGCTGCGCGAAAAATGAAAATTTAAAGCCACAAAACCAAGAGCAAACACAAAAATCAAAAGAAGAAAAACCACTTCATAGAGACGAAAAACCCAAAAAACCAGAAAAACTCATACTTTCAAACTCTATCTACACGAGCTACTACACCACCTTGCCATGCTCAAACTGCGAGGGCGTGAAGACTATCTTAACTCTAAATAAAGACAAAACCTACACAAAAACTATGCTTACGATGGATAAGGCTGCTACCTTGGTAGAAAAAGGTGGCACATTTGATGTCGATGAGAGCGCTATCGTGCTAAAAGATGAAAACGGCGCGCTTAGCTACTTTGTGCCAAACAAAAACTCACTTCTTCAGCTTGATGATAAGAAAAATAAACGAGTTGGCGTGCTAGCTCAAATTTATAACTACGAGCCGGTAAATAAAGCATACAAAGATAGTTTTTTTGCTAGATTTTCTAAATTTAAAGACAAAAATGGCTTTTTAGAGCTTGTGCTTGTGCCTAGCAAAAACGGCGCAAAGATAAGCTTTTACTCATCGCTAAAAGATGGCTCGCCACTTTGTAAATTTAACTCAGAGCTGCTTTACGACAAGGGCATTTTTTACCTTTTGGATGAAAAAGGCGTGGCTTTAAGCGTGCATAAAACCGCTAACGACATCTTCGTAATCGCAAACGATAAAATTTGCAAAAATGCTCACATAAGCGGACACTACAAAAGAGAAAAAGGCAGATCTAGCCTCTTTGGCAAGGGCTTTTTTGCGAAACTTACAAACGAGTCAGCAAATGCTGATGTGATGAAATTTTATGGCGCAAAAAACATAAAAAGAGACAATACTAAAAAAGAAAATAGCTACATCGTCACAAATAAAAACGAGAGAATTTTTGAATACACATTGCTAAATGGCATCATCACAAGCATCGAAATTTACTCAAATGAGTTTAAAACTCCTGAAAATATTAGCCTAAAATCAAATTTCAAAGATATAAAAAACGCACTTGTCATCTCTAAATTTCAAAGCGACGCAAACAATATCTATCTAAAAATAGACAGCCACGACATGCTCATAAAGCTTAAAAATCCGCTCGCACAAGATATAACAAGCTTAAGCCAGATATCAGACGAGGCGCAAATAGAGCAGATAACTCTGATGTGGAACCAGTAGCTTGAAAGAGTATCTTAAACTTTTAAAGGACGAGAGAAATTTCCGCCTTTTAAGCACCGTCCAACTCATGTGCTACTTTGGTGTGTGGTTCTCGCACACTGGCATCTTTACGCTACTTATCTCGCTTGACGCTCCTGTTTGGGCGCTCACGCTAAGTGCGGCGATGGCATTTATCCCGGGTGTTGTCATCGCTCCATTTAGTGGCATTTTAGTTGATAAATTTAGCCCAAAACCGATGCTTGTTATCATGATGGCGGTTGAAACCATAAGCGTTTTTATGCTGCTTTTTATAAACTCACTTGATTATTTATGGCTACTTTTGCTTATCATTTTTATTAGAAACGGCGTTGGCGGGATGTATTTTCAAGTAGAAATGAGCGTGCTGCCAAAAATTTTAAGTAAAGAGAGCCTAAAGCTTGCAAACGAGATCCACTCGATCATCTGGGCGGTCTCATACACCGCTGGCATGGGGCTTGCAGGCGTTTATATACACTTTTTTGGCATCAAAAGCGCCTTTTCTTTATCTTTGCAGTTTTGGCTTTTTATATCTTTTAAAGCTAGACGAGCTAAAGCCAGAATTTATAGAAAAACCTCTAAAAATGCTAAAAAATGGGCTTAAATATCTAAAAGAAAATAGGCTCATCGTGCATCTTATATTTTTGCACGCCTTTGTTGGCATCACAGCTTATGACGCACTGATCGCGCTTTTGGCCGACTATAAATACGCAAATTTACTCTCAACCTCGCTAGTTATTGGCCTATTAAACGCCTCAAGGTCGATCTCGCTTATGTTTGCGCCAGCCTTGCTTAGTAAATTTATGAATAAAAAAACGCTCATTTACATCTACATCGGTCAAGGAGTTGGCATCATCATCTGGGCGCTCTCTTTGCAGAATTTTTATCTCTCGCTAATTGGCATCATCTTTGCTGGATTTTGCACATCAAGCCTTTGGAGCTACACCTACACGCTGCTTCAGCAAAACTGCCAAAAAGAGTTTTACGGCAGAGTGATCGCGTATAATGATATGGTTTTTCTTGGATTTAGTGCGCTTATCTCATTTGCGATCGGCTTTTTATACGAGCTTGGACTAAGCGTGGAGATGATCGCAGCATTCATGGGAAGCCTCTTTTTCATTGGAGCCTTTTACTACCACATAGTTTCAAAAAGGTATGAGATAAGGTAAATCTACTTTTGTCCAAAAAAACCTAAGAGAGCCATAAGTATAAAAAAGATTATTGCCCATACAATTTGAGAGCCTGGAGAATCTTCATCATCTGTCTCTTTTTTATCCTTTTCCTCAAACCAATCTCTAACATTGTGCTTAACAGAGCCCTTTTTTAAACTCCCACTACTACTAGCTTGTGATAAATTTTCTTTTTTATTGGCTTCATTAGCTGTAACAGTATTGCCATTTTTTGAAATTTCCGATTTTTTACTTTTGTCATCTTTTACCATAGTATCTTCATCTTTTAAAGGTACTACTTTAATATCATTTTGGTCAAAATTCTCCTCACCATCTATTTCTTGCCATTTGCCATTTATCTTAACCATATTTTTAACGACAGTTGAGCTCTCTTTAAAGGTCTTCAAGTCGCTTGGTTTTAAAGGAATTTCTACTTTGTTATTGCCATCAATAATTACAGCGTTGCCATCCTTTGAAATTTCTATTTTATTATCTCCATCACGGATCACAAATGTGCCATCTTTTGAAGGATCAATCTTGTTATTATCTTTATCAAAAAACTCACTCTTTCCATTGACACTAACCTTAGTCCATTCATGAAACTCACTATGAGGTGACATATCTTTAAGAGTATCAAATTTTGCAAAATTTACTGGAATTTCTACTTTATTGTTATTTTCATCAACTATTACAAAATTTCCATCTTTTGAAATTTCTATTTTATCTTCACCATTAGTTGCGCTGGTCTCATACCATTTTCCATCTACCTCAACCATATTTTTAACCACAGTTGAGCTTTTAATATCATCAATTTTTATTGACTTTTCCACTTTGTTTTTGTCACTAATAGCTACATCATCTTTTAAAATTTCCGCTTTATCTTCAGATTCATCTTTTTTAAGCTTGATAACATCAACATTGCTAATCTCTTTTTGAATTTCTTCACTACTCTCACTGACATTAGGATCTTTGCCGCTACTATCTATCTCAAACCATTTGCCATTTAATTTAACCTTTGCAAAGCCATTGCAAAAATCATCAGCATCATCAAATTTACACTCTATTACCTGAACACCATTCTTATCTATAAAGCCAAATTTGCCAAATTTTTTAACCCTGGCTAACCCTTCACAAAAGTCACTTGCATCACTAAAATTGCATGCAATGACCTGCTCCCCTGCTTCATCTATAAAACCATAGTTGCCAAATTTCTTAATCCTAGCTAAGCCATCTTTAAACTCGCCAACTATCTCAAATGTCTGCTTCATCCTTCACCACCTTTTTTTGTGACTATTTTATTTATATTTTTTTAAAAAGATACTAAATTTAATATTTTAAAAAGAGAGTGCAAGAGCTTAAGCTCTTGCAATTTTATAGATAAACTGGGATATTTGTATGTTCTAAGAAAAATCTTGATGTTCCGCCA
>CAUQCU010000062.1:0-11436 GCA_963516555.1 Campylobacter concisus | reverse complement strand
GTCTTCAAGGGCTTCTTTTATAGCAAGACCCGCTTCAAGCGAGCTTAGCGAGCCTTTTAATGAATCTATCGCAACCAAAATTCTCATAAAAGCACCAAAGATAGGACGTAAACGCTGATCATACCAACAACGCCCATGATAAATGTCATCGCCGTTTGTGTGCGATATCCTTGATCTGCGGTCATCTTACTAAAGTTTGTCACGACCCAGAAGTAGCTATCGTTTGCGTGAGATACACACATCGCGCCAGATGCTATCGCCATGACACAAAGTGCGGCTGAAATTTCGCTCGTAAAGCCAAGTGTGTGCATGAGCGAGTTGTCAGCGCTAAATGCGCCCATGATAGAGGCTGTCGTGATGATAGCCACAGTCGAGCTTCCTTGAGCGGTTTTTAGCACGGCTGAGATGATGAATGGGAAGAAAATTCCTATCGCTTTTATAGTTGAGGCATTTTCTTTTATGAAATTTACAAAGCCAGCCTCGGTGATGACGTTGCCCAAAACGCCGCCAGCTGCGGTGATAAAGAGTATAGGACCTGCGATCTTTAATGATTCGTTTGTGATGTGGTCAAATTCTCTCATCTTTTTAGTTTCAGCTAGTAAAAATACGCAAAAGATAACGCCGATCGCAAGGGCGATGATAGGGTTACCTAAGAATAAAAATATCTTTGGCAAGAGCGCAGCTTTATCAAGCATGCCTTGTTTTGCCAAAACATCGATCACAGAGCCAACCGCCATGAAGATGATAGGCATGATGATAGGAGCAAGGCTCAAAAATCCGCTTGGTAATGTGCCAAATTTATTTAAAAGCTCCTCGTAGCTAGCTGTTATCGTAGCGTCAGCCTCTTTGTCGCTTATGGTAACGCTTTTGCCAACACTTTTAGCAAAGAAATAAACAGCTACCAAAACAGGCACTGAAACTACTGTACCCATGATGATGACAAGAAGTAAATTTCCGCCAAGGCCAAGTGTGCCAGCAGCAGCTATCGGGCCAGGAGTTGGTGGGATGAAAACGTGAGAAGCGTATAGACCGCCGCTAAGTGCTACTGACATAGCAACTGGGCTTGCTGAAATTTTCTTATAAAGTGCCTCGCGGATAGAATTTAATACGACAAAACCGCTATCGCAAAATACAGGGATGCCTACAACCCAGCCCATTATAAGCATGGCAAGCTCAGGGCGTCTTTGTCCGACTAGCTGTACGACCATGTCAGCTAGCTTTAGCGCAGCTCCCGTTTTTTCAAGCACTGTACCGATGATCGTTCCAAAGATGATGACGATGCCGATACTCTTAAATGTGCCACTAAAACCAACGCCTATCATCGCTGGGATCTTGGATAGATCGATACCTGCGACTATTGCTAGCACCAAAGATATACTCATAAGTGCCAAAAATGGATGCACCTTGAACTTTGAGATCATAAGGATCATAAGGATGATTGCTATAACAAAACAGACAATCAAAGCTATACCGCTCATGAAAACTCCTTTATTGTGAGATTTTGCTAATGATTTTAGCAAAATTTGCTTATATTTTTTCTAATATTTTTAAGTTTTTCTATTAGTTAAATTTTTTTCGTTATTTTTCTGAAATTTATCTCATCTGCCCAAATTTAGCCACTTTATAAGATTAAATTTTTAAGGCTATTTTAAAATAACAAAGCCAAGACCGACCTTATCTGTGTGCCTATCATAATCAATCAAGCTCTCGCCATATCCTGTAAAATACTGCAAATAGCCATAAACGCCGCTTGAAAATATCGGAAACATATATGAAAGTTCGGCCGCGCCTTTATTTGTTTTATCAAAATGTAAGTTATTTCTTAGCATTAGACTAAAGATGTGGTCGTTTAGGTTGTAACTAAGCCTTACGTCGCCGTGTCCGATGTAGTTTAAAATTTCTTTGTTGTCGTTCTTTTCGCCGATCACGCTCCAAACTCTTGGCGAGATGGTTAAATTTCCATAGACAAAGTCACTTTGCACATAGGCTCTGTTCCAGCTTCTTGATTTGCTGCCATCTCGTCCATTTGACTCATGCAAAAGGCCAAATTTTAGATTTTGGATGCCGATTTTCTCTAGATATTTTGGTGAGGCAAAATTTAAGAAAATTTCTGGCTGATAGTTTGTCTCGCGAAACGGCGATGACTTTTTAGTGATCTGCCACCACGAAGTCTGTGTATAGGCTGCCACTAGGCTCTCTCTAAGTCCAAAAACATCGTAAAATAGCGGCTTTGCAAGGCTTATTTGAAACTTCGTCTCAACGCTCTTTCGCCCATCATCTGGCACAGTTTTAGCGTAAGTTACTGGCAAAAGGTAGTTAAATTTATAAAGTTCTATGCCAAGTGCGTTTTGTAAATTTTTATCACTTTTATCTCTTAAAAGATCAGCCTGCTTTAGCTTCGCATCATTTGTTACAAGCTTGCTTGCTTGCGCATTTTGCACCGCTTCTTGCTCGCCTAAAGAGCTTTTGGCTAGCTCTTTATAAATTTGCATCGCAGCCCTTATATCGCCACTTTGCTCAAGCTCTTGCGCCCTTTTAAAATCATCCGTCCTGCTAGCCATCAAAAATGTAAGGCCAAGGCTTAAAAGTAGTATAAATTTACTCATTTTTCATCTTTTCATTTGCTATTTTGTACTCGTCTGGGAAATTTACGTTAAAAAACTGCTCTTTGTCCTCAAAATTTACTATCTTGCACTTGCAGTTTTTTCGTAAAAGTCCGATTTTGTGCTCATTTTTTAGGTATTGCTCATGTGCAAGTGGGGCTAAGCTTGGACTAAAAAAGCCACAAAGCGAGTGGATATGCTCATCATCACCAGCCACGACCATCTCAAATTCATCTTTAAATTTAGCCAGCTCGCCAAGACTTTTTGGGTCAAAAAATGGCATATCAGCTGGGATGATAAAGACGCTGTGATCAAAGCTTTTTAGCACGCAGTAAAGCGCTAACATCGGCGAATAATCCTCACTGCTCTCATCTTTTATGAGCTTTAGAGGCGGGTTAAATTTCTCAAATTTAGAGCTTACAAAAACCTCATCAAAGACTTTGCTAAATTTAGCAACTTGATAGTGTGTGAGTGTTTCAAATCCCCCAAATGGCAACAAGGTCTTATCCTGACCCATGCGCGAGCTCTTGCCACCTGCTAAAATGACGCAAGTTTGCATCTTTTATCCTTTTAAATTTTAAAAATTACAAAAGTATAACCAAATTTTCTAACTCATCTTGTTTTAAATTTATTATCACTTAATAAAAGCTTTGCCCTTAAATTTGCAAAAAAGAGCGCTTTTGCCAAAACAATGGGCTACTTTCTGGCAGATAAAATTAATTTTTTTACCACGCTAATCATAAAGCTAAGAATAATATAATGGCTTACTTTTAAAGGAGATCACATGAGTGAAAGAAATTTACAAATTTTAGGTTGGATAGGTACGTGCTTATCGGTTGTTATGTACTTTTCATACATCCCACAAATAATGGGCAACCTTGATGGCAACAAAACGCCTTATATCCAGCCACTAGCAGCTGCGCTAAACTGCACGATCTGGACAAGTTACGGCCTACTAAAATCTAAAAGAGACTATCCGCTAGCTGCTGCAAACCTACCAGGCATAATCTTTGGACTTTTGGCAACTATAACAGCGTTTTAATGCGCTAACTTCAAGCTTTTTACGCTAAAAATAGCCGATAAATTTGCAAATTTATCGGTTAAATTTAATTTATACAAAATACTTTTGAATTTCTTTGATTTTTACAGATAAAACCAGGTATTACAACGAAAATTTCACAAGAAAAACATTTCACCAAATTTTGTCACAAATATAAGGCAAAATATCGTGAGATGGGTTTAAAATTTTTCGAAAACAAATTTCATCCCAAGGCTAGATATTAAATTTTGCCAATTAGCTAGCTCTTTTTTAAAAATTTAGCGGCAAGATTTTAAGATAGATTTGGATGTTGTGACGAAATTTTCACACAAGATAAAACATATAGTTTATCGAAGTGTGAAAATTTCTAACTCATTCAAAGATACTTAAAAGCTAACGCCTATAAGTCTCTTGGATCGGCGATTTTACCTGCTATCGCTGAAGCCGCCACAACTGCTGAGTTAGCTAGATAAATTTCACTCGTTCTATCGCCCATACGACCGACGAAATTTCTATTTGTCGTTGAGATACAGCGCTCATTTGCACCCAAAATGCCCATATATCCGCCAAGACAAGCACCACATGTTGGGTTGCTCACAACTGCGCCAGCTTCGATGAAAATGTCGATAAGCCCCTCTTTTTCAGCAGCTCTTGCGATCTTTTGCGTCGCTGGAGTGATGATGAGCCTTGTTTTGCGAGCTACTTTTTTGCCTTTTAGGATCTGCGCTGCGATGCGAAGGTCGCTTAGACGGCCATTTGTGCATGAGCCGATAAACGCCTGATCGATAGCTAGATCGTCGCGAACCGCCTGCCTTACGCTCTTGCCGTTGCTTGGCAAAAATGGATATGCGATGACTGGATCAAGAGCAGTGACATCGATCTCTAAAATTTTGTCGTATTTTGCGCCCTCGTCTGAGTAGAAAAATTTTGGTTTATCACGTAAATTTTTATCTTTTAAAAACTCTTTTGTTATCTCATCAACTGCGATGATACCGCTCTTTGCGCCAGCTTCGATCGCCATATTGCACATTGAAAATCTATCATCCATGCTAAGGCCCTCTATCACCTCGCCGCTAAACTCAAGCGCCTTGTAAAGTGCGCCATCAACGCCTATTTGGCGGATGATCTCAAGGATGAGGTCCTTGCCATAGACGTGCTTATCAAGCTTGCCCTTAAAGACGACTTTGATACTCTCAGGCACTTTAAACCAGTTTTTGCCAGTGATCATCGCATAAGCTAGGTCGGTGCTACCCATGCCGGTGCTAAAGGCTCCAAGAGCGCCGTGCGTACAGGTGTGGCTGTCTGCGCCGATGATGACGTCGCCTGGAATGACTAGCCCTTTTTCAGGTAAAAGCGCGTGCTCGATGCCCATATCTTTTTCGTCAAAATAGTTTTTAAGGTCGTGTTTGTAGGCAAATTCGCGTGAAATTTTGGCTTGATTTGCGCTTAGGATGTCCTTTGTCGGGATGTAGTGGTCCATCACGATGGCAAAGCCATCTGGATTGGCTAACTTTTTAGCGCCACTTCGCTCAAACTGCTTGATCGAGATAGGCGTCGTGATGTCGTTGCCTATGATCATATCGATCTTGCTCTCGATGATCTCTCCTGCGCTTACCTCTTTGCCAACGTGATCTGAAAATATTTTTTCGGTGATAGTTTGTTTCATAAATTTCCTTTAAATTTTGAGGCGATTTTAACAAAAATAGCTAAATTTAAAGAAAATTCACCAAGCCAAAAGGCCCAGCAAATTTAAAATTTAACCGATGCGGTGAGCATAAACTGCCTGCCATATCCTGGCACGATGGCTAGGATATTTTTGCCCTCTGAGTTGTAAGAAGTGTAGTAAATTTTATCAGTCAAATTTTTCACATTAAGCTGAAAATTTGTCTCATAGCCTGAAATTTTAGTTGTGTAGCTTGCAAATGCGTCATAAGTCACAGCATGAGGCATCTTGTATGCGTCACCAGAATTTGAGTAGGCAAACCATGAGCCAAAGTATCTAGCCCCACCGCCTAGCCTAAAGCCTTTTAGCCCAAGGTGGGTAAAGTCGTAGTTTGCGAGCAAGCTTGCCTGGTGCTTTGGTGTGGCGTCAAATGGCTTGCCAACCTTCCAAGTGTTCTCCTCGTCTTTTAGAGTCTTTGTCTTTGTGTAAGCGTAGCTCGTCCCTAAAGTAAGCCCCTTTGTTATTTTACCGTTTGCGTCTAGCTCAAAGCCACGTGAGCGCACCTCGCCACTTGCATAAGTGGTGTTATTTAGGCTGTAGGCTACGTTTTTCTTTTTGATATCAAAAATGGCTGCGGTAGCTGTAATGTTATCGTTTTGAAATTTGCTTCCAAGCTCGATAGAGTTGCCCTCTTCAGGATCTAGCGAGCCAAGATCGTCATTCATAGATATTTGTGGCTTAAAGCTTTGAGCGTAGTTCGCATAGACCGACCACTCTTTATTTAGTAGATAAAGAAGGCCAGTTTGATATATCAGCTTGCCACCGTGGCTATCGGTAGCTGTTTTAAATGGCTCGCCCTTGCCACCAAGCTGATCATAGTACTCATATCTTAAGCCGAGCGCGAAGATTAGATTTTCGGTTAAATTTATATTATCTTGCACGTATGTGCCGATGCTGCGTATCCTTTGATATTGCTTGTCGTTTTGATTTGGTGTTTTTACTAAAGAGGCGGTGCCAAATACAAGGTTGTATAAATTTACGTTATTTGCTCCGCCTTGACTTCTGTAAGAATTTGCCCTGCGGCGAAGCTCCTCTTTTAGATCCACGCCTGTTATTAGGTTATGCGAGATGGGGCCGGTCTCGACTATGCCGTTTAAATTTATCCCGCCAGCGTGAGTTCTGTGCTCAAAATCGTAATAGTAAGAATTTTCTCTAGTGACTATGCCAGTTGCTGGAGCAAAATTTCTAACCCTCATTTGTCCGTACTCGTGCATTGATCTTGTAAAAGCGTAGTTTGCTTTTAAAAGCCAGTTTTCACTCAAATTTTTCTCAAAACCGACATCAAATGTGTGAATTTCGCCCTTTATCTCGTTAAATTTCTCATCGAGCCTCTTTTTGGGATCGCTTAGTAGAAATTTGCCGTCCCAGTTTTTATATGCGGCAGTTTTGTTTGTCACCATGTAGCTACCGCGGTCAAGCGGATCGGTGTAGCGCCCGTATGAGTAGGCAGCGTCGATGCGGTAGTCATCACCTTTGTAGCTGAGGCTTGGGGCTACTAGCAAGGACTTAAATTTACCATACTCTCGCCAGTAGTGTTTGCCGCTTTGATCGAAAATAAATCTATATGCAAAGCCACTTTCTCCGATAGGTCCGGTGCTATCAAAGCCATAGTTGTAGTAGTGGTTGTTGCCAGCGCCAGCGTAAATTTCATGGCTAAAGTCGTAAAGCGGTTTTTTGGTAACTAAATTTATGATCCCGCCAGGGTCTTGCACGCCGTAAAGCAAACTAGCTGGACCTTTTAGCACCTCTACTGTTTGCACGGTTGCATTAAAACTATGTCTAACGCCAGCTTAAGTGCCATTTCGCATGATCGACCCATCTCTGTTTTTGCCAAATCCACGTTTCAAAACTGCGTCAAATATCCCTCCAGTCGAGTTTGCGTAGCTAATGCCGCTCACGTTTTGAAGGCTCTCTGCAAGCGTCTCTGGCTTTTTGTCTTTTAACTGCTGCGCTGTCACGACGTTTACGGTCTGCGGTATCTCGAGAATAGGTGTATTTGTCTTGCCAACTTCGCTCGTTGTCGCCCTATAACCATCATCCGCGCTATCTTCTACGCTCACGCCTTCTAAATTTACGTCAGCGCCATTTAAAGCTGAAATAGTAGCGCAAAGTGCTACGCTAATAGTGCATTTTTTCAAACTAGATCCTTTAAAATTTAATGTATTAAAAATCGTTATCATTATATAAAAGTGAAATTTAAAATTTGATGAAAAATTTACAAAGAATTTATGATAAAAATTTAAAAGAGGCAAAATACCTAAAATTCCACCTTCTTTACTGCTAAATTTTAAAATTAGAATTTAAGCAATAAAAATAATTTTTATGTAAATTTTGCCTTTGAAAAGTCGTTAAAAGATTGAAAAATAGGTATTATAATAATTTTTGTAAATTTTTTAATAAAAAGTCTAAATTTTATCTCAAATAGCCTTTTACCAAGCAAATTTGATCATTTTTGCTTAAATATGAAAATTAATAAACATTATTTAACTTTTGTTATAGAATACGCCGAAATTTTAAAAGGATTTAAGATGAAAAAACTCTTTTCTAGCTTGTCTAACAAGATAGCCTTTTTGCTGACAGCTTGGATGCTAGTAGGCATAGGCATATTTTTTAGCATAAACTACTCAAATTCCAAGTCGGAAAAAATTCAGTCGTACAACAGTGTGCGCAAAACAGGGCTTAAATCGACGATGTATTTTGTCGATGAGTTTTTAAAGTCAAGACTACATATGATGGAGGGCTTTGCAAAAGATGTAAAGGCCAAAAAGCTCTATGACGATAAAGATGGCATGAATGCGGACTTAAGGGGCGTCTTTGCCGTTTCGCCATTTGATGCGCTATTTATCGGCTATGCAGATAGCGGAAACGTCATAAAAACCGACCTTGCAAAAAACAATGAGCCATTTTTGATACCAAATTTTGACGGTCGCACGAGGGCTTGGTTTAAGGATGCGCTTAGTAGTGGCAAGGCAGGATTTTCCGAGCCATATATCGATGTTTCGTCTAAAAATTTAACCATTACCGCTTATGCCCCAGTTTTTGATGAAAGCAATAAAATGGTTGCGGTTCTTGGCGCAAATATCTTTTTAAATAGCCTTAGCAAGGAGCTTTTGGAGATAAAAACGACTAAGACTTCAAACATCATGATAGCCGATGACAACGGCAGAGTGATAGTACATCCTGATACAAATTTGATCACAAATCAAGATGAAAACTACAACAAGATCATCAAAGAAAATATGCAAAAAAGCATAGAAGGCGACAAGGTTTCGCTATTTTTCCATAATGGTATGAGAAACGTCATCTACTGCCAAAACCAAAAGCTAACAGGCTGGAATGTCTGTATAGTGGCTGATGCTGATGAGTTTGTAGCTGAAATAAAAAGCGCTTCAAATAAGCAAATTTTGATGTTTAGTACATTTTTGATCTCAGTCATCATCGCTATCATCGTGGTCGTTAGATACTTCTTAAGGCCGGTTTTAACTATACAAAATGGACTAATCGAAGTCTTTAAATTTATAAACAACAAAACTTCAAACGTCGAGCCTATCAAGCTAAAAACAAGCGACGAGCTAGGCGTTATGGCTGCTATCATAAATGAAAATATAGAAAGCACAAAAGAGAATTTAAATAGCGAGCGCGAATTTCTAGCCAAAACACAAGAATTTGTAAGCAAGATAAAAGGCGGCGACTTTAGAGCAACGCTTGAAGCGACGACAAACAGCCAAGCACTGCTTAAGCTAAAAGAGGCATTTGGCGAGCTACGTGACGCACTAAAGACAAATATCGCTTCAAATGAGCATGACATCTTAAAAGCGCTAGAAATTTACTTTAAAAACGACTTTACTGCCAGGATAAACGACGAGGGCGTCATCGCAAAAGGTATCGACGCACTTGGTGACAAGATCGCGCAGATGCTAAAAAATAATGAAGAGATCGCAAAACTGCTAGAAGACCGCGCAAAAGCGCTAAAAGGCTACATGCAAGAGCTTACCACTAAGGCAAACAAGAGTGCGACTTCGCTTTCTGAAGGTGCGGCTGCGGTTGAGCAGATGAGTGCGTCTATGAGGCAGGTAAATGCTAGATCAGACGATGTCAAAAGGCAGTCTGAGGAGATAAAAAATATCATCACCATCATCCACGACATCGCTGACCAGACAAATTTACTAGCTCTTAACGCTGCCATTGAAGCAGCACGTGCGGGCGAGCATGGCAGGGGCTTTGCGGTGGTGGCTGATGAGGTTAGAAATTTAGCCGAGCGCACTCAAAAAAGCCTTGGCGAGATCGAAGCAAATGCAAATATCCTAACGCAAAACATCGACGACATGAGCGCAGCGATAAATGAGCAAACCATAGCGATCGCTCAGATAAACACGCTAGTTGCCGACATCGATAATCTAACAAAAGAAAATCTTGAAGTGGCAAACCAAACAAACAAGGCCACAAACGAGGTTGATGAGATAGCTGATCAGATCGTAAAAGAGGTCGCTAAAAACAAATTTTAACTTTTGTCCTAGCAAACCAGCTAGGGCCTTTTGTTAAAACATTTTTGCAACATTTCTGATATAATCCCCGCATGAAGTACGCACATTTAGTTCAAATAGCAAGTTATCTATCAAAATTTAAAAAGATAAGCCAAGCAAAGCGCGTAAGCGACATGGCTATACTTATCGAATTTAGCGGCGAAAAGATTATTTTTGATCTAAACAAGTCAAACTCAGCGGTCTATAAAGATGATGAGCTAAAAGAGGCGAAAATTTATCAAGCACCCTTTGATAATGTCCTAAAAAAGCGCTTTAACGCTTCGCACATAAAAAGCGTCGAGTGCCTAAAAGACAATAGAATTTTAAAATTTACCTGCACGCAAAGTGGCTCATATAAAAGCGAAAATTTCATCCTCTATCTTGAATTTACAGGCCGCTTTACAAATGCCGTGATAACTGATGAAAATAACGTTATCATCGAGGCGCTAAGACATATCGACAATAGCTACCGCAAGATAGAAACTGGCGAAGTTTTAGTTGAGCTGCCAGCCATAGCTATAAAAGAGAAGCCGTGCGAGCCTATAACGGACTTTGAGGCCTTTTTTAGAAGCGAAGCAGCCAGGATAAACGAGTCTAGGATAGTTAGCCTAAAAGAGGCAAAGCTTGCTAGCGTGCAAAAAAAGATAGATAGCATGAGGGAAATTTTAAACTCGCTTGAAGATAAAGATGAGCTTATGAAAAAGAGCGAGGAGTTTGCAAACTACGGCACGCTTTTGCTTACAAATTTGGCAAATTTTAAGGGCTATGAGAGAGAAATTTGTCTGAAAGATTTTGAGGGCAATGAGATAAAACTAACTCTTAGTGATACGCCAAAAAATAGCGCAAATGAATTTTATGCAAGATCAAAAAAACTTCGGGCAAAAGCCCTTGGAGTGGAGATAGAAAAGAGAAATTTAAGCGAAAAGATCGAGTTTTATGAAGGGCTAAAGTCACTCTTAAAAGAGGCAAAAAGTGCTTACGAGCTTGAAATTTTAAGTCCAAAAAACAAGGCAAAACAAAGAGAGCGCCAGATAAAAGATGTGAGCGAAAATGCTGAAATTTTTTACGTTAGAGAGTTTAAAATCTTAGTTGGCAGAAACGAAAAAGGCAATATAAATTTACTAGATCTCGCCAAAAAAGACGACATCTGGCTTCATCTAAAAGACGCCCCAAGCGCTCACGTCATCATAAAAACAAACAAAAGCAAAGTGCCTGAGGACGTGCTAGAAATGGCTGCTAAATTTTGCGTGGAATTTAGCGTAAAAGGGGCTGGCAGATACGAGGTGGATTACACCAAACGCGAAAATTTAAGGCGTGAAAATGGCGCGAACGTCACTTACACAAACTACAAAACGATCATCATAAATAAAGGCTAAAAATGGCGGTAACACCTTTAGGAAACAGCAACTTCATCAACCAAAACGCCCCAGTCGTCTCGCAGGTGCATGCAAACCAGCAAGCACGCTTTGACATGCAAGCGCTAATGGCATCTGAGCTAGCCACCCAGCAAAACGAGGAGATCAAAGAGGTGCGTCCGATGGAGGAGTC
>CAUQCU010000061.1:0-11856 GCA_963516555.1 Campylobacter concisus | reverse complement strand
ACAAAGCAAGCCATACAAATGGCAAGAACTAAAGCGATGATCGCTGAGACCTTGACTAAGATGCTACGCAAATTCATCTATATCCTCCTTGGTTTAGATTTTAAGGGTTTATTATACAAATTTTTTCTCGTAAAACATATAGAATTTTGGGGAAAAATAACGAATTTTAAATTTTTGTTTGCTTTGTATTTATAATTATAACTTTTATGAAACTGGAGTAAAAATTTATAAAAAATTGCTATTTAAATTTAGCTTTTTAAGCAAAATTTATAGTTTGGCAAAAGCAAGAAAATTGCGCTTTTGAGGGATTAAAATTTAAATTTGTATCATTTTGTTGATTTGTCGTCTATTTTATTAGATTGGTTTAAGGTTCAAAGCAAAATAACAAAAAAGTGAAATTTGGAGCGTTTTACTCTTGTTTTTGTAGAGAAATTTTAAAAAGATTAAATAAAAAAATTAATTTCATACCAAGTTGTGACAAAATTTAGGCTCAAAAATCAAAAAATTTCTTAGATAAGTTTATAAAATTTGATGAAAAATTTGGTCGCAGGGTAAATTTATATATTTTTAAATATAATCACGCTCTGGCACGGTAAGCGGTCGCTTTTGCATCTTGCAAAAGAGGAAAGTCCGAGCTGCGATAAGACAAAGTTCCATCTAACGGATGGCTAGGGAAACCTAAGGGATAGTGTAACAGAAAGCAAACTTCCGCCTTGGCGGTAAAGGTGAAACGGCGGGGTAAGAGCCCACCGGCGCGCTTGGTAACTTGCGTGGCCATATAAACCCAACTTGCAGTAAGAAGGGATGGTTTTGGTCTTATATTAAAACCCTTCGCTAGAGCTTGTTTGTAAAAGCAAGCGTAGATAAATGATCGCTCAAGACAGAACTCGGCTTAACGCCGTGCCTCCCTTAAATTTAGAGTAAATTTCAAGTAGCAAGCAGTTGGTAAATTTAAAAGATTTTCAAGACAAAACCGGCAAATTTGCCGTGCCTTGAAAGTTTGAGATTAGATTAGTTTTTTACGTATTTTTGAGCTTTTTGTAGTTTTGTAAGCTCGTTTTGGATGTGTGAAGATTTAGTTTTAAAAAGCTCTATCGCACCGCCTATTAGCGCTTGTGCTTCTTGAGCCGAAGCTAAGCTTTTAAACATATCTTCGCTAAAGCTTTGTGATAGTGCAGCTAGCTTTCTTGTATCTTCGTTTATTAACGCTAGCTTAAATTCATTGATCCAACTATTCACCTGATGTTACCTCCCTCCATGCTTCTGATAACTGCTTTACGACATTTGTTACTTCATTTAGCGCGTTAATATCATTTTGGATATTTGCCATAGCAAGAAGCTGCATCTGTCTTGTATAAAGTCCGCTAAGATAGTGAGCTACGTCGCCTTGAGAATAATCAAGCGAGTTTAAAAGCTCGACAAAGATAGCGTTTGCTCTGTTTATATAATAGACTTTTTTCTCTATATCTCCAGCTTCGATCGCTTTTTTTGTGCGAAATATAAATTTCAAAATTCCGTCATAAAGCATTTCTATTAATTTAGTCGGGGACTCGATGCCCCCGAAACTCGACTGTGCGTATGCACTATATGCACTTTGATTCATTTTTCTCTCTTAGTTCTTATTGTTTAGCTCAGCATCTATCATTGATTTTAGTGTAGCAAACTGATTTTCTAAACTTGCGATGATAGCGTTATACTTGATGAAGCGCTCTTGCATCGTTGTATATTTCTCATCTAAAAGCTTTTGAGTGCTCTCTTTGTTTTTGGTGATAGACTCACTCTCATCTTTTAGCTGATTTTGCATAGCGATCATCGTACCTTCTTTGCCAACAGCACCATCAAGCATCTTAGCTAGCTTTGTAAAAAGACCATCAGTTTTTTTAGTCACTGGATTTACAGTGGCTTCGCTCATACCAAGAGTTGCTAGTGCAGAAGCTTTGCCTTTTACTTCGATATTTTCGCCATCACTTCTTTTTAGGATGATCCTCTTGCCGCTTTGATCAAGGCTAGCTGTGACACCGTCGATGCCAGCGTCATTGATAGCTTGTTGAAGTTTTAGAGCGTTATCTTCAGCTGTCCCGCCAGCTGTGGTTGAAAATATAACTGACTTGCCATTTATCGTTAGATCGCCAGCTTGGATATTTAACGCACCTGCGCTAACGGTTGAGTTACCCATGTAGCTTATCGGCTCAGTCTTGCTTGAACCCATGAAAAATTTCTGAATTTCTTCTGGATCTTTACTAAGAGCAGCGTTAAATTTATTTAGATCAAGCTGAAGCTGACCGTCTTTATCTGGCACTATGCCAAATTTACTTAGCGCTTTGCCTTCGCTATCTTGACCATTTACTAGACGTCCGATGTTTGATCTAAGGCTTGAAATTTCACTTACGCCTTGGAAAGTACCAGCGCCTTTTTCTTCATCATATTTTGTAGCGATCTCAAGGTTCATAGTCATTAGGTTGTAGTCTTTTATAAACTCTTCAACCGCTTTTACGACCTCTTCAGTGTTTTGAGAGATGCTGACATTTGTCTTGCCAGTCTCATTTAGCGTGATATTTACGCCAGGTCTTAGATCATCAAAGCTATTTTTGCTTCTTTTGATATTTACGCCGTTATATGTAAATTCTGCATCTTGTGCTTTTAAAATTCTATTTTTCTCCAAATTTGATGTCATCTTTGGCGTGCCATCAGGATTTGTTAGCGCTGTGCCATGCTCGTCTGTATCTTGAAACTGCGTATCATCCCAGCCAAGCTTGTCTAAAATGCCAGCAGTGTCGTTTGAAAATTTGATAGTCTGTGTAGCACCAGTGCTGCCTGATTGAAGCATTATTTGATTTGGTTTATCGCCACCAACATTTAAAATTCTAGCTTGCAATTTACCGCCACTTACGTCATTTATCTTATCAACGATATCTTGATATGTTGTCGATCTTGTCACACCGATAGAGAATTTTTGTCCATCGATCTCAACGTCAAACGAGCCAGTATTTGTCGCACCCACCATGCTTGAAGAATTTTTGAAATTCTTGCTTTGAAATGTATCTTTTTGAGCAAGTTTTTGCACATCGATACTAAAGCTTTGCACACTAACGCCGTTTGCAGCAGAAGCAGTGACGCTCTTGCCAGCGTTATTTGTATTTCTTTTTAGATAAAGTGCCTCGCCGCCAAGTGTTTTACCACTAACATTTACGTTGCTAACAAGAGTTTTTAGAGCCGCAAGGTCCTTTTGCTTAAGCTCATTTTTCTCTAGTCTTGTTGTAAGTGGTTTGATCTGTCCCGCCTCATCAGCCTCTTTTAGTTTCTTGATAAGCTCATCGTTTAGGCCGCTATTTTTTGTACCGATGCCTAAATTTGTTACGTTACCTACTGCCATTTTTAACTCTCCTTGTCAAAAAGTATTCCGATACTTTCTTTGAAATACTCGCTGATTTTTATAGCTTCTTTACTTGGAAGCTGTGTTATCTCTTCGCCTGTTTTGGCGTCTTTTACTTGCACTACCATTAAATTTAACTTCTCGTTGTAAGCAAATCTTACATTAGTATCGAGCTGTTGCATCTGATAGTTTAACCTATCAGTGACCTCTCTTGTTTTTCTAGCAAGATCCTCGTTGCTAAGTCCGTCAAGCTCGTTAGCATCCTTTGACTTGCCGTTTTTGTCGGCATTTACTTTGACATCAGAGTGCTCGATAGGTCTGCTATCGATTTGACGCTGAGCCGACGTGCTCATGCTTGCATCAAGTGTTTGATTTGCCGCTGCTTTGAAAATTTCCATAGTTTTACTCCTTAAAACTTACGCTAGCTCCTACATCGGTAAAATTTTAAATTCCTTTAGTATTTATATAAATTTTTGATTATTTAGGTTAAAATCGAGCAAAATTTATAGGACGGGATATGAAAATTTCATTTGAATGCGACTGCATTTTGCTGCAAAAGACCTTGCTGCTTTTTTGTGGAAATTTAGCCGCTCATCATAAGGATTGTGATTTTGTAGTAAGTGACCGCGAGATCGTCACAAAAAAACCGCTATTTATAATAGGTAAGAACGCCCATCTTTCTCATCCGTTTAACAAAACCACTCTTCTTGATACGCTAGAGGAGTTTTACTCAGCCACGCAAATTTCAAAGGCAAAAGAGCCAGATCAGATAGTAAATGAAAAGAGTTTGGAGCAAAAAGTATCACTCTTAATTGATAAATTTAAAGCCGATCTGTTTGAAATTTTAAGGGCAAATCAGTGAAACTTTACACCAAAATATCAAGTGGTAAATTTAAAGGCAAAAGGCTTGAATTGCCAAGTCTAAGCACGACAAGAAGCACAAAAAGCATCGTAAAAGAGTCCTTTTTTAACGTCATCAGAGATGAAATTTACTCACTTACATTTATAGAGGGTTTTGGCGGAAGCGGCGTGATGGCAAGCGAGGCCGTTAGCAACGGAGCGCGTGAGGCTATCGCTATCGAAAAAGATAGGGCTGCTTTTAAGATAACTCAAAGCAACCTTGCAAGCTTGCAAGGTTCAAATTTAAAAGCTATAAATGGCGATAGCTTTGCGCTCTTGCCTGATCTTGTAAATTCGCAAAATGGCAAGGTTTTACTCTATCTTGATCCGCCATTTGACATAAGGGCTGGCTTTGATGATATCTACGAAAAGCTAGTAAATTTGATCTCGCAGCTAAAAAAAGAGAAAATTTATATGATAGTTTTTGAGCATAACAGCGACTTTAAATTTGGTGATGAAATTTCTGCGTATAAACTTGTTAAATTTAAAAAATTTGGAGCCACTTCGCTCTCTTATTTTCAGTAAAATTTGGAACATCTTTTGCTTTAAAAACCTAAAATAGCTAAATTTTAGGAAAAAATATGAAAAAAATTTTATCTTTTGTAGCAGCTTCAGTGATAGCTACTTCAGCCTTTGCTACGCAGATAAAAGAGCTTGCAAACATCGTTGGCGTAAGGGATAACCAACTAATAGGCTATGGTTTAGTCGTCGGGCTAAACGGCACAGGGGACGGCTCAACGTCAAAATTTACTATCCAGTCGCTATCAAACATGCTTCAAGGTGTAAATGTCAAGATAAATCCAGATGATATCAAGTCTAAAAACGCAGCCGCTGTTATGGTGACAGCAAAATTGCCTGCATTTGCAAGGCATGGCGACAAGCTTGATATAGAAATCTCATCTATCGGTGATGCAAAAAGTTTACAAGGTGGCACACTTCTTATGACTCCGCTAAAGGGCGTTGATGGCGATATCTACGCTTTAGCTCAAGGACCTCTAAGCATTGGTGGCAAGAGTGCAGGAAGAAGTGGTGGCAATCACCCAACCGTTGGCACTATCTTAAATGGTGCCCTTGTGGAGCGTGAAGTAACTTACGATATCTACAACCAAGATAGCATAAAGTTAAGCCTAAAAGATACAAATTTCAAAACCGCTCTTGATATCCAAAACGCCATAAATGCAAACATCTCAGACGATACTGCAAAGGCGATAGATCCAAGAACGGTCATTATTAAAAAGCCAGATGATGTTAGCATCATCGAGCTTGCAAGCGCTGTACTTGATCTTGACGTGGAGTATAAGCCAGATGAGAAGATCGTAGTTGATGAGAGAACTGGCACGATAGTTAGCGGCATAAACGCGGTAGTTAGTCCAGTCGTGATAACTCATGGCGCTATAACTATAAAGATAGAGCCAAACAGCTACGAAGAGGCGGCGCAAAATGATGTAAATATAGGTAGCGACACCTCAGTAGCCCCTAGCCAAAATCTACTTAAAATTTCAGGCGAGAAAACAACCGTTGCAAACGTGACAAGAGCGCTAAACAAGCTTGGCGCAACACCAAGTGATATCATCTCGATACTTGAAAATTTAAAACGAGTTGGCGCGATACAAGTCGATCTGGAGATAATATAATGCAAATAGACAATACCCTAGCACTAAATTCATACAATGACATCTCAGCAAACAAGATAAAAAATGCAAATGCCAAACAAGATGCACTTTTAAAAGAGCAAACTGACGCTTTTGAAGCATTTATGGTAAAAGCTGTTCTTGATATCGCTTTAAAAGAAGATGATAAGAACTCACTCTATCCAAAAGCCGCTGGCAGCGACATTTACAGGTCTATGTATAACGACGCTATGAGCAAAGCTTTGAGTGGAAATTTAGGTTTTTCAGAACTTTTATACGATTTTTTAAAGAGAGACTCTTAAGTAAATTTATATTTTGCCGATGTAGTGATATAAACATTTTATTTTAAGAGGTATAGATATGATAACTCCTTTGAACCAAAGACCAAACTACCAGGCAAATACGCTAAATAAAAATAGCGATGCTAGAGTTGAAAATGAAAACAAAGAAGTAAAAACAAACGAAAACGCAAGAGTAAAAGAGATAGCTGATGCAATAGCAAATGGCACCTATCAGGTAGATATCTCTAAAACAGCTAAGGCTGTGGCTGATGCGTTGCTCTAAATTTAAAGGAATTTAAATGATAAAGAAGCTTTTGGACGAGGCCATAGGCGAGCTAGACGAGCTTATAAATTTAACGATGCAAGATATCGCCAACATAAAAGAGGCGAAGCACTCAAGCGTTGATGAGAGCGTGAAGAAGAAAAATGCTCTTGTGCGCGCTTTTGAAGATACCAAAAGAGCTTTGGATAAAGAGCTTTTAAGGGTCTCAAAAGAGAGTGGCACTACAACACTTGCAAATGTTTTAGATGATGAAGTGAAGTCAAAGCTAGTGCTTATGCGTTCAAAGCTTGAAATTTTGCATAAAGTAAATAAAGAATATGCAAGACACGTCGTTGTTGTGAAGGAGTTTTTTGACTCACTTAGCAAAAAAGTCTTTGGTACTCAGACTAATGAATACGGACAAGACGGTAGCGGCACAGATAATAATTTTTACAAATCAAGGGTTTAACAAATGGCTAATATCTTTATGTCATTAGGCACAGGCGTTTCAGGGCTAAATGCAGCCCAAGTGCAAATAAGCACAACTGGAAACAACATCACAAACGCCAATAGTAACTACTACACAAGGCAGCGTGTAGTCCAGTCAGCATCTCCAGCGATGAACACTGTCCCTGGCGGCGTTGGCACAGGTACGCAAGTAGATACTGTGACAAGACTTCACGACGAGTTTGCCTATTCAAGATTAAAATATTCATCATCAAATTTAGAAAATACAGGCTATAAACAGAGAATTTTACAAGAGGCGACAAAATACTTCCCAGATCTAAAAGATAATGGCATGGTAAAAGATATACAGGAGTATTTTGCAGCGTGGAACAACTTTGCTTCAAACCCAGACGAGGGCGCTCAAAAGGTAAATCTGATAAACAAAGCTAGCGTTTTAACAGGTAGCATCAACCGCTCATCAAAGATGCTTTATGATATGCACACGCAGATAGATGAGACTATAAAGATAAATATAAACGAGATAAACTCACTTGGCAAGCAAATAGCAAATATAAATAAGCAAATTCAAAGAGTTGAATCTGGTGCAGACGCTGGCATCAAGATAAATGCAAACGACCTTCGTGACAAGCGCGATGAGCTAGAGCTTGCTATGTCAAAGCTGGTAAATACAGCTGTTTATAAAAGCGATCTAAAAAGCGAGTCAAGGATAGATACAGGCATAAGCGATCAAGGAAGATACTACAACCTAAATATCGGCGGTGTGAGCATCGTTGATGGTGTAAATTTTCATGAAATTTCTATGAGCTCAACTGAGAGTGGGCAATACACAAAAATTTATTATGAAAGAGAAGATGGCAGACGCATCCCTATGGAGGAGAAGATCACAAATGGCAAGATAGGCGCCGCGCTTGATCTTAGGGGCCGTAACTACGAGCCAGACAATGATAAATTTAGCGATGGTATTATCCAAAAATATATCGACAATCTAAATACATTTTCAAAAACTTTAATAACTAGCACAAATAACGTCTATGCCGAGTCTGCGGTTGAAATTTCAAACTCAGATCCGATCAGCTACCTAGAAAATGACAAGACGCTGATGAACCACGATAACAGCATAAGAAATGGCAGTTTTGATGCTATCGTTTATGACAACAAAGGCAACGTCGTAGCTAAAAAAACTATCGAGATAAACGGCACTACGACGATGAACGATACAAAATACGGCAACTCTGTTGTGCAGGATTTTAACTCAAATTCAGACGATAACAACGATAATAACATGCTAAATGACGTTGATGACTTTTTTGAAGCGTCGTATTTTTATGATAAAAACACGCATCAAGGCACATTTGCGCTCATACCAAAGCAAGCTCAAGGGCTTTATAGCATCTCAATAGTCGATCACGGCACAAATTTCCCAGGCGTTGTTGGTATCAACAGATTTTTCTCTGGCACAAACTCAAATACAATAGGCATCAATCAAAATTTCACCCAAGATCATACAAAGCTTCGTGCCTACTCAAAGCCAGTCGTGGGTAACAACGAAGTTGCAAACAAGATGATCCAACTTCAGTACCAAAAGCAGACATTTTACTCAAGTGGCACTGCGCTTGATAGAGATGAGACGATCGAGGGATATTATCGTTATTTTACGACCGATATGGCGAGCGATACCGAGGCGAACAATACCATCCACGACACAAATACATCTTTGCAAAGGACTGCTGAAGAGGAGTTTCAATCAACAAGTGGCGTAGATACCAACGAAGAGCTTACAAACTTGATCCGCTTTCAAGCAAGCTACGGCGCAGCAGCAAAGATCATCACGACAGTTGATCAGATGCTTGACACGCTTCTTTCACTAAAACAATGAGCGAACTAAAGAGCCTTTTAGACTCACACGTAATTAGTAAAAATACAAATTCGGGGCTATTTGACGCCCCGGACCCACTTCAAGTAGCCACTAAATTTAAAGAGCCAAACATAGCGCTCATTTGCGCGTTATTTGCTTATGGCAACGCAAAAATGATAGTGAAATTTCTAAATTCGCTTGAATTTAGCCTGCTTGATGAGAGCGAGCAAAATATCAAGAAAAATTTATCAAATTTTATATACCGCTTTCAAAATGAAAACGACGTAAAAGAAATTTTTATCACACTTTCGCGCCTGAAAAAAGAGGCTAACATAGAAGAAATTTTGCGCCAAGGTCTTGCAAAAAACGGCGAGATGATAGAAGCAGTAAATGAGCTTATTAAATTTATTTATGGGCTAAATTCTTACCGCTCAGACGGATATGAGTTTTTCTTTGGCAAGAGTTTTGAGAAAGAGCCGCAAAGTCCATATAAACGCTATAACATGTATCTTCGCTGGATGGTGCGAGATAGCGACATCGATCTTGGGCTATTTAAAAATTTGCCAAAAGACAGACTTTTGATGCCACTTGACGTGCATACGCATAGGGTTTCGTTAAATTTAGGGCTTATAAATAGAAAGAGCTACGACTTCAAAGCGGTCATGGATCTTACAAAAAAACTTAGAGAATTTGACGAGCTTGACCCGATAAAATACGACTTTGCGCTTTACAGGATAGGGCAGAGCAAAGAGCTAGAAACCATCGTAAAAAATCTCAAAAAATAAAAATTATTGCTAAATTTTTAAATTTAGGATAGACTTGCCATACAATTTTATCCATAAGGAGCTTGTATGAAAAAAATCGTTTTACTAAGTGCAGTTTTAGGAACTTTGCTTTTTGCTCACGAGGGTCATCACTTTGATCCAAAGGCTGGCGAACATCTAGTTATACCTGTTAATGAGCTAAGCGAAAAAGGCGATAAGAGCGTTGGCGAAGTAGTGGCTGTTAAGACAAACTACGGCGTTGCGTTTTTTCCAAATTTAAAAGGTCTTCCTGCAGGACTTCATGGCTTTCACGTTCACCAAAATGCTGATTGTGGCGCGACTGAAAAAGGTCTTGGTATGAAAGCAGGCGGTCACTGGGATCCAGCTGAGACAAAGATGCACTCATTTGCATGGGACGATAAGGGTCACAAAGGCGATCTACCAGCACTTTACGTAGATGCTGAGGGCAATGCAAACTACCCAGTGCTAGCTCCAAAGATAAAAAATCTTGACGAGCTAAAAGGTCACTCGCTAATGGTTCACGTCGGTGGCGACAACCATAGTGATCAGCCAAAAGCACTTGGTGGTGGCGGTGCTAGAATGCTTTGTGGCGTTATTAAATAATTAAGCCCCACAAAAAGCCTTTAAATTTATATGTTTAAAGGCTTTTTTAAATTTCTCGCTCAAATTTAACCTCCATTTCTAAGATGAAATTTCAAAATTTTAAACTACAATCCGCTTTTTAACTTAAATTTACAAAGAACAAAAATGGAATTTGACCTACTTAGCTACACTATCTTTTTTGTCGCTGCGTTTTTGGGTGGTTTTATCGACGCGATCGCAGGAGGCGGCGGACTGATCACCTTGCCAGCTATCATGGCTATGGGCGTGCCACCTCATCTTGCCCTTGGCACAAACAAGCTTCAAGGCGTATTTGGCAGCTTCACGGCAACGCTAAATTTCACCAAAAAAGGGCTGATTAATTACAAAGAGTGCTTTGTTGGCATAGTTTTTACATTTATTGGAGCGGCCATCGGTGCAACGCTCATCTTGTTTTTAAATGCAAATTTCTTAAAAATAATCATCCCATTTCTGCTAATCGCCATCTTTATCTACACGCTTTTTATGCCAAAAATAGGCGAGAACGACAGGGCTGCAAAGATGAATGAGAGGCTTTTTTATGTCATTTTTGGACTAATTCTTGGCTTTTATGACGGCTTTTTTGGCCCAGGAGCAGGCTCGTTTTGGATGTTTGCGATGGTGGCTTTAATTGGGCTAAATTTAAAAAAGGCGGTCGCTCACACAAAGGCTTTAAATTTCACCAGCAACATCGTGGCACTTGGTGTTTTTATAGCTGGCGGGCAGATACTTTGGTTAGTTGGCTTTTTGATGGCTGTGGGGCAAATTTTAGGAGCTTATTTTGGCTCAAATTTAGTCATCAAAAAAGAGGTCAAATTTATTAGAACGATGTTTTTGATAGTTGTCGCAGCGACCATTTGCAAACTACTTTTTGACTACTTCAAGGCTTAAAATTAAAAATGTTTTAACAATAATTTTGTTACAATCACGCAAAATTCTAAATCTAAGGTAAATCAATGAAAGATTTGTTTCTATTCTCAAATTTGCTAAACCATTCACATGCCTTTGTCTATGCGTTTCACTTTTGCCTTGTAGCTCTGATCATCCTCATCGTTGCTTACATCGCAAGGAGTAAAATGCAGCTTGTGCCAAGAGGCCTTCAAAACATAGTTGAGGCTTATTTAGAGGGCGTTATCTCTATGGGCAAGGATACTTTAGGTAGTGAAAAGCTAGCTAGAAAATACCTTCCACTTGTCGCAACTATCGGCTTTATCGTATTTTTCTCAAACGTCATCGGCATCATCCCTGGCTTTGAGTCACCAAGCTCAAGCTTAAATTTAACTCTAGTTTTGGCTTTGGTTGTATTTATTTACTACAACTTTGAGGGCATTAGAGAAAATGGCTTTTTCAAATACTTTGGACACTTCATGGGACCAAACAAATTTCTAGCTCCTATAATGTTTCCAGTCGAAGTCATCTCACATCTTTCACGTGTAGTTTCGCTATCTTTCCGTCTTTTTGGTAACATCAAGGGCGATGACTTGTTCTTACTTGCGATGCTTACACTTGCACCTTGGTTTGCTCCACTTCCAGCCTTTGCACTTCTAACACTTATGGCTGTTTTGCAAACATTTATTTTCATGATGCTAACTTACGTTTATCTAGCTGGCGCAGTCGCTATTAGCGAGCACGAGCATTAAAATTTAAAGCCATATTTTTATATGGCTTTTCTCTTTTAAATTT